>JAGFJE010000652.1 GCA_024103175.1 Phaeodactylibacter sp.
AGACAGCGCAAGCTTGGCCCTGATCCTGGAAAGGAGCGAGGACGGCCGGGACGTCTACGGCCGCCCGGATGCCGACTACGGCGTCATCGACGAACAGGGAAAGGTGTTGATCGAGCCTGCCTACGACGACATCACGGTATTCCCGGATCACTTTAGCGTTTCGAAACGAAGGACCCCGGTCTTCTTCTTCAATTCCCGGGGCCACGAACTGTTCATCAACCGCACCCGCCTGCGCCCCTTCTCGGAAGGGCTGGCCCATTTCTACGATGAGAACAAACTTTGGGGCTACGTCGACAGCACGGGAAAGGTGGCCATCCCCCCGCAGTTCCTCAAAGCCCGCCCCTTTGCCGAGGGGCTGGCCGCGGTGGCCGATACCAGCGGCTATTGCGCCTTTATCAATAAACGGGGCGAGATGGCCTTCCGTACCTCGCTCCCCGCCGCGGGCTGGCCGTTCCTGGGCAACTTCAGGGGCGGGCGCTGCTGGTTCAAGGGCGAGGGCAACCGGTGGGGGTGTTACGACAGGACGGGGCAGGTAGTGATTTCGCCCGCTTTCTTCTTTGAACACGAGGAATTGAACCGGCTGCAGGCCTACACCCGGGATTCTATCCTGCAGACGTTATTTTTTCTCCCTATGGACTTCTCCCACGGGGTGGCGGCCGTCCGGGCGCCGGGCGGAACCCCGGAGCCGGCCGTTATCGACACCAACGGGCAACGCATTCCCCTGGCCGGGGCCTACCAGGACATCCAGCCGTTCGACGCCTCCGGGCTGGCCGTCGTCACCGCCCGGGAAACCGGGCTCCGGGGGCTGATCAATGCCGAAGGCAGGGAACTGATGGCGCCCGCCTACCGGGAAATAGCGCCTTTCGTCAACGGCTATGCCCAGGTGCAGGCGGAGAACGGGCGCTGGGGGCTTTTCGACAAGGAAGGAAAGCAGGCGGCCCCCTTCCAGTACGTAGAGATCGATACTGTATCGGAAGGGATGGCTGCCGTGCGCCTGAACAGCCGGCAGGCCTGGTCGTTCATCGATACGGCCGGCGAGTTGCGCATCCGGGGCCCGTTCGATCGAACGCAGCCTTTTTACAACGGGTATACCCTCGTGAACAACAACGGCGAGAACCAGGTGATCAACCGCAAAGGAGAGCTGGTTTTTATGAAAAACGACACCGTCCTGTTCTATTCCGAAGGCATCTTCGGCATGAAGGAAGCCCTGCCGCCGGTATTGGCAGAAACAGAAAAGCCCAATGCAAAAAGTCCGCCGCCGAAGTTCTACTACGCCGATGCTTCCGGCAACAATCTCTTCGGCCGGTACTTCAGCTACATCTCCCCCTTCGAAGCGGGCATTGCCGCCGTTCAGCCTCTGTCCCCGGACGAAGAAGGGCAGCAGCGTTTCGGCGCCATCAACAAGCGGGGCGTCATGGTGGTGCCGCCCAAATACGGATTCGTCAAACGGCAGGCGGACGGCAATATCGGCACCAACCCCCAGCGCTTTTTCGGGCTGGCCGATACATCCGGCAACATCCTCATCGAGGCGGACTACGACCGCATCGAACCCTTCGGCGAATTCAACCTCTACCGCGTGGAGCGCGGCGAAAAGATCGGCTACCTCATGAAACAGGGCAACCGGATGATCTGGGCCTGGCCGCTGCAGAACTAATCGTGCGGCGATCATCCTGATCGCACGTATATCATCTACTCCACTCATGTCATCGCCCGGCGCCACAGCTCTTCGTCAAAGGCTTAGGCCGTCGTCGAAAACTATGGGCGACGGCCTAAACCCTCCATCCCCTCCTTCTCCCGAAAATAGTCCTGCAGTATCTGATGCCGGAACCGCCAAGCCCCGCCGTCTTTGATAAAAAGAAAAATAACTTCCCCCATTTGGGAGCCAAGACTTGGTAAGTTTCGAGTATTTGGTTAGCGTCGAGGTGACATCTTTTTGCCTTTGTTACTGACGATTAAGCTCTATACTAAGGATTGAAGGGCAAAAAGGTGTCATCTCGAGTTACCAGATGACACCTTTCGCCTTCAAACAACATGGCTATAAGCTATAGTTCGGTGAATAGGCGAAAGATGTCACCTGGAGCACCGCTAAACACATACAGTTTCGAAAACTTACCAAGTCTGAACCCATTCAATTGCTTATTTTTGCAAAAAAGCGACCATTGCCCTATGGCAAAAAAACTCACCAAAAAACAGCTCGAAAACCACCTCCAGCAAGGCTGGGGTTTTTACGATGTATTGTCCGGCCTTTTTTACGACTATTTCCCCGATGCTTAAGCCGAAGGTGCTAATCAAAAAATACGCCCATTCTTTTTGACGGAGACAAGCCGGCAAGGAATTCTTCGCAGGGCAAGCACAGGATACCATTTTTCATTAATCTTTCGCTTCCTCTGTATAAGAGAATTCGCCGGCTGATCGGGTAATCCTTTCCAAATTCGTTCAGCCCTCTCAGGTCTTTCGGGCGGATACTGTTGCTGTTTTTTACCTCAATGGCGTACAGGCCTTCTTCTCCATATAGAATGAAATCTACCTCTACGCCCCTCTGCGAACGCCAGAAGTATAGGGTGAAAGGATCTGGGGAATACGCTATCCAGGCGCGCAGATGTTGCGCCAACAGGCCTTCCAGAGCCGCTCCTCCAATCTCTTCAGGCTTGTCCAGCGGCCCCCTGGGGCGCAGGGCCTGGAATACGCCTGCGTCAAAGAAATAGAACTTCGGATGGGAAGACATGGCCCTGGACGCCCTTTTCGTAAATACCGGCAGGCGAAAGGCAAGCAGGATATCCTCCAGGATCTGGATATAGTTGTCCACAGTTTTCCTTTCTACGCTGCAGTCACGGGCTACATTGCTCACATTGAGGACGGCTGCGTGCGATAAACTGATAGCTTCCAGAAAACGGGAAAAATCGCCGATATTCCTGGTTAGTGATTCCTGAAAAACCTCTTGTTGAATATATAAGGAAGCATAAGCATTGAGGGTGGCTTTTTTGTCCGCAGACTGATAAACGATTGGCAACAAGCCGAACTGTAAGGCCTCGGTAAGCGTTAGGGGGGCTGGTAATTCGGAAAGCATGAAGGGGTGCATCGTTTTACGTATGGCCCTGCCTCCCAACAAGTCAATACCGGTAGATTTGAGTTTCCGTGCACTCGATCCGGTTAGAATGAACCGATGGCCTCGTTTTTTTTCAATGATGCTGTGAACCAACGGCAGTAATTCAGGAACCCTCTGGATCTCAGCGATCACGACATCTTTTTTTTGAGGATTTCCCAGGGTAAGTTCTTCCAAACGTTCCGGGTGGGCCTTATATTGGCGATAATTTTCGGGTTTTAGCAGGTCCAGCCACAACGCATCTGGCAGGTGGTTATGGAGGAAAGTAGTCTTTCCAGTCCCTCTCGGCCCGAACAGAAAGCAATTTTGTTTCGGCAAATCCAGAAATCTTGGAATGTATAATTCCATTTTTGTTACAAAAATAGTATTTTTAATTCCAAAATTGTAGTTTTTTTCTTTCCTTATCTTCAAAAACCTTAATACGCATGCAAGCACGCCCCTACCTCCTCGCCGAAACAAACTGGAAAACCGTAAAGGACACCGACTACCAGGTGGCCGTCCTGCCCTGGGGCGCCACCGAGGCGCACAACTACCACCTGCCCTACGCTACCGACAACTTCGAGTCGCAGTATGTGGCAGCCGAGGGCGCCCGTAAGGCCTGGGAGCAGGGCGCCAGAGTGATCGTCCTGCCCGGCATTCCCTTTGGGGTCAATACCGGCCAGTTGGACGTCAAGCTGTGCATCAATATGAACCCGAGCACGCAGTACGCCATCCTGAAGGACGTGTCAGACGTACTGCTCCGCCACGACATCCGCAAGCTGGTGATCCTCAACGCCCATGGCGGCAACAACTTCAAGACTATGATCCGCGAGCTGGCCGTCGACTACCCGGATCTGTTTGCCTGCGGCGTCGACTTCTGGCGCATCGGCGATTCCAGGCAGTACTTCGACGAGCCGGGAGACCACGCCGGCGAGCTGGAGACGAGTATTATCCTGCACCTCCACCCGGAGCTGGTGCGGCCTCTGGAAGAAGCCGGCCCAGGCAAGGGAAAGAACTACCGCTTCAAAGGCTTCAAAGAAGGCTGGGCCACCTCCCAGCGCCACTGGACGAAAGTGACCGAAGATACCGGCGTGGGCAACCCGGCGAAATCCACCGCCGAAAAAGGGCGGGTGTATCTGGAGATGGTGACCGATGAGGTGGGCGGTTTCCTGGCGGAGCTGGCGGGGACGGGGCTGGAGGAGATGTATGAGTAGGGACAGGATGACAGGATTGCTGGGATTGCCAGAATAGCTGTAGAGGAACTCAGTGGTTGTTCACGATCATATCTCTTGTATAGGTTTTCCTGCCGCTCCCATCATTCCGAGGCTCAGTTCCACATATTTTATCCCAACCTCCCCGGCCCGCCCGTTTATGCCATGCACCACTTTGTTGTTCTTCTTGCCCTCGAAATACAGATGGTTGAGCAGGACGCCATCAAATCCCGTATCAATGATAAAGTTTCCCGGCCTACCATCCGCCGAACCTCTAACTAAGATGAATTTATCGGCCAGTTTAAAGGAGATAAGCTCGAAATTGGAAGTTTGAGCGAAAGTGCCGGGGGGCAAAGCGGCCTGCCCAATCAGGAAAATGGCGAAAATAAAATTGCTGGGGTTCATATCTCTGGTTTTAGGCTGACGCACGGAGGTTTGACGTTGTTTGGAGGTGCCGTTTGGGCGAAAATTGGTTTCTGAGAACCCGTCCCGATAGCTAATGGGGCCGCATCAATAGTTCCGGCTCCAGATAAGCTCTAATGAAATGGCCGGACCATCCAATTAGTATTGGTTATCAATCACTGGTGGTATAAAGGTGCTGATATTGGGGCCCCAGGGCTTTCACCGGAAAGCCAAATGCTTTTGAAGAGGGTGCATGGCCTGAAAACCCTTTCGGCCATGGTGTACAACTTTTCAGGAATGTTTAATGGCGCTCAAATTGAGGATCGGGTTGGGATATTCCGGAAAAGACAAAAAACAGGGCCAGCCCGGCGGCAAGGAGGGTTTTTATGGGTTTGGGCAGGAGCATGATATGGGTTTTAGCGGCCGTAATTGCTTAAACCATGGCCCGGAGTGACGCACAACTTCATCAATATCTCAATATACGGATTCTCGGGCAAAAGGCTTTTGCTTATCGTTCAGATATTTTTGGTCATGTTGCAGCCGGCTATCTTCATTCCGGTGATTCCCTTACAGCGCAAGCGGATGGCCTGGTTTGGGTGGGTTTTACGGGGAGGGGTCCAGGAAAAGGTCGGTATAAATGAACTTTAGCCATGAGGCTCATGTAAAGGTGTTTCGCCTTCGCCTTATTCTTGTAGCTGAAGGAAAAGTCAGCGCAACAAAAGAACGATAATTGGGCCAAAACCGTTATCTTTAGGTTAATCAAATCAGTAGTTTGATGAGCGTAGCAGAATTGAAGAATAACTTACACCGGATGGTGGTGGAAACCGATGACCCGGAAATCCTGGCGCAGATAGCTGCTCTCTTTGCTTGCCTGCTGGGGGAAGCGGATTGGTGGGATACCTTGTCGAATGAAGAGAAAGAAAGGATTGAGCAGGGGAAGGCTGATGCCGGCGCTGGCCAGACTGTTCCGTACTCTCAGGTTAAGGGAAAAGCAAAGGGCATTTTGGGCAACCGTTAGTACAATTGCCTTCAATGATTGAAGTAGAATTCACCAAGACTGCAGAAGAAGGCTATCTGACTCTACTGGATGAAATTTCCTGACATTCTGTGGATGAGGCCTTGGAACTGAATGCCAAACTGGATGCTCTGATCGAAAACCTCCAAAGATTTAAGCATCTGTGCCCACCTTCCAAAAAATTTCCAAAGTTCCGCCGTTGTGTGCTCACCCGTTATATTTCTTTGGTATATGAAGTAGGGCAACAGTCGGTTACAATTATTTCTATTTTTGATTCCCGGTCGGGTAATCCTTTCTCATAAGGTTCGCTCAACCCGCCGTTTCTTTGGCCTCCAGCCGCCTGCCAGGCCCAATTTTGAGAGTCCATCGAAAGGCTCCCATTTGATACGGGGAACTTATTTTTCTCCGGCCCCTTAGTCTTCTACAAACGGGCATAAAGTTGTGTTTTCGTTACCTTTGTTCGGATACAAAGATGTTAACATCTAAAAAAACATGGTCGAGATTATGCATATGAAGGTACTTGTGAAAAAAATGATTTTTCAATCTTTTGTTTTGGTTTTTATTGGTTCTTGTTCCTACCTGCCAAAAGATTCCAACGATTCAAGCACCCGCAACTTTAATACAGGTTGCATTAGCCAAAAAGAATCAGTTGAAAGAAAAGTCCAACTAGAACGTGGAATTCGTGGGCAAGTGAAGTTTTTGGGAGAGCCGGAAAAGTTCAGCTCCATAACAGGTGAAATGTCAACGTATAATATTCCGACATTATCTCTTGCAGTAATAAATCAAGGTGAGATTGCCTGGGCAGACATTTATCAAAATGCGAATTTTCCCGAAGAACAAAAACTAGGCTGTACGAGCATATTCCAGGCAGCATCACTGTCTAAACCAGTAACGTTTTTAGCGGCACTACGTATGCATGCCGCCGGTGAAATAGACCTGGATAAAAATATCCAAAATTACCTGAAGGATTTTGTACTGCCCCAAGGTAAACAAACAGCAGAGAATCCAGTCACATTCCGTAATATTTTCTCCCATACTTCAGGAATCACTTCTGGCGGATATGAGGGATACGCCAAAGATCTCCCCCTGCCCTCTGATCTGGATATTTTAAGGGGTAGCGCCGGGGTCAATTCCCCTGCTATCGAAGTTATCACACCGCCTAATGAAACACTGGCTTATTCCGGTGGCGCCTACACCTTAGCTGAACAGGCTCTTCAAGACATATACAATGATGAGTTCTCGAATATCATGAAAAAATGGATTCTTGAACCTGCCGGAATGAAGCACTCTGAGTTCACACAACCTTTACCCGCCTCAAAGTCTGATGAGGTAGCCAAAGGTTACACCCAATCAGGGAACCTTATAGATGGAGGCTGGCGAAACCATCCAGAGCAAGCTGCAGCAGGGCTTTGGAGCAACTCAATTGATATGGCTACATTTCTAATTGAAATTTATAGAGCCTATCAAGGCAAAAGCTCGATATTTTCACAGTCCGATATTAAATCGATAATAAGCCACGAACGAGACGGCCATGTTTATGGATTCATATTGAACCGTTCTGGTGATGATATTTCTATCACGCACTATGGAGGCAATGCCGGTTACCGAACAGGAATGACAATAAGCCTTACGAGCGGAAATGGTTTGGCCTATTTGATTAATTCAGATAATGGTGGGGCGCTGGGGAATGAACTAATGTTATCAGCCTCACAAGTATACAACTGGCAGCATTTTAAGCAAACAAATGTTCAGCGGAAACAAGTAAGTTCAGAAGTTTTGAAGGGGCTGCCAGGTGAATACAAGTGGAACAATCAAGTAGATCTTTCAATCAAATTTGATGAAACCCATAACCTTATTTCACTAATTTTTCCTAATGGGGACGAGTATAAACTTACCCCGGTTGTTGGCAATGAACTTGAATTTATTCATCCAAATACCGGTGTGAGAGTTATGTTTATAAAAAAGGATGAATTCCGGTCTTTTACCCTCTATGGGCAAACTGCTGTTAAATTGAAATTCAACACTGATGTTAACAAAAAATAATATGCTCTCCTTATGGCTCTATGACGCAAACGACGAAAACTCCCGATGTCCTTCATTTGAGTATTGGTTTGGAGTCCACCCAAACCGCCGTTTAAATACACCACGCGCCTTCCAGCCAAAAGGCCCATAAAAGAGTCCAAAAAATGCGTTCATCGAATCAACGCCTAAAAAACTACAACCAGGGCCGCTTTTTCAAACTCCCAGGCCGGAAAAACTCAAGGCAGGCAAAACTCACGGAGCAGAAATACAAAAATGGTTGATATAGTGGTTGAAAAATCGCTGAAGCGGAAACGCAGCCCTCCCTTTTTCCCAGTTTTTTTTACCTTACACCGGATTCAAGCGAAAATCCAACCCTATGCAGATAAAGAATTCCCCTAAAGTGTACGACGCCGTCATCGTCGGCTCCGGCGCCGGGGGCGGCATGGCGGCCAAGGTGCTCTCCGAGGCGGGCCTGGAAGTCGCCGTCCTGGAAGCCGGCCCCCATTTCGACCCCGCCAACCCGGAGCAGCGCACCCAGCTGCGCTGGCCCTGGGAATCTCCGCGCCGGGGCGCCGGCTCCACCCGCGCTTTCGGTGATTTCGACGCCGCCTACGGCGGCTGGGAGATCGAGGGCGAGCCCTATACGCGGGCGCCGGGCACCCAGTTCGAATGGTTCCGCGCCCGCATGCTGGGCGGCCGCACCAACCACTGGGGGCGCATCTCCCTGCGCTTCGGCCCCAGGGATTTCAAGCGGAAGGACATCGACGGCCTGGGCGACAACTGGCCCATTGGTTATGAGGAGGTAAAACCGTATTACGACAAGGTCGACAAGCTGGTCGGCGTATTCGGCAGCAAAGAGGGCCTGCCCAACGAGCCGGACGGGTTCTTCCTGCCCCCGCCCAAGCCGAGGCTGCACGAACTCTACTACATCAACGCCGCCCGCAAGGCCGGCGTAACGGTGATCCCTGGCCGGTTGTCCATGCTGACCAAACGCATCAATAACGACCGGGGCACCTGTTTCTTCTGCGGGCAGTGCGGCCGGGGCTGTATGGTGTACGCCGATTTTTCGGCGGGCACCTGCCTCATCTTTCCGGCCCAGAAGTCCGGAGGGAAGATCGATCTGTTCGTCAATTCCATGGTACGGGAGGTGGTCACCAATGAAGAAGGCAAGGCCGTTGGCGTCTCCTATATCAATAAGGAAGACCGGAAGGAATACCAGATCAACGGAAAAGTGATCGTCCTGGCGGCCTCCGCCTGCGGCTCCGCCCGCATCCTGCTGAATTCCCGGAGCCGGCAGCACCCCGACGGGCTGGGCAACAGTAGCGGCCTGGTGGGCAAATACCTGCACGACTCCACCGGCGCTTCGGGAGCAGCCTTTGTGCCCGCCCTGACAAACCGCAAGATGTACAACGAGGATGGGGTAGGGGGCTTCCACGTGTATTCCCCCTGGTGGCTGGACAATAAAAAACTCGATTTCGCCCGGGGCTACCACATAGAGATATGGGGCGGCCTGGGCATGCCCTCCTACGGTTTTGGTTTCGGCATCACTCAAATGAACCAGTTCTTTGGCGACATCAACGGGAGCTACGGGCCCGGCCTGCGGGACGAGGTGCGCAAATACTACGGAGCGGTGGTCGGCCTGTCGGGCAGGGGAGAGAGCATCGCCCGCGAAGACAACTACTGCGAGATCGACCCCGATACGGTCGACGAGTTCGGCATTCCGGTGTTGCGCTTCCACTACAAATGGACCGATCAGGAGCGCCGCCAGGCCCGGCACATGCAGGATACCTTCAACGAGATCTTCCACAATATGGGCGGGGAGCGCATCGGCCCGACGCCCGGCAAGGAGGAGGACTACGGCCTGCTGGCGCCCGGTATGATCATCCACGAGGTGGGCACCACCCGCATGGGCAAAGACCCCAAACGTTCGGTTACCAACGAGTTCGAACAGCTGCACGACGCCAAAAACGTCTTCGTCGTCGACGGCGGCCCCTTCGTCTCCCAGGCGGATAAGAACCCGACCTGGACGATCATGGCGCTGGCCTGGCGCACCTCGGATTATATTATCGATCAACTGAAAAAGCAAAATATTTGAGCATGGACCGCAGAGAAACCATAAAATCACTGCTTCTGGGCTCTCTTGCCGGCGGCGCCCTGCTGACGGGCTGTCGGCCGGAAGCGCAAACGGAAGATACACCGGCAGCGCCGGATACATCGGATTCGGACGGTTACGGCCGGACCCCGGCGGAAACGGAAAGGGATGCGAAGCTGATGAGCGAAACTTTTTTTACCGAAACGGAGATCACGGCCCTGGCCGTCTTGTGCGATATCATCCTGCCTGCCGACGAGAACTTCGGCTCCGCTACCGACGCCGGTGTTCCGGAGTTCATCGAATTCATCGCCAAGGACATTCCCGAGCACCAGCTGCCCCTCCGGGGCGGCATGATGTGGCTGAACCACCGTGCCAACCGCACATTCGGGGCAGAGTTCATCGCCTGCGCCCCGGAACAGCAAAAGCAGCTGCTCGACCAGATCGCCCATCCCAACGAGGAGGCGCCGGAACTGCAACAGGGCGTCGTATTCTTCTCTTTGCTCAGAAGCCTCACCCTCACCGGCTACTACACCACTAAGATGGGCATCGAAAGCCTGGGCTACAAAGGCAATATTTCCAATGTATGGGACGGCGTCCCCGAAGAAGTCCTGGCGGAGCACGGCCTGAGCTACGATGAGGAGTGGCTGGCCAAGTGCGCCAACCCGGACCGGAATGCGGTGGCGGAGTGGGATGAGGAGGGGAACCTGATCAGTTAGCCCAGTTCGGCAGTTCGGTATTCGGCGGTTCGGAGTTCGCCTGCCCGAGGATGGCGCGAAAACCGAACAGCGAATAGCGAACGGCCATTGGGGGCTACATCCCGGCCCTATGGGTACGGGACAAGTTGTCGAACTTGGGTTAAGATCCGGCCAACAATCTTTCTCCGGTAAACTGATACTGCTCCCACCTCGGCAGCGGATGGAACCCTGCCGCCTGCACATCCCTGAACAAACGCTCGAGTACATTTTTCCGGTAGAAACTCTGCCCGCCGATCGCTTCCATGGCCTCGCTGACGGTTTGCTGAGCAGCGTCGGCAACATTGGTTTTCAGGCTCAGTATGTCGATGGAGATATTTTCATCCGGCTGGAAATCGAAATTATTGGTGAGCGCATACATCGCCCTCCATTGCGTCTGGGCGCCGATCAGGCTGTTGTTCAGTTTGCCGATGATATAAGCCATATGGCTTTCATTTCGTTGGTATTTCTTTCCGATCGAAAGGGCTATTTCAGCGGCTTTTTCCGCCGTGCCAACGTAGGCCGACATGATCAGGGGCATGGCTACCGTCAGGACAACATTCCAGACAGGGTGGAATTCTCCTTTGGGCCTGGCCAGTGAAATAGCTGAATCCGGGACGAACACCTTATCGAATTGTATGGCCTGCGAGCCGGTGGCCCGCATGCCCAGAACGTCCCAGTCGTCCAGAACCGTCACGCCTTCCGTTGTCATCGGCACGCCAAAATGCAGCACCTGCCACTCGTTACCGGCATTCAGCCAGGGAGCGCTGGTGATGGCCATATCTCCTCCGGCCGACTGGCTGGCAAAAAATTTCTTTCCGGAAAACAGGTACCCCCCATCCACTTTCTCCATTTCGCCGTTGGATTCGAGCCAGTCTCTGGCGCCGGTGCTGATTAGCACCAGTTGTTCTTTTGCCACGCGCTGCAACAGGGGCGCGCCTTCGCCCGTATGTCTGTATTTCCAAACAGTAGCGGCCACCAGGTGCTGGTGCATGGAAAAAGCCAGGGCCGTTGAGCTGCAATAATGGGCCATGATGCGGATGATGTCGCACATTTCGGCATGGCTGATTCCGCCTCCGCCCAACTCTACCGGGATCATGGCAGAGAAAAAACGCAGGGCTTTGAGTTGTTCGTAATTTTCAAATACAAAGGCCCCCGTCAGATCATAATGCCCGGCCCGGCCGGCAAAATCCTTTCCAAGCTCATTTATCAGTGAACGCCAATCGGCATTTCCCGTTTTAACTTGTTCATTCAACTGGAATGTTTCCATTTTTGATTTATTTAAGGTGACAAGGCTTAACGGTGTAATATAGCCTGGAACAGATCAATTCCCATTTTCAGATGAGTGGTTGCCATCTTTAATTTAGCTGGTGGTAAAGCAGGTTGAGCCGGAATCATTTTCCAGCCGGCCTCCGATCAGAAGAACTTAAATTTTTCTATCTTCCCGCCAACAAAACGCCCAAACCATGTCTCCATTCACCGCCGAGCTCATCGGCACCTTCCTCCTCATTTTACTAGGCAACGGCGTCGTGGCCAACGTTGTCCTCAACCAAACCAAAGGCCACCAAAGCGGCTGGATCGTCATCACCTTCGGCTGGGGAATGGCCGTGTTCGTGGCGGTGTTCGTCGCGCAGGATTTCAGCGGCGCCCACATCAACCCGGCGGTGACCATCGGGCTGGCGGCGGCCGGCAAGTTCTCCTGGGAGGCGGTGGGGCCTTATATTCTGGCGCAGCTGATCGGCGGGGCGCTGGGCGCTGTAGCGGTATGGCTCACCTACGCGCAGCATTACCGGGAGACGAAAGACCCGGTGCTGAAGCTCGCCACTTTCAGCACGGTGCCACAGATTAGAAGCAACGGCCATAATCTGTTTTCCGAAATCCTGGGCACCTTTGTCCTCATGTTCGCCGTGCTGTTCCTCTCCGGGCCCAACGTGGCTGCCGGCGACCCCACTCAGCCGGTAGGCCTGGGCTCCCTGGGCGCCCTCCCGGTAGGCCTGCTCGTGCTGGCCATCGGCCTTAGCCTGGGCGGCACCACGGGCTACGCCATCAACCCGGCGCGCGACCTGGCGCCCCGGGCCATGCACGCCCTGCTGCCCGTCAGCGATAAGGGCAGCAGCCACTGGGACTACGCCTGGGTGCCGGTGGTGGGGCCGGTGGTGGGAGGCGTGCTGGCCGCGGTGTTGTATCTTTGGATCGCTTAGTAGGAGACTTGACAAGTCTCGGCCGCGAGGATACTCTCGTAGACTTGTCAAGTCTGTTCTTTGTCTAAACCAAGGAAATCACGCTATTTACTAGGTTGAACCAACGGAAATCGCGTTATTTGTGCAAATAGTTGTGCATGATATACCGAATACTGGAACAGCGCCTTACAGAAGAACTACAAAGCAGCCATAAAATCATTATTCTTTATGGGAGCCGCCAGGTAGGAAAAACAACCCTTATTGATAAAGTGCTCCGGCAACTCAATAAGAAAACGCTTTTTGTTAATGCAGACTCTGGAGAATATATAGATATTCTTTCCAGTCGGGATCCTCTTCGACTGAAAAGGTTAATCGGCGATCATGAGTTGCTTTTCATCGATGAAGCCCAAAGAATACCGGATATTGGCATCAACCTAAAGATCATTCATGACCAGAAGACGGAATTAAGAGTTATTGTTAGTGGTTCTTCTTCATTGGACCTGGCGAACCGGATCGTTGAGCCCCTCACCGGGCGTACCTGGACCTATACCTTGTTTCCCGTATCTCTGGAAGAATGGCGCCGATTCAGACAGTACCCTACCTATATGCTGGATTCGCAGCTGGAAGAGTTGTTATTGTTTGGCAATTACCCTGAAGCCATTACTATTCCCGGAAAGGATCGGAAAATTCAGTACCTCAATGAATTAAGGCGGGCTTATTTGTATAAAGACATACTGGCGCTGGCCAATATCCGTTATCCTGAAAAGCTGGATCAGTTGGTGCAATTACTGGCCTACCAGATTGGCCAATTGGTTTCTATTCAAGAGTTGGCCAATAATTTGCAAGTAAGCAGGGAAACGGTAGCCAATTATATTGACCTTTTGGAAAAGGGGTTTGTCGTATTTAAACTGCCTGGTTTCAGCGGTAACCTGCGAAAAGAGATCACCAAAATGTCAAAGATCTATTTTTATGACCTGGGCGTTCGAAATGCGGTGATCAATAATTTCAGCCCTCTGAACATCCGCAACGATACGGGTGCTTTATGGGAAAATTTTCTGATCGCAGAGCGAAAAAAGTGGCTTGCTTACCACTTTTCTTATGCCAATACCTACTTCTGGCGAACGCATACGGGCGCTGAAATTGATTATGTGGAGGAAAAGGACGGCCGCTTGTACGGATATGAATTTAAGTGGAATGCCAAAAAACACCGTATTCGTTATGCTCCCTGGGAGCAAGCCTATCCGGAAGCAACATTTGCCTGTATTACCCCCGAGCAGATTGGAGATTGGCTTTTGAATACTGACAAGTGAGTAGGTTGCGAATTCAATACTAAAGTGGTAGCTTAGCCAAAGACAACTTTCCAGCAAATGAAAAACAACGTCAAACATAAAGAACTAACCGAAGCCCCCGCCCGCGTCCCCATCCTCCCCCTCGACCTGGACGTGATCAAAGGCATCCGCGTCAACCGCTCGGCGGTGGAGCGCCGGGCGGCCACCCTGGGCAAGCGGCGCACGGTCAAAAAGGAATGGCAGGCAGCCTGGCTGCTGCGCGCCATCTCCTGCATCGACCTGACCACGCTGGCCGGCGACGATACGCCCGGCAACGTCGTCCGCCTCTGCGCCAAAGCGCGGCAGCCGGTGCGGCAAGACCTGATGGACAGCCTGGGGGTAGGCGATATGCAGCTGCATACCGGCGCCGTCTGCGTCTACCACAACCTGATCGAAACGGCCGTGGAGGCCCTGAAGGGAACGGACATTCCCGTGGCTGCCGTCTCCACCGGCTTCCCGGCGGGACAGATCTCCATGAAGCAGAAACTGAGCGAGATCCGCGAATCCGTGAAATCGGGGGCAAAAGAGATCGACATCGTCATCAGCCGCGCCCATGTATTGAGAGGGGAGTGGGAAAAGCTCTACGAGGAGGTAGCCGCCTTCCGCGAGGCCTGCGGCCCGGCCCACATGAAGGCCATCCTGGCCACCGGCGAGCTGGCCACGCTGACGAACGTGGCCAAGGCCAGCCACGTCTGCATGATGGCGGGCTCCGATTTCATCAAGACCAGCACCGGCAAGGAGAGCGTGAACGCCACCCTGCCGGTCAGCCTCGTCATGGTGCGCGCCATCCGGGAGTTTCACGAGCGGACGGGCTTCAAAGTAGGCTTCAAGCCGGCCGGCGGTATCCGCACCGCCAAGCAGTCCCTGGAGTGGCTCTTCCTGATGAAAGAGGAACTGGGCAACGACTGGCTGAGCCCCGAACTGTTCCGCTTCGGCGCCAGCAGCCTGCTGGGCGATATCGAACGCCAGTTGGAGCACTTTGTGACGGGAAGGTACTCGGCCTCTTACCGCCATCCTATGAGTTGAATGCCACTAAAGCTCTAAAACACAAAACCCCACTAAAATTATTTAACCGTTACTTAGTGCGGATTTCGTGCCTTTGTGTTTTAGTGGCAAGAAAAAAAATAAACCATGAAGATCCAGAAAATACTCGACACCATGGAATACGGGCCCGCCCCCGAAAGCCGCACGGCCGCCGATGAGTGGCTGAAGGCCCATAAAAGCGAATTCCAGCTGTTCATCAACGGCGAATGGGAGAAGCCGAAGTCCGGAAAATACTTCGAGAGCTTCAATCCCGCCAATAAGGAATTCCTGGCCAAGATCGCCGAGGCCGACAAAAAAGATGTGGGCCGGGCCGTGGAAGCAGCAAAAAAAGCCCTGCCGGAATGGGCCGCCCTGAGCGGCCACGCCCGCGCCCGCTACCTCTACGCCCTGGCCAGGCAGGTGCAGAAGCACAGCCGCCTCTTTGCCGTCCTGGAATCGCTCGACAACGGCAAGCCCATCCGGGAGACGCGCGACATCGACATCCCCCTGGTGGCCCGCCATTTCTACCACCACGCCGGCTGGGCGCAGCTGCGGGATACGGAACTGCCGGATTATAAAGAAGTGGGCGTCGTCGGCCAGATCATTCCCTGGAACTTCCCCCTGCTGATGCTGGCCTGGAAAGTGGCGCCCGCCCTGGCCATGGGCAATACGGTGGTGCTCAAGCCGGCGGAATTCACTCCCCTGACCGCCCTGTTGTTTGGCGAGATCTGCCGGAACGCCGGCCTGCCCCCCGGCGTGGTCAACATCATCACCGGCGCAGGCGAAACGGGCGCCCTCCTTACCAAACACCAGGACATCGATAAGATCGCCTTCACCGGCTCCACCGAGGTGGGCCGCATCATCCGCAAGGGCACCGCCGGCTCGGGCAAGAAGCTGTCCGTGGAGCTGGGCGGCAAGTCGCCCTTCATCGTCTTCGAGGTCTCCGTCATGGACAGCGTGGTGGAAGGCGTGGTCGACGCTATCTGGTTCAACCAGGGGCAGGTGTGCTGCGCCGGCTCCCGCCGGCTTGGGC
>JAGFJE010000365.1 GCA_024103175.1 Phaeodactylibacter sp.
GGCCGAGCTTTTCCTCGGCATAGGCGCGGCTGATCTCAAAGTTCTTGACGTCGTGCGTAGAAGGCAGGTCGAACATGGCGTCCGTCATAATGGCTTCGCAGATGCTGCGCAGGCCGCGGGCGCCGAGCTTGAAGTCCAGCGCCTTTTCGGCAATATATTCGATGGCATCTTCGGTGAACTCCAGTTTGATGCCTTCCAGTTCGAACAGTTTTTTGTATTGCTTGACCAGGGCGTTCCGGGGCTCGATGAGGATGCGTTTGAGCGCGTCCAGGTCGAGCGGTTCGAGGTAGGCCAGCACCGGCAGGCGCCCGATCAGTTCGGGAATGAGGCCGTAGCTCTTCAGGTCCTGGTGGTTGATATACTGCAGCATATTGTCCCGGTCGATCATCTGGGCTTCTTCCGATTTAAAGCCGATGACCTGGGTATTGACCCGGCGGGCGATGATCTTCTCTATACCGTCGAAGGCGCCGCCACAGATAAACAGGATATTGCTGGTGTTGATCTTGACCAGTTTTTGTTCCGGGTGTTTGCGCCCGCCCTGGGGGGGGACGTTTACGTCGGTCCCTTCCAGCATTTTCAGCATGGCCTGCTGCACCCCTTCGCCGGAGACATCCCGGGTGATGGAGGGGTTGTCGCTCTTGCGGGAGATCTTATCGATCTCGTCGATGTAGACGATCCCGCGTTCGGCGGCGGCCACGTCGTAATCGCAAACCTGAAGCAGGCGGCTCAGGATGCTTTCCACATCTTCGCCCACGTAGCCCGCTTCGGTGAAGACGGTGGCGTCGACGATGGCGAAGGGGACGTTGAGGAACTTGGCGATCGTTTTGGCCAGCAGGGTCTTGCCGGTGCCGGTCTGGCCGACGAAGACGATGTTGGACTTTTCGATCTCGATCTCGTCATGGCGGGGTTGCCGCAGCCGTTTGTAATGGTTGTAGACGGCAACGGAGAGGAACTTCTTGGCCTCGTTCTGGCCGATGACGTACTGGTCGAGGTGGCCCTTGATCTCCTTTGGCGTGATCTTGTCGGGAATGAGGAAATCTTTCTTGCCTTCCTCCTTGCGTTTACCGCCGTAGAGCTCTTCTTCGATGATCTCTCCCGCCTGTTCCACACAGACCTCACAAATGTGGCCGTCTATCCCGGCGATCAGGATGAGGGCTTCGGATTTGTCCCGCCCGCAAAAGGAACAGCGATAACTTTGCTTACTGCGTCGCATCATAGGCTATTTAACATAAGCTGAAGATCCGAACCTTTCTTTTTTCGAGAGGCCCGGATCTTCGGCAAAACTTTATTCTTCTTTCTTTGGGTTGTTCCGGTCGAGGACTTCATCGATCAGGCCGTATTCCTTGGCCTGGGCGGCGGTCATCCAGTTGTCCCGGTCGCAGTCTTCCTCGATCTTTTCGTAGGCCTGGCCGGTGTGAGCAGCCAGGATATCATAAAGCTGCTTCTGCATATCTTTGATCAGCCTGTAGGAGATCTCCATGTCCGTTACCTGGCCCTGCATGCCGCCCAGTGGCTGGTGGATCATCACCCGGCTGTGGTACAGGCAGGTGCGTTTGCCTTTGGTGCCGGCAGTGAGCAGGACGGCGCCCATGGAGGCGGCCAGCCCGGTACAGATGGTATTGACATCGGGGGCGACGTACTGCATGGTGTCATAAATACCCAGGCCGGCGATTACGGAGCCGCCGGGGCTGTTGATGAACATTTGTACATCGCGTTTCGGGTCGTCGGACTCCAGGAACAGCAACTGCGCCTGGATCACATTGGCCACATAGTCATTTACGGGGACTCCCAGGAATATGATGCGGTCCATCATCAGGCGGGAGAACACGTCCATTGGAAAGACGTTCTTGATCCGCTCATCGATAATAGCGGTGGTGAAGCCCTGAACATTGGGGGCGAAAGCCGGAGTGGTGGAATCGATGTATTTTTCAAGATGCATGCTACTCATCCCCAGGTGGCGGGTAGCATACTTCATAAATTCATCTTTGTGGAACATGCGGTAAAGCTTTTGTGTATTGGTGTAGTGATGAAAGAATCAGTTCGCCACTTCAGATTTTGAAATGTACTGCGCCTTCAGTCCTCCGGGCTTTCAGGCCTCACCAGATTTCAAAATTGCCGAACTAATTTTCTTCGAGGATCGCTCCTCCTTTGTGAAATAATTATTTGTATAACAAATCGGCCGCTGAGCGGTTGAATAGGGGGTGGTTTTTATTCCTCCTCTTCGTATGCCTGGTTAGCGGCCGAAGATTCTCTGGCTTTTGCGACTTCAGCCTCGAAGTCTTCCCGGCTCACCTTTTTGGGGGCGATTTCCACCTCAGCGGCCAGCGCTTCGTACAGCTTGTCGGAGAGCACCTCATCGTAGGCCTGGCCGGCCTGCTTTTCATCCTCCATCAGCCGGGCGGCGGTGCTGTCAATGATGTGCTCCATGCCCGGGGCCACTCCGCCAAAATAACTACGCACCCGGTTCTTCAGGGTTTCAAGGACTTCTTCCCTTTCCACTTTTATATCGAACCTTTTTACGAGTTTGCTGCGGATCAGCGACCACTGCAGGTTCTGGGCGAAATTATCGTATTCCTTTTCGATGATCTCATCGGTGAGGTTTTCGTTGCTGGCCTTCATCCATCGCTTGAGGAAGCTCTCGGGAAGCTCCGGTTTGTTGATTTCCATCAGTTTCTCCTGCATATCCCGGAAAAGAAGGGCTTCCGATTGGTTGTTGTAGAACTTTTCGATCTGCCCCCGGATTTTTTCGCGGGCTTCCTCTTCGCTGCTCACTTCCCCTTCTCCGAAGAACTTGTCGAAGAACTCCTGGTTGAGCTCCGCCGGCTCGATGCGGCTCACCTCTTCTACCGTAACTTCGTAGTGCCGCCCAACTTCTCTATCATCATCATCGCTGAGTTCGAGGAAATATTTGCGCACGTATTTTTCGTCCTTGTCCTCTTCCAGATCGAAGAGGTTGAACCGGAAAGTGTCGCCCTTTTTACCATTCAGCAACTGTTCTTTGGCTTCTGCATCGGATATGGAGCTGACCAGCAGGCTGAATTCCGATTCCACGCCATCCGCTTTGATTTCGTCCCCATCCAGTTCTTTGGCTGAAAGCTTGGCCATATCGTTTTCCCGGATGTCTTCTTCGATGAACTTCCGCTCGCCGTGGCGTTTGCGGGCGGCCTCGAGTTCTTCATCGACCATTTCCTCGGAAACTTCCACCTCTATCTTTTCGAAGGTATTCTCAGGGCCAACGCCTTCCACTTCGAATTCGGGGGCCAGGCCCAGGTCGAATTTAAAGGTATAATCCTCGAGGCCTTTGAGTTCGAAACTGACGGGTTCCTGGCTTTCGGAAGGGAGCGGTTGTCCGAGGATACTGATGTCCTCGTCGGTGAGGTATCCGTAGAGTTCCTTCTGGAGCATTTCGTTGATCACATCAGCAAGTACGGATTTGCCGTACATTTTTTTCAGGACGCTAAGGGGCGTTTTTCCTTTGCGGAAGCCTTTCATGTTTGCCTGCTTCCGGTATTTGCTGAGTTCGGAATTGAACTTAGGTTCGTAATCTTCTTTTTCGAGGGTTACCGTAAGGACGGCATTCAAATTGTCAATATCTTCTCTGACAACTTTTGGCATGACGCTTTGCTTGTTAAGTTATTGGTATTATCACCTGCCCGCAGGGCTGAACACCGTAGCTGCACAATCTGCGTTGCCGGACAGCTTGGCGGCCGGTAAATGCACAACGATTGTTTACGCAGAACCGGCTCCGCAGGCAATTTGTTCTTATCTATACAAGCCAGGTGGCGGTTAAGTTTTTGGGCCCGGCAGCAGATTGCACGTGGCCGCCGTTTTCTTATCAGGCGGGCGGCCGGGGCGGCATCCGGTATCCGGCCATTGAGATTGTTTGCGAAAGCCTGACGGTGGCTTGCTTTTACAAAAAAGGCTGCATCGCGTGCGCAGCCTGTGTTTGTTGTGGCAACGTGATTATTAACCACAAGTGCGGGTGGAGGGGCTTCCCGCCTAAGTTTCGTGACGCTCCTTAGGAGCTACTGCACTAGGGCGGGATAAACGTTCTCGTCCCTCCCCCTGCCAACGAAATGTCAAGTGCGGGTGGAGGG
>JAGFJE010000681.1 GCA_024103175.1 Phaeodactylibacter sp.
TCTTGTCGAAGTCGACAATGCCGTCTTCACGGAAAAAAAGCGCCTCTACCGGGCATATCTCCACGCAGGGAGCATCGGTGCAGTGGTTGCAACGCATCACGGAAAACAGGCGGCGGGTATGGGGGAATTCCCCTTTCTCCACCTGCTTGACCCAGGTGCGGTTGACTCCCACAGGCACGTCGTGCTCCGATTTACAGGCCGTAGTGCAGGCGTGGCAGCCGATGCACTTCCTGTTGTCGATGATAAAGCCGTATTTCATGATTTGGGAGAACTAAGTTCGTGAATGTATAACCTATAAAAGTAGGAACTGAATTTCAAGGAACCAAGCGCGAAAAGCACCTGTCCTGAAATTTCTGTTCGCAGAAATCAGTTAGTTTTGTTTTGGATGAGAATTTGCCTGACGGCAATGTGAAAAGGCGTTCGTGGAAGGACCGGATGCTGTGCAGCGGCCGATTTGCACGGACATACAAAAGTATGAATATGATTTCATGTGTGCAATAAAAAAGGCCTTTTCGGCCTTCTTTATACTAATTCTATTTTATTCCTCCCCAGTTTGACCATGCCGTCTTTTTCCAGTTGTTTGAGCAGGCGGGATACGGCTTCGCGGGAGGCGTTGAGGTCGTAGGCGATTTCCTGGTGGGTGGCGTTGATGGTCTTGCCGCCGAGGGCTTCGGCTTTTTTCTCCAGGTAGAGCAGCAGGCGCTCGTCCATTTTCCGGAAGGCGATATCGTCGATGGTGCGGATCAGTTCGTTCATGCGCGTGTCGTAGGTGCGCATGACGAAGTTTTTCCAGCTCTGGTATTTGGTCATCCACTCGTCCATATAGCGGATGGGGATGGCGATGATCTCGGTATCGTCTTCGGCCACGGTGCGGATCTCGCTCTTTTTGTTCATCATGCAGCAGGTGAACGACATGGAGCAGGTCTCTCCGGGTTGCAGGTAGTAGAGGAACAGCTCGTTGCCCTCTTCATCCTCCCGGGAGACTTTGATGCTGCCCTGTATGATCAGGGGGACGATCTTGACATAGCTGCCGAAGTCCATGATCATTTCGCCGGCCCTGAATTGCATCAGCTTGCCCACCTGGGCGATCTCGTCCTGCAGGGCCCGCTCGGCGATCTGCGGGTAGTGCTTGCGCACGAGGTTGAGCACTTCCTGGTTGAGGTCTTGTACGGGCATGGGCTCTGTGATTTTTGATTTTTGATTTTTGATTTTTGATTTTTGGCCGTCTCTGCCGAGCCGGTTAAAATTTTTGATTTGCGATTTGCAGCCGGGGGTTATTTGCCGACGAGTTTCTCCTCGATCCTTTCCAGCCGCTTTTCCAGCTGCAGCAGTTTCTGCAGGATGATGATGTGGGTCTTCTTGGCGTCGATACCCACCGGGCTGTCATCGCTCTGAATGATCTTCGCAATGGCTTCGTACACTTCTTTTTCGACTTTTAGGCTTTCCATATGGAGTAGTTTATTGCTGTATTGTTATATGGTTAAAAGCTATCAATGCCCCCCGTCCACCGCCCACCGTCCAACCGTACCCTCACACCCTCGCCTTATTCGGATCATATTTGAAGTTGATGTTCAACCAGATAGACCGGGCCAGGCGGAAAATATAGACGAAGAAGATGGCGCAGACAGCGATGAGCGCCGCAAAGGAGGCGGCGGTACTCCAGTCCAGCACCCAGTGCAGGAACAGGACGAAAAGGATGCAGAACCAGGCGGTAAAAATATAGGAAATGAACATGGCGCCGTAGTAAAAGCCAGGTTCCGGCATGAAGTCTTGTCCACAGTGGGGGCACTTTTCTTTCATATCGAACGGCTTGTTGAAGCTGAAAGACCCGGTGTCGAAGAGGCCTTCCTCGTGGCATTTGGGGCATTTCAGGTTGAAAATGCTGTAGGCTTTCGTTCCTTTTTTCAGAATGCTCATGATGTTAGTAGCTTTGATAATTACCGGCCCTACCGGCGGGCGGCCAGCAGGCGCACTACCTGCGCCGGCCCGTTGTGATAAGTCCCTTCGGAGAGTACGGTTTGTGTTTCTTCCAGTAATTCAATGTGCAGGCCGGAAAAGTCCCGGGCGAGTTCTTCCTTGCTGAAGAGCATGTCTTCCCGTTTTGGCCCTCCGCTATCCAGCCCCAGTTGCGCTTTGGAAAACGCTTCCAGGATGACGACTCCTCCGGGGCGAAGGCTTTGTATAACCTGCCGGTGCAGGAATTGCCGGGCCTCCGGGGGCAGGTGGACGAAAAAGAGGCCGGCCAGCCCGAAGGTTGCTTCGGGGTAGGGGTAGCTCTCGATCCCGGAAATCTGGTATTCTATTTCTATCCCTCGCTCCCGGGCCAGCGCCTCGGCCTTACGGCGGGCGGCTTCGCTGTAGTCGAAGGCAACGGCCTCCCAGCCCAGCGTTGCGGCATAAACGGCATTCCTGCCTTCGCCTTCGGCCGGGAATAGCGCCTTACCCGGCTTGCGGCCCTCCAGGGTTTCCTTCAGGAAGGCGTTGGGCGACTTGCCGTAGACGTAGGCCGCCTCAGCGTATCTTTGGTTCCAGAATTCTTTCATGGTATTTCCAAACCGCTACTCCCAGCGCGATCGGGAGGAAGCGGCCTTTAAAGAGGTGTCGGGGCTTTTGCCCGTAAAAAAAAGCACTCCGGAAAGCGCCTTTGTTGATCACATGTTGCACTGGCAATTTTCCAGGCACTCAATTATGAGCGATACATCCCTTTCTTTCAGGGAGTACATCATGCTGCGGCCCTCCCGCTTGACACTCAGGATGCCCTTCAGGCGCATGTTCTGAAGGTGGTGAGAGGTCAGGGATTGCTCGCTTCCCAGCTTCTCACAGATCTCCGAAACGGAAAGGCGGGGGTATTGCTCCAGCAGGTGGATGACGCCCAGCCGAAGCGGATGCGCTACCGTTTTCAAAATGAAGGCAATGCGTTCCAGTTTTTCCGCTTCTTTTTCTTTGAGTATTCCTGTGTTACTTTCCATAATTGTCTCCAAAGATATGAATATATGTTCATGAAACAAAGCACTGGGGCGAATGGTTGAAAAGGCTTCGGCCATAATATGGTTCCTGGTAGGTACTGGGGCTTTCAGACAGGCGGTATGGCTGGTTCCGCAGGGCCAGGCAACAACAATATAACAATACAGCCATATAACAATACAGCCATATAACAATATAGCCCAATAACAGCATCCCCTCCGCGGTTACCACAGCAGCCACCGCTGAAGCAGCCCCTGGAATTTCTTGCGGGGGGGCACCGTCAATGGGCGGATCGCCGTCTGGCTGCCGATGCTGGCCCAGGCGTTGTATTCACCGGCGGGAAGATGGTGGATGTTAATGCTGACTTTGTTGTCTCCCATGTTCAATGGGATCTGCTGGTGCAGGAAGGAGCGCCCCAACTGGTCCAGAAGGTCAATAGTCAGGGTAGCGGGCTGAGGGCAGTAGCAATAGAGTGTAGCCTTCTCTTGATGTTGATTGTCCAGGGATAACCTCCCGATCTTTGCCTCTGTCATTTCCAAGTTCAGTTCTACGGTAAAATGGATCTGTTAGGGAAAATTATGAGTAGGTTGTAAGGCAGTAAGAACAGGGTTTTATGGTTCTTTCCATATTCTCTCGAACTTATTAAGACGCAATTTAAGGCAAAAAGTTGCCTTTTTCAGGAAAAAACGTACTATTTGCGCAAATAGCGCAAAAAGACACCCTCAATCAGAAGTTGCTTTCAGAAAAGCCTGGATATCCTCCATTTTACCGAACAGCACCAGCGTGTCCTGAGGCTGAAAAACCATGTCGGGTTGAGGCACGCCCACCACTTCGCTGCGTTCTACTTTGACTCCCAGCAGGTTGCGCCGTTCCCGCTTTTTCAGTATGGTGACGATGCTGATGTCGTACTTCTCCCTCAGGCCGGCCTCGGCCACGGTAAGGCCCTCCAGGCTGGACGGCAGGTTGGCTTCCACGATCTCGAACTTGCTGTCGAGCACCAGCGTTTTCAGCGCGCCGTCAACGATCAGGCGGGTGGCCAGCTGGTCGGCGAAATCCGCTTCCGGATGAATGATGTCCTTGATCCCCATCGCTTCCAGAATGGTGTGGTGCACCGGCGAGATGGCCCGGCTGATGATCTTGGTATCGCAGTATTTCTTGATGAGGGCCGTGGTGGTTACCGAGGCGCCGATATCCTCGCCGATGCTGATGATGACGACGTCGGTATCGGAAAGGGGAAGGCGCTGGATGGCCAGCTCGTCGGTGGTGTCCATACTGATGGTATGGGTCAGTTTTTCCTGGAACATGTTGACGATGCTCAGGTTCTCATCCACCCCCAGCACTTCGTGCCCGTCTTCCACCAGGCGCAGGCCAAGGGTGGATCCGAAATTGCCCAGTCCGATAATGATGAACTTCATGGTTTACTTTTTTTAGTCAGTTTTTTGCCCATAGGATTCAGGAGTTCACTGTTTGTCCAGGGCTTTGCTGCCGGTAGTGTACGATCCACCTTCGCCAATGGCTTCGGCGGACAGGTGTGCGCGGCCTGGCCGGGAACCCAAAGATGTACGGTGTACGATTGTGCCGTCCACCGCCAACCGTTAATTGATCAAAATATCTTCCTCCGGGTAACGCAGCGGATTGTGGGTTCGCGGCGCAAACTGCCGCGCGATGCCCGTCAGCACGGTCAGGAAGCTCACCCTGCCCACAAACATGGCCAGCACCAGCGTCACTTTGCTGGGCGCCGAGAGGCTGGCGGTGACGCCCACACTCAGGCCGACCGTGCTGTAGGCCGAAATACACTCGAAGGCGATGGGCATGAACCCGAGGTGGCCGTCGAAGTAGACGATCGAAAAAATAGCGGCGCCTATACCCAGTATGGACAGAATGATCACGGCCGTGGCCCGCTGCAGGGCCTGCCCCGGTATCTGTTTCCAGCCGAAAATGATGCGGTCCTGCCCCAGGACCTGCCGGTAGATGGCCATCAGGGTGAGGGCAAAGGTCGTGGTTTTTATCCCTCCGCCGGTGGAGCCGGGCGAGGCCCCGATCCACATCAGTAATAAAAATATCATCAGCGTGGGAAGGGCCAGGGCGCCGGTATCTACGGTGTTGAACCCGGCCGTCCGGGTAGTCACAGAACCGAAGAGGGCCGTAACGCCTTTGCCCCACCCGTGGTGTTCGGCCAGGGTATTGTCGTACTCCAGGGTGTAAAAGGCTATGGCGCCGCCTGCCACCAGAAACAGGGAGGTGTACAGGACGATCCGGGTATTGACGCTGATATTCGGTTTGCGGTACGCCACCTCCCCTTTTTGCCGGAACAGGCGCCGATAATAATACCTGAGCATGGTCTTCAGGTAGTCGTATATGTTGATGAACACGCTATACCCGATCCCGCCCAGGATGATCAGCGCGGCAATGATCAGGTGAAGGGAGTAATTGTAGCGGAAACCTTCTTCGTAAAGAGAGTTGCTCAGGGTGGAAAAGCCGGCGTTGCCGAATGCCGATACGGCGTGGAAGACGGCGAAGAACAACCGCCCTTCCTGGCCGGAGAAGCCGGGGCCGAGGTGATAGTAGATCAGTATCGCCCCCAGGCCTTCAATGGCGAAGGTGAACGTGACGATCTTGACCAGGGCCTTGAAGGTGTCGCCAATATCTTTGGCGTTGATCATGTCTTTTACCATCAGGCGGTTGCGGTAAGAACCGTAGCCCCGGAAGAACAGCCCGAAGAGGTTGGTGAAGGTCAGCATTCCCAGGGCGCCCAGCTGTATGAGCAACAGGATGATGAACTGCCCGAAGAGGGTGAAATCCGAACCGGTGTCCAGCACGATCAGCCCGGTAACGCACACGGCGCTGGTAGCGGTGAACAAGGCGTCGACAAAAGAGATGCCCGAGGGGGTGGCCAGAGGCAACAACAGGAGCATCGTGCCCAGGCAGATCAGCAGGAAAAAACTCAGGACGAAAGCGAGGGCCGGGTGCAGAGTCTGGCGCTCGATGGCGTAAATGCGCCCCGATAGGTCTATCGTGGCCAGCAGCAGAACCAGCGCCGCTGTCGGCCGGATGAATTCCTTATCCATCAGCACAAACTCCAGCAGGTTGAGCAGAGCTAAGGCGATCAGTACTGCTGCCCCCGCCAGTATGAGGTAGCGGCTTATCCGCCAGGCCCGCCCCGGCGCCGGGTTTTCCGCAATGATGCGCCGGACGCGGGCGAAGAACAACAGGCCATAAACCAGGTAATAAACATCCGTCGCGGTTTGGTGCCAGGCATTATTCTGAAATCCGAAATCAAAAACCAGGGCCGTGAAAGCAATAACGCTTCCCAGGAAGAGGAGGTGGTCTTGAAGGAAGGGGCGTTCCTTGCTCAAAGCGGAGCGGCCGGTGTGTTTGTTCGTTGACAAAATGGTTGGTTGTGTAGGGCTAAGGTAAGAGAAAAGCAAGGGGTGGGCAAGGGCGATGGAATGTAATTTTTAAAGGCATTCCGACTTCCGCGTTCCGACTTCCCACTTTTGTCCAACGTTAGACTGATCGCCTCTCCTTAAAAACGCCCCTTGATTTTCAGGGACTTGCGAACAACGAACAACGAACAGCGAACAGCGAACAGCGAACAGTCCCGGCGGGGCCGGGAGGGCTCTCCCCCCCTGCGTTGCCGCTACCGTAAGAACTACATTCATTTCACACCATAATTACATGAACGTGTGGTTGTGCAATACCTTAAAATAGTTTCTCTTTGTATTTTCCTGGATGGGAATGGCTCATGATGCCAAAACAAGGGTAAACTTCCAAAATTTTATTTGAAAGTTTAAGGAATTCAGGATATATTTACAGAGGTTAAATCCATCTCTCCCAAAAGCTTCAGATTCTTCCCAACATAATTAAATTCACTGAGGGTAAAGAGGCTTTTCCTTTTGCTGAAAGGCTCTACCTCATGCATTGCCCCCTGAAAGAAAAAACGAACGTTTAAAATGCCATCGACGATAATGGCACTGAGCTAACCAACAAACTATAATGCACAATAACACACGATCATGAAAAAGATGGCCTACACAACAATCGGATCATTGGACAATTATCGAGGCTTGGAGTCTTTAATTCTTTGAAAAATCGATTTTTGAATTAAAGACATCCTGACATGAAAGACCTTATTGATTTGGTCCAGGTAGTTACCCGGACTAAATTGCGTGCTGTGGAATTGATCGGTGATCCAGGAGAAGGGAACTCCAAACTTCAGGAGTTCTATGACCTCGTTTCGGAAGGCAAGTTTGCCGATGACGATGAGGCTGCCGAGTATTTTTACGGCAAAACCAAGACTAACCCCAGTTATCAGAAGCTTCGCAAGACCCTCAAAGACCGCCTGGTCAACTCCCTGTTTGTCATCGACCTGAAACAGGCTTCCTACAACGACCGCCAGAAGGCCTATTACGAGGCCTACAAGGAATGGGCGGCCGCCAAGATCCTCTTCGGGAAAAATGCCCGCACCGTTGCCGCCGCCCTGGCCCGCAAGCTCCTCAAGATCGCCCGGAAGTTTGAGTTCACCGAGCTCATGGTGGACATTGCCCACACTCTCCGCCTTTATTACGGCACCATCGAAGGAGACGAAAAGAAATACGAGCAGTATAATGAGGAGTTCAAAACCTACGAGCAACTCTGGTTGGTCGAAAACCGCGCCGAGGAGTTTTTCATCGAGCTCAGCATGGGGTTCATCAACAGCAAGGCGACCAAAACGGCATTTCAGGACAGGGCCCGGAAGTACTACGAGCAGGTCAAAGATGCCCTGGAGAAATACGACTCCTACCAGTTGCACCTCTGCGGCCGCCTGATCGAGGTCAGCATCCATACCAGTATTAATGATTATGAAAAGACCCTGGACGTCTGTGATCGCGCCATTGCCTTTTTTGAGAAAAAGAGTTTTGTCGCCCGGGTTCCCCTTCAGGTCTTCCTGTACCAGAAGTTCATCTGCCACGTCCAGCTCCGGCAGTTCGAGAAAGCAAAAAAGGCGGCCCAGGACTGTTTACCCTACCTTGAAGAAGGATCCTTTAACTGGTTCAAGGTCTATGAGCTCTATTTTCTGCTGTATGCGCACAGCGGGCAGTACGAGCAGGCCAATGAGATCCTGACGATGGCCATGGGCCACCCCAGCTTTGAAGGCCTGCCGGGAAATGTACAGGAAACCTGGAAGATCTCCGAAGCATACCTCTATTTTCTGGAATGTGCCGGCCACCTGGCCGTGCCCGATAAAGAGAAACAGAACGGCAGAAGCTTCCGCCTGTCCAAATTCCTCAATGAAATGGAGGTGTTTTCCAAAGACAAGCACGGGATGAACATCGCCATCCTGATCATCGAGATTCTGCTGGGCATCGCCCAGGAAAGGTACGACGAACTCATCGACCGGGTGGAAGCCGTGGAAAAGTACCGGAACCGCTACCTGCGGGAAGAGGGCGTGGAACGCGCCAACCACTTCCTGCGCATGCTGCTGCAGATCCCGAAGAATGCCTTCCGCCGCGAGGAAGCCGGCGCTAAAGCCCGGGAAGACCAGTTGGCCCTGCAGGCCCTGCCCATCGAAATGGCCAACCAGACCTATGAAATTGAGGTGATCCCCTACGAAAAACTATGGGAGATCACCTTGGAAATATTGCCGGAGTAAGAGCCTCTCCGAAAACCTCCGAAGGTAGCCGAGAAAGCGAGGTTTTGCCTGGCCAAAGCGCCGGGATGTGAGTGTAGGCCATAAGCCTGGACAGCTTCCTACATCCTGCCTGCCCGCCTGGCCAGCTAACAGGCGGCTGGCAGGCAGGCGTACACGCCCCCAAAGCTTTCTGGCCAGCGTCAGGCGAACACCCGCTGCCTCTAAAGAAACCTCACTTTATTTATATATAAAAATATAGTAATTTGTAACATTTTCAGGGAGCACCCGTTGAAACACATTAATAGAAATAGTCATATCTCAAGAACTGGTTATGCTTTGATTCTTTAACCAAACACTGAGCAACTATGCGCAATTTACCACTTTGCTCCCGTCGAGTTGATGGAAGTCCTGTCCTCATCTCTTCCATTCAGCCCTCCAATTACTTGCCCCACTTTCTTCGCGTTGTCAATGTAGACATCATTGGCCCTGACTCGCAGGCAGAGCCCGGCTTCTGACCTGCACGTGTTACTGCATCAAACGAATTGGCCCTGCCGGCGCCGTTGCCTCCCCCCCCTGCAATGGCGCCCGCCGGGCCTTTTTACCCGCCGTAGCCTTGGCGAAGGCGAGCCCTCCCTCCCTCAGGGTAGGTAAATCCCGAAAACTGTCCTTTCTTTCTCTTCTCCTTACCCTTACTTTTACAGTAACATTACTCAGACTTATGGAAAGGAACGATAGCCAATAGAAATGAAACTAATTCATTAACTAGTGTTTGTATGCCAGATCAGCCTGCTTCCAGAACGGAGCGGGCTTTTTTTAAAGCCCCTCCCCAACTTCCGAAACGAGTTCGGAACAGGCTCTCCCCGAAGGGGAGGGAGTTGGCAAGCGAATGGCTTCGAATAGGGGGCAGAAACATAAGATCAAGCTTTCCCGAACAACCTGAACTCCGACAACTTCAAGATAAAGCCAGGCAGCACATCTTCTCCAGAAAGCTGCCGGTCAAAACCATTCACAACTTCAATACTGCCGTCCTTCCTGTATATATACGCTTTCTCCTCATAAGGGTCGATCAGCCAGGCCAGGCGCACGCCATTCCCGATCCAGGTTTCCTTCATTTTTTTCTGTAGTTTTTTCAGTTTGTCGCTCTTCGAGCGGAGCTCGGCCACAAAATCCGGCACTGCCGGAATGAATTCCTCTTCGATCTGTTCAGGCTGAAGCCGCCCCATTTTCTCACTGCTGACCCAGGCCGCATCCGGGGATTTAGTCGATCCATCCGGCAGGTTGAAGCCCGTGCTGGGGCTGAAGGCCTGGCCGTCCATATGTTGTTCGCAAAAATTCCCCACTCTAAGAGAAAGTTTGTTTTCCCGGATGCCGCTACCTCCTTTTACAGGGGCCATAATATTGATGTTTCCATTTTTATCCCGCTCCATCAACAATTCCGGATGGCGTTCCACCAGCTCATAGAACTGCTGCCGGCTCAGCCCTCTTATGATGACTTCCCCACCCAGTTCCACTATTTCCTGGATCGGTATTGCGTTTGTCGCTGCTGCGGTTGCCATGGTTTATGAGTTTTGTAGTTGTACAAGATAAGGTTTTCCCTTGAAAAAGCTATGCTTGTTTCCTGGCTGTCCAGGGGGCCGGTTAGCCGGGAGTGTTCGGAATTCGCTGTTTTTATCCGGCTGAAGAGACGGACGCCGTTCGCAAGCCTCTGAAAATCAAGTGGCGTTTTTCAGAAGAGGGTATCGGCCTAAGGCTGGACAAGGGGCCTGGTGATTGGGCTGCTCCTTAAGCCAGGGCACGGTGGGAAACCGCACCCTGGCGTGGGGCCCCAGGTGGCGCATTCCCTGCGCCTCCTGGGTTCTGCCTTGGCTGCTGTCCAACGTTAGACGGGTAGCCTCAGAAGAGGCTACCCGTCTAGCGCTGGACAAAGTCGGACACGAGCGAAGCGACTGACGATAGTAAATCGGAAATCGGCCCGTCCTCGTGCCTCAGCCGGGTAAAAAGTCGGAATAACTTTGGACGTTCCGCCCCCCTTTGGCTATCAGTAGTGTCCAGTCTCCCTTAGACGGGTAGCCTCAGGAGGCACAGAAAATTGAACTATCCCAACTATCCCGGTTAGCCATCCAGCCATTCAACATCCTCCCGTGCCTCCCGCCTCCGTCCACCCCTCCCCGTCCACCCTGTCCCCGCCCCCAGCCCTCCAACCATAGCCCCCTGCCGCCCCCGAAAACCATCCAACCATCCAGCATCCTCCCCCGTCCACCCTGTTCCCCCCGCCACCGTCCACCGTCCACCGTCCGCCTACCCCCACATCAAAAATCGAAAATCCCCCGCTCTCAGGTTTAAGAACCTAGTGCGCCGGGAACGAAGTTGTTGATCAATAATTTGAGGCTATTTTTCGGCCAGGCAACCTGCCTGCCAGCGAGCTGGCGAGCAGGCAGGGGCGCGACGACCGCCCATAACTTGTTCCGGCGAATGCCGGAAGCCGGAGCTACGGAAGGAAGGAGCAACGCAGCATGGGCGGAAAAGAGTCCAAAGAATTGTTTAAGAATTTCGTTCCCGGCGCACTAG
>JAGFJE010000374.1 GCA_024103175.1 Phaeodactylibacter sp.
CAGAACGAGCGAATACTTTTCGGGCTGAAAGTGAAGCAGTTGCGCCAGTCGCAGGGGCTTTCCTTTGCCGACCTGAGCCAGGCCTCTCACCTGTCGGTTTCCTACCTGAACGAGATCGAGAAAGGAAAGAAGTACCCGAAAGAAGACAAGCTGCGGTCGCTGGCCGATGCCCTGGGGGTCAATTACGATCGCCTGGTATCCACCGAGCTCAGCAAGAGCCTGGCGCCGGTGGGAGAACTGCTGAAGTCAAACTTTCTGAATGAGTTGCCGCTCGACCTGTTCGGCATCGAGTTGTCGAAGGTAGTGGAGATCATCGCCAATGCGCCGGTGCGGGTCGGGGCCTTTATTTCCACCCTGCTGGAATTGTCGAGGAACTACGCCCTCAAGGAGGAGAACTTCTACTTCGGCGCCCTGCGCGCTTACCTGGAGCTGCACAACAATTACTTTGAGGACCTCGAGCAGGCGGTTGAACGTTTTATCCGGCAGTACGATATCCCTTCCGGCCGGCCCATCAGCGGAGCCTTGTTGAAGCAGATCCTGGAGGAAAGCTTCGGATACGAGATCGTAGAGGATGGCCTGGACGCCTACCCCGAGCTGATGAAACTGCGTTCGGTGTACCTTCCGAAGGAGAAACGCCTGTTGCTCAACAGTAAGCTTACACCCAATCAGCGCGCTTTTCAGTTCGGAAAGGAACTGGGTTTCAATTTTCTGGACATCCAGGAGCGCGCCAATACGTCCAGCCTGATGCGCAGCCGCGTCTTCGAAGAGGTGATCAACCACAGTAAGGCCATCTATTTTTCCGTGGCCCTGCACATCCCGCGCCTGCCCTTTATCGAGGATATGGAGGCATTCTTCCGGAAGGAGCGCTGGGACGGGGAGGCTTTTCTCAGCATCATGAAAAAATACGACGCCACCCCGGAGATGTTCTACCACCGGCTGACCAACATCCTGCCCCGTTTCTTCGGCATGAACAAGTTGTTCTTCCTCCGTTTCCTCCACGCCCCGGCGCAGGATACCTTCGAGATCGACAAGGAATTGCACCTCAGCCGCCGCCACCATCCCCATGGCAACGCGCTGTTCGAACACTATTGCCGCCGCTGGGTGTCCCTCTCCCTTTTGCAGGACCTCCACCACATGCAGCGGGAGGGTAAGTATGTGGACACCTTCGTCCGCGCCCAGCGGTCTCAGTATATCGGGACGGACGATGAGTACCTCTGCCTGACCATCGCCCGCCCGGCCTATCCTACGCCCAACCGCAATGTGAGCGTGACCATCGGCCTGCTGATGAACGATGAGCTGCGGGAAAAGATCGCTTTTTACAATGACCCGGCCATTCAGTTCCGGGAGGTGAACAAAACCTGCGAACGCTGCTCCCTGACGGATTGCCGGGAGCGCGCCGCCCCGCCGGCAGTTGTCGAAAAACGGGAGGAGTGGCGGCGCATTCAGGCCCGGCTGGCGGAGCTGAACGGGTAGGCGGGTAACCGCCAACTGCCAAAACCTTAAGCCGAAGAGCCATTTTAACGCAAATTTTCCTATTTTCGTGGGCTGAGATTTACGGCTCCGATTTTTCAGATGCCGAAAACCTGGAAAATCTCTTCCTTAAAATAAAATCATTTATACCTGCTATGAAACGAATTGCATTGACCGCCCTGGCCATTATCAGCATACTGGGCCTGGGGTATACCCAATCACAGGACATCACCCTGGAAGCCATCTGGAAAAAGTATGAATTTGTCCCCCGTTCGGTGCCGGGCTTCAATTTCCTGAAAGACGGCAAGCATTATACCCGGCTGGAGGATAACAAAGTTCAGCAGTACGACTTCACCACCGGCGCCCTGGTTACCACCATCTTTGACCCGGCTACAGTTGAAGGAAACGATATCAGCGGGAAGGTGGACGGCTATACGTTTAGTGAGGACGAAACGAAGATCCTGATCGAAACGGAGTCGGAGCCCATCTACCGGCGTTCGTCCCGCGCCAATTTTTATGTGTATGACCGCTCCTCCCAAAGCCTGGCGGCCCTGTTCCCCGACGGGAAACAGCAATACGCCACCTTTAACCCTCAGGGCAGCAGGGTGGCCTTTGTGCACGAGAACAACCTTTACCTCAAAGACCTTTCCTCCGGTAAGGTATCCCAGCTCACCACGGATGGTGAAAAGAACAAGGTCATCAATGGCGCTACCGACTGGGTATATGAGGAGGAACTCTCCTTCGCCAAGGCGTTTTTCTGGTCGCCCGACGGGGAGAATATCGCTTATTACCGCTTCGATGAAAGCGAGGTCAAGGAATTTACCATGACCAACTACTACGATGAACTCTATCCGGAATACGTCACCTTCAAATATCCCAAAGTCGGAGAGGCCAATTCCCAGGTGGATATTTACGTGCACAACCTGCGCGGCGGCAAAGCGGTGAAAGTGGGCCTGGGAGGGGGAGACATATACATTCCGCGCGTCAAATGGGCGAATGAAGAGCGGCTTTGCGTTTACCGGCTAAACCGGCATCAGAATGAACTCGAGTTGCTGCTGGCCAACCCGCTCTCCGGCAAAACCGAACAATTGCTGTACGAAAAGAACAAATACTACATCGCGGAAGAACTCTACGACGACTTGGTTTTCCTCGAGGACGGCAAGCACTTCATCTGGGCTAGCGAGAAGGACGGCTGGAAGCATCTCTACCTCTACAATATGAAAGGCAAGGAAGTAAGGCAGATCACCAAAGGCGGCTGGGAAGTGGATGCTTTCTACGGTGTTGATGAAAAGAATGATCGCGTGTATTATCAATCTACCGAACGGTCTCCTCTCGAACGGCAGGTATACAGCATCGGGCTGGACGGCAAGGACAAGCAGGTGCTGGCCGGCGCTTCGGGATGGAACAGCGCCCAGTTCAGCAGCACCTACGATTATTACGTCGTAACCCATTCTACCGCCAACGCCCCGGCCGTTTATACCGTGTATGACCGCAAGGGCAAACCGCTACGGGTGATCGAGGAGAATATGGAGTTGAAGAAAAAAATGCAGGAATACGGAGTGCAGCCCGTGGAGTTCTTCAGCTTCGAGACGGGCGATGGCGTGGAATTGAACGGTTGGATGATCAAACCGCGCGATTTTAAGGAAAACCGCCAGTATCCGGTATTCATAACCCAGTACGGAGGCCCCGGAAGCCAGGAGGCGATTGACCATTGGATGGGTTTCGACTACTGGTGGTATCAGATGCTGGCCCAGCAGGGTTATGTGGTGGCTTGTGTCGACCCTCGGGGCACCGGTGGCCGGGGTGAGGAATTCAAGAAGATGACCTACATGAAGCTAGGCCACTACGAAACGATCGACCTGATCGAGGCCGCCCGCTACCTGGGCAAGCAAAAATACACGGACGCCAACCGCATCGGCATCTTCGGCTGGAGTTATGGCGGCTATATGTCCTCCCTCTGCATCCTGAAAGGGAACGATGTCTTCAAAGCCGCCATCGCCGTCGCCCCGGTGACCAACTGGAAGTGGTACGACACCATCTATACTGAGCGCTTCATGCGCACCCACGAAGAGAACGAGGACGGTTATCGCGACAACTCCCCCGTTTATTTTGCGGACCGCCTGAAAGGGAGCTTCCTCCTCATCCATGGCATGGGCGATGATAATGTACATTTCCAGCACACCGCGGAAATGGCCAACGCCCTCATTGCCGCCAACAAACAGTTTGAAACCTATTTTTACCCCAACCGCAACCACGGTATTTACGGCGGAAATACCCGCCTGCACCTGTATTCCAAGATGACAGGCTTCCTCAATGAAAAACTCAAAGGAGGAGAAGAAGAGGTGAAAACGGAAAACCAGGCGCCCAAACCGGAAAAGAAAGCGGAAAAGATGGAACGGGTTATGCGCAAGAAGGTTCCCTCGGCGGTTAAGGAGTGATGATGTTTGATGTTTGATTTGTGATGTTTGATTTATGATTTGCCGACTGCCCGAAAGTGGCAGCTCCTGGCAGAACATCAAACATCACAAATCAAACATCAAAAATCCAGAGCTTATGCTGATCACAACCACAGACTACATCCCCGGGCAGGAGATTGCCGAAGTGCTCGACATTGTCCGGGGCAGTACGGTGCGGGCCCGCAACCTGGGCCGCGACATCTTCGCCGGCCTGAAGAACCTGGTGGGCGGGGAAATATCAGAATACACCCGCCTCATGGCCGACGCTCGCGAGCAGGCCATCGACCGCATGATCGCCGATGCCGAGGAGATCGGCGCCGACGCCGTCATCAACGTGCGCTTCACCACCGCCGATGTGATGCAGGGCGCCTCGGAGATCCTGGCTTACGGGACGGCGGTGCGGCTGAAATAATAGACAGGATGACAGGATTGACAGGATTGACAGGATAACAGGATGACAGGGGCTGCCGTTATTCCCTGTGGGCCATTAGTTTTCTAATGGTAGTGAACTTACCCTATGAGATCGGGGTTTTGGGGAATAGAGGGGCAGCGCTGTAACCGGGCTGCCTGCTCTAACCTGCGGCCGCAGCGCCAATGCATAATGCATTGAGGTTTCTGAAACCTCAACGGGTTCAAATACACAAACATGGCCATAAAGAAGAAGAACGAATACAAGGTGGAGATCGTCAACCGGAAGGCTGACTTCGAATACCACTTCATAGATACCTATGAGGCCGGCATCATACTGGCCGGCACTGAGATCAAGTCCATCCGCCGGGGCAACGCCAACCTGCGCGACGCCTACTGTTTCTTCAAGAAAGGGGAGCTGTACATCAAGAGCCTGTTCATCGCCGAGTACAGCTTTGCTAACCAATTCAACCACGAGACCCGCCGCACCCGGAAGCTGCTGCTGAGGCGCGGCCAGCTCCGCAAGCTGGAAAAACAGGTAAAGGAACGGGGCTACACCATCGTGCCGGTGCGCCTGTACATCAACGAGCGGGGCTTCGCCAAGCTGGAGATCGCCCTGGCCCAGGGTAAGAAAGTGTACGACAAGCGGCAGTCTATCAAGGAACGGGACGTGAAGCGGGACCTGTCGCGCATCAGGAAGATGTATTAGGGTGTTCGGAGTTCGGTATTCGGAGTTCGACAGGCTGCGAACCGCGAATACCGAACCGCGAACTACATCAGGCGTCCGTGAGATTTGGAAACCGCTACGGCTCCGCCCCTACAGCTTCGCCTTTATCCGCTGGTATTCCGCATCGTAGCTTTTCGTACCGCGGCAATTCAGCTTTTTTGCTTCATTTTCAATGTTTTCCACCCTGTTGCCCGGGTTGGGGTGGGTGCTGAGGAACTCGGGCGGGGTGGACTGGCCCTCCATCTTGCGGAAAAAGCCGGCGGCCCCGTCGGCGCGGTAATCCGTCGGGCAGAGGTAGATGACGGAATAGGTGTCGGCCTCGGTCTCGTGGCCGCGGCTGAACTTGAGGTTGATCAGCCCCAGGGCGATCTGCTCGATCATGCCGGGCTCTGCATTGCCGGTGGCGATGGAGGCCAGGGCCGAAAGGCCGTAGATCTTGGTCATTTGACGGGTGGAGTGGCGCTGGGCGGCGTGGGCGATCTCGTGGCCCATCACCCCCGCCAGCTGGTCCTCGGAATCCAGGAACTTGATCAAGCCGGTATAGACGTAGATGTGCCCGCCGGGCGTGCAGAAGGCGTTCAGCGTTTCATCGTCATCGATGATCTTAACTTCCCAGGCGAATTCGTCCTTATAGGCGACCTTGCCGGTGTTCAGTATCCTGTCTTTGATCTTGCGGATGTAGGCGTAGGCTTCCTCGTTGCCTCGCTCCGGCAATATCGGGAACTGAGCCGGGTCATTTTCGATCTGCTTGGCCACCTCCTGGCCCAGCTGTATATCCTGTTCAGGCGTGAAGAGGTTGAAACCGCCGCCCGGCTGGGAGGTGGTCCCACAACCGGAAAAAGAAAACGTTATGGAAAACGCGACGGCGATGATGGGCATACTTTTGAGTATCATAAGTTTATTTTTTGAGACGAAAGTTACCGTGCAGGTAACGCCGGGCCGGGCCGGCTTGGTATATTCCGGCCGGGGTTGGCTCCGGGATTTCAAAAATATTAACTATTTGGTTAAGAAGCTGTTTGAATTTTTCTGCCTGCACGTTCATCGTGCAGATTTTTAGGTTGCATAAAATTAACGATTTTATTTGTGCAATCGCTCTTATGGCTTAAGCAGATTCTTTCTCAAAAAATCCACCGTCTTAACTATATCTCCATGCAGCACCCGGTCCTTCTCCAGCACCGGCACCACTTCCCGGTAGTGTTCCAGCAACCGCTCAATGGCCGGCGAGGACTGTGACGGCCGCCGGAACTCCATGGCCTGCGCCGCCGTCATCCATTCGATGGCGAGGATGCGTTCCAGGTTTTGCACTACGCGGTAGCATTTGGTGGCGGCGTTGGCCGCCATACTGACGTGGTCTTCCTGGCCGTTGCTGCTCACGATGCTGTCTACGGAGGCGGGGGTGCACAGCTGTTTGTTCTGGCTGACGATGGAAGCGGCGGTGTACTGCGGTATCATCAGGCCGGAGTTGAGGCCGGCGTGGGCGGTCAGGAAGCTGGGCAGGCCGCGGGCGCCGGAGAGGAGCTGGTAGGTGCGCCGCTCGGAGATGCTGCCCAGTTCGGCCAGGGCGATGGCCAGGTAGTCGAGCACCAGGGCCAGCGGCTGGGCGTGGAAGTTGCCGCCGGAGAGGATGGCGTCGGAATCGGGGAAGATGTTGGGGTTGTCGGTTACGCCGTTGGCCTCGGTGAGGAAGACGCGTTCGGTGTGGCGGATGGCGTCCCAACTGGCGCCGTGCACCTGGGGCACGCAGCGGAAGGCGTACGGGTCCTGTACGTAGTACTTGTCGCGCACGGCAAGGCCGCTGCCATCCAGCCACCGGCGGATGTCGGCAGCCACCTTAACCTGTCCTTCGTGGGCGCGGATGGCGTGCAGTCGCTCGTCAAAAGGGGAGGGGCGGCAGTCGAAGGCATCGACGGAGACGGCGGCGCACAGGTTGGCGAGGTCGAAGAGGCGGCGGGCTTCCAGCAGGCACCAGGCGGTATAGGCGCCGGAGAATTGGGTGCCGTTCAGCAGGGCCAGGCCCTCTTTCGCCTGCAGGCGCAGGGGCTCCAGGCCAAGGGAGGCGAGCACCTCGGCCGCCTGCCGTTTTTTACTTTTGTAATAAACTTCCCCCAGCCCGATCAGCGGCAGGCTGAAGTGGGCCAGCGGCGCCAGGTCGCCCGAAGCGCCCAGGGACCCCTGCTCATAGACGACGGGCAGGATGTCGCGGTTGAAGAACTCCACCAGGCGGTCCATCAGCTCCAGCCGGACGCCGGAATAGCCGTGGGAGAGGCTCTGGGCCTTCAGCAACAGCATCAGGCGGACGATCGGCAGCGGCGCCTCCTCCCCCATGCCACAGGCGTGCGACCTCACCAGGTTGTACTGCAGGGCTTCCGTCTCCTCCTTGGAGATCATGATGTTACAGAGGGCGCCGAAGCCGGTATTGATGCCGTAGAAAAGTTCGTCGGAGTGCTTCAGTTTATCGGTGAGGTAATCGCGGCAGGATTGTATGCGGCGGCGGCTCTCGTCGGAAAGGGTGAGTTGACGGCCGCCTTTCAGTGCCTGGGCTATACGCTCGAGGGTCAGTGTCTCCGCACTGATATAATAGGTTTTATCCATCGGTAGGGCAGTTTTTACATCGGCAATTCAGTTTCCGGCTTTGGCGGAGCTGCGGGGAAACTGAATTGCCGATGTGCGTAACAGGGGGCGAAGTTAACAAAATTCCTGTTTTGCCCGGCTCAGGGGGGATAGTTCATTTTTCTGTGTCTTTCGCCCCCCCCCTTTGATTTTCAGGAACTTGCGAACGGCGAACAGCGAATCGCGAACAGTCCCGGCTCAGGGCTTATCTGGATACCGTTGGCAGCCAAAGAGCTGCAGCTTGCGCTTAGCCCTTCCGCCCCGTCTTCGCTGTCGCTCTTCCGGGCAAGCCCGTCTTCGTCCCTCAGCCGGGTAAACTTCCGACTTCCGCTTTCCGACTTCCGACTTCCGCTCCGTCTTCGCTGCGCTCTTCCGGGTAAACTTCCGCCTTCCGCCTTCTTATTCCCCCCCCTCCATATCAAAGTCCAAATATTCCTCTTCCTTCCCATGGTCATACTCGGGAATGTCCTTCCACTCTTCCGGTTCTTCGAGCAGTTGGACGATGCCGAAGGTTTGCTCCAGGGCGCGCTGTATCTCGCGCCTGCGGATCTCGCTCTGTTCGAAATCGGATTTGACGCGCCGTTTTGAGGATTGGATATTGTAATCGTCGATGGTGCCCAGGATGGCGTAGTAGAGGTTGAAGGTGCCGCTCCGGCGGGCCGGTTTGGGCTTCAGGCTGGGGTCGTAGCGCTTGAAGCGGTCGGCCAGCACCTGCCCGGCGTTGACCTTGATGTTGTATTCGATCTCGTTGTTGAAAGTATGTTCGCCGCTGATGGTCATATTGAGGGCGTTGCTTCGGATGAACATGGCCGGAATGTAGAGTTTTTGTTTGCGGATCTCCAGGAAGTTCTGCATATCCACGAAGCGGATCTGCTCCAGGTCTTTGATCTTGACGAAGGTGGAGAAAGATTCCAGCATATCGAAGTCCTGCAGTTCCCCGTCTTTTATGGCTACGCCCGCCAGGACGCGCAGTTTGTCCATATCGAAGTTACCCTCTTCGTCCCAGTAGGCATAGATGGCGATGAGGGCGTCGAGTTTGCCTTTCAGGTTTTCGGCTTTGAGGACTTCCTGTCCGAAGTTTTCCGACTGGCGGAAGAACTCCGTCACATCGATCGCTTTGCAGCTCAGTTTGGCTTCCAGGCGGGGCTCGTCCTCGAAGTAGGCCTCGCCGTCCAGTTGGAGCGTGCCTTTGAAGGCCTCTACATCACCGCGGATGCCCATGATATTGTTGTCAAATTCCAGCTTGCCTTTGAAGTTGTTGCCTTCGATCAGGTTGTAGTTGAAGGCTTCCACGTCGGCGTTGAAACTGCCTTTCAGGAAGCTGGTTATGGCTTCCCGCTTTTGCACCACGGCCACTTTGAGGGAATCTTTCACTTCCTCCGGCGCCTGTTCCTCCTCAGGGGTAAGCGCAGAGAATTTCATCAGCCGGTCGATATCCAGCGATTTGGCCACCAGGCTGGCGTCGAAGAGCAACTCGACATTCTGGCTGTTCACCGAATCGGCGAACAGGACGGGGATGATGTTGTAGGCGGAGCCCATAAAGGAAATGTCGCTGCCGGCCCCTTCGATGCGCAGGCCTTCGACGGCCATTCGGTTGCCTTCCAGGCGCAGTTCACCCCGGTCGAAGATGACCTCTTCTTCTTTGACGGCCAGAGTGGCGTCGTCGAAGGCCAGGGCGCCGCTGGCCTGCACCCGGGCGATGCGGCCGGGGTCGATCATGTCTTTGTAGGCGCCGTTCAGCCGCAGCTGTTTGATCTCCACTTCTCCTCCGCCGCCGGTGATATTCGGGTTGCCCAGCATTTTATA
>JAGFJE010000722.1 GCA_024103175.1 Phaeodactylibacter sp.
TACTCTTTTCTTATTACTTTTACGAAAAAGAACGGTACTGTTTCAAAAAAGAAAGGAAATTTCCTGTATGTCAGGAGTATAGAACAGAAAACAGCAAAACAATGCTGTGGCGGAAAGCCTAAAAAAAATAAGCATTGAAGGCACAGGCGCGCCCTCAATGCTTACAGATCCCATAAAGAACAGTTATTGTACTCTGAAGTTTGCCGCACCGAGGAAACCGGCGTTGCTGTAGACGTTGGCCCGGTATACACCGGCTTTGATCTTTTCATCGAGAGGCACGGTGAAGGACAGCCGCTGGTTCGCATCGACATTCACCTCTTTCCACTGCTGGGTTTCGAAGCTCAGCACTTCTCCCTTTACCGGAAGCTGTACGCTTCGGCTCTGCTCCGACTTCACCGGCAAGCCTCTTGAGTCGACAACTGAAAGGTAGACGGTGTGGATTCCCTGGAACTCTTCCGGCACGTCGACCAGGTCGAAACTCACTTCGATCACCCGCGCCTTACGGCCTTTTACCGTGAGTTTGTCGTTGCGCTTTTCCACATCTATCCGGAATGCCGAGCCTCGCATACCGGCCGGCGCCAGGCGGGCCAGGTTCTGGGCCAGAGCCTGGTTGTCCATTTCCATCTCATCGAGCCGGCCGGCAAGGCGGGTGATTTCTGTTTTGGCCACCTTAAGTTCCTGCCCCAGGCGGGCATTTTCCGTTTTCAGGTTTTCGTTTTCCAAACGGAGCGCAGCCAGTTCTCCTTCCAGGCTTGCTTTGAAATGCTTGAGCTGATCGACCTCCGCCTGTAGGTTTTTTGCATTCTTTGAAGATTGCTTTTTGATTCTGGCCAGAGCCACATCTTTATCAGCCAGGGCTTTTTCAGCACTGGCAACCGAGCCTCTGAGCCCTTCGTTTTCCGTAGCCAGGCCCCGGTAGGCGCCCATCAGGCTGTCGATCTCCTGGTGAAGGGAAGCCGCCTGCCGGTTGAGGCCTTCGACCTGGCCGTACAGCTCATCCTTGTCGAGCCGCAGCTTTCCGCTCAGGTTGAAAAAATAAACCATGGCGCCAAGCGCAAGAATGGTTATCGCCGTTACACCCCCGGCATACCACTTGATTTGAGTTTGTTTGTTCATTGTGAATGGTTGATTTAATGATCAGAAAACAAAATAGGGGGATGTATCTTTTTCCTGTTATCGCATAAAAAGCCCGCAGGGAGCTCCCTCCATAAGGGATTATAACTTTCTACTCCGGAAAACCCGGAGTAGCGCAAAAGCACTGATGATCACCCGAATAGAAGTTTTGGTTCAATGGGGCTGTTCGGAGGGAGCCGCCCCAGGGCGCAAAAAATCAAATTGGGATAACTAGGAACGAATTCTCAACATGTCAAAAGAAAGAAGGGAAGGAAGCCCCGTGGCCAGGGCTTAACGGGTTTTAAGGGGTATATTCACCTTTGGAGCTTCCCGCCTCCTGATATGTGATTACCATTGTATCACCTATTGTATCACGAATTATGACTCAAAGATAATGGCGGAAAAAGGCGAGATGGGAATTCTTCGGTGAGCCCCCCTGATTATTCGGTGAGTACGGTCGTTTGTTCGGCGAGAGGGGGAAGTTTGGAGAGGGGGTGACGGGGTGAGGGTGATTTGGCGCCTGCTGATCTTCATTCCCTCATTCCTTCATTCCTTCCTCCCCCCCAGGATCCGCCGTTCTACTGCCCCCACCGCCTGGCGGGTAACAGCGCGGATGCGGGCAATAGAAGCGGAGAGCCGTTCTTCATTCGGCGAACTGTCTTTCGCCAGTTCTTCCAGGCTTTCCAGGTACTGGCCCAGGTTGGCGCCAAAGCCCATATAAGCAACCGTAGAGCGCATTTTATGGGCGGCCCGCGCCAGGGCGTCCCTATCCCCTTCCTGGAATGCGGCCTCCAGGGCGATCAATTCGGTTGGCGCCTGCTTTAGAAATATGCGGGCCATTTCACGAATGCGTTCCTGCCTGCCACCGGCAATACTGGACAGGTAGGCCAGGTCGATTTCCATTTCTTCTTCAGCCATCCTGTCGTCAGTAAGCGGTTCGCTTTGCAGGGGCGGCGGGTATTTTCGAAAGATTGCCAGCAGCGCCTCTTCCCGAATGGGCTTGGCGATGTAGTCATTCATGCCGTTCTCCAGGCAGCGCTCGCGTTCGCCCGCCATCGCATGGGCGGTCATGGCAACAATGGGAGTGTCGAGCTTCAGGTTTTTTCGAATGGCCCTGGCGGCCGAATAGCCGTCCATTTCCGGCATCTGTATATCCATGAGAATGAGGCTAAAGGTTTCTTTTTTAAGGAGGGCAAGCGCTTGTTTGCCGTTCTCGGCGAGTGCATTGCCAATGCCCCAATCCTCCAGCATCAGGGTGGTAATGCGTTGGTTCATGGGATTGTCTTCCACAACCAACACCCGGTGGCCGGCGAGCGAGGGTGCTTTTTCTGTGGGTTCCTCTGCCGGTAGTGGTGATTGCATATCACTGGAAACTTCGCAGGGTATGTTGACGGTGAACGCCGCTCCCGCTCCCGGCCGGCTCTTCACAGATACACTGCCACCCTGAGCTTCCACCAGGTTTTTGACAATATAAAGACCCAGGCCTGTACCGCCGTAGCGGCGGGTAATGTCGGAAGCCCCCTGGGTAAAGCGTTCGAACACCTGCCCAATCTTGTCTTCGGGAATACCGATGCCGGTATCCTGAACGGTAAATTCCAGCAATACCAGCCCCCCGTCAACCGGTTTGAGGCTGCTCCAGGCCTGGACTCCTCCTTCTTCCGTAAATTTCACGGCATTGCTCAGCAGGTTAGCCAGTATCTGGGTGAGGCGGGTGGGGTCTCCCAACAACAAGCCCGGGCCGGTACGAGGCGGATAGATGGCCAGGCTGATCCCCCTGGCCTCTGCTTTCGGGCGGAACATGTTCTCCAGGGAATCGAGCAGGCTCCTGACATTGAAAGGAATACGCTCCAGGCGGATCATGCCCGCCTCCAGTTTGGAAAGATCCAGAATATCGTTGACGATGGCCAGCAGGTTCTCGCCGGCCTGTTGTATGCCTACGGCGCATTCCTGCTGCCGCCCGTTCAGTTCCGAACGGCCCAGGATATTGGCGTAAGCCAGAATGGCATTGAGCGGCGTGCGGATTTCGTGGCTCATATTGGCTATGAACTGCTCCTTGGCCAGGGCCGATTGTTCGGCGTTGCGGCGGGCCTCTTCCAGCTTTTGTTGAATACCGGACCGCTGCTCGATCGCCTTGAGAAAAAAGAAGATGGCCAGGATCACGATACCCGCCGCCAGCAGGGCGCTTACGTAATCAACCGTGCTCACCCGCAGGGCTTCCTCCCGGTTAGCTTGTATTGTCTGCGCAATGGCTTGTTTTTCCTGCTGGCGCATCCGGTTAGTGATCTGGATAATGCTATCCCGTAGGTTCAGGCCTGTTTGAGTACTAAGCAAGGCAAAAGCAGCCTCCTCCCCTCCGGTGGCAAAGCTGTCCAGCACGCTCTCACTGAAGCGTATCTTGGCCTCGACCAGTGAATCCAGGTAGGCAATCCGCGGTTGCTCTTGCCCACTGGCAAGCGTCATCTTCCTAATCTGCGCCAGGTCATTTCTGGCAGCGGCCATATTGGCGCCAATATCTGGGATCAGGCCGGCGGCTTCGTAAATGACATAACTCCGCACGTTGCTCTCCATGGCGATCAGGCTGTGGTCCAGATCGCCCAGGTAGTTGTCCAGTTCATAGTTGTACATCACCTTCTGATCCGACTCCAGCAGGTCGTCAATACTGTTCTGAGAAAGGAACTGTATGCCAAAGGTAATGGCCAGCCCCAGCAGGAGAATGATCAGGATGCGCCGCTCCAGGCGGTGCTCTTTGCTGAACATGATCTTTTGCAGTGCGCTGCGCATGTTATATGGAATGATGGAATGATGGAATGATGGAATGAATGATCACAGCAGGTCCAGGCGGCTGAAAAAGGAGCTGCGGTAGCTTTCGCTGACCGGTATCAGGTGCTTGCCGATGGCTATTGAATTCTCTTCGACATTATCGATCTTATCCATAGCTACGATGTACGAACGGTGAGTTCGAACAAACCGGCTGTTTGGCATGCGGTGCTCCAACTCCTTCATCGTAAAATGTACGGTGTGCCGTTTGTCAGGGGTGACAATAGTGACGTAGTCTCCCAGAGCCTGAACGAAGAGAATGTCATCCAGCGCTATCCGGGTCAGAACATTGTTGGCTTTGATGAAGAGTTGCCCTTTTCCTTCCGCAGCGGCGC
>JAGFJE010000725.1 GCA_024103175.1 Phaeodactylibacter sp.
GCGTTGGCGCCGGGGTTGGCCAGAGCCGGATCGAACCGCCCGGCCGCATTTACGCCGCTTCCGGACCAGGTTCCTCCGCCGGGGACGGCTTCCAGGGTAAAGGGCTCATCAGAACTGCAGGCTGTAACATCGGAAGGCATGCTCAGAGCGCCGGGCTCCTGCACGGTGAAGGTGTCCTGTACGGTTGTTGTTCCGCAGGCGTTGCTCACCTGTAGTTCGATGGCGTATGTCCCCGGGGCATCATACTGTATGCCGGCAGGGAAGGAGCCGGTGGAACTCCCGGTGAGGGCGCCGGGAAAACTCCAGAGGTATTCGCCGGCGGCGGCGCCGTTGAGCAGTATGTGGACATTGCTGGTATCGAAGTTCAGGGTGGCCGACTCGCAGAAGTCGGGAACCGGATCGAGGGCCACGGTGGGCGGGCCCGGCATTAAAAGCGTGGTATCCCAGGTTACCTCGGCGCAGGTATTGGCCACCGAAAGCTGGATGTCATAGGCGCCCCCATCGGTGAACTCCACTATCGGGCTTGCGGAATTGGCGCCGGTGCTGTCTACAAAGGCCCAGCCCTGGCCCGGGCTGATGTTCCACTCGTAGGAGAGGCTCTCTCCCGCCGAGCTGTTGTTAAAAGGGATGGTAAAGGGGGTGCAACCACCATTCGCGTTGCCTCCCGTATCCGGTACTTCGATGGCCGCCCCCGGTTCAGGAGGCTCCTGTATGGTGACCTCCCGGCTGAAACTAACCGGCCCGCAGGCAAAGCTCACCAGCGTCATTTCGATGACGTATACCCCCGGCGTCAGAAATTCGATTTCGATGGTGTTGGCGCCGAACAGGCTGCCGTTCACCACATTCCAGTCCTCACCGGACGTCCCGCTGATCGTCCAACTGGGGTTGAGCACGTCAATGCACTGGGAAGGGTTGCCCGCGATCACCTCGCTGATATTCGTGGTATTGTTCTCAAAGCTGTAAGCCGCTCCTACACAGCTGTACGCCGGTGGAAGGATCTCGAAAAACGGCTCGGGAGGTTCGCTCACCTCGATCGGCTCGATGGTCGCCGTAGAGGAATTACAGGGGTTGGACGCCACGATCCTGATGTCGAAGGCATTGCTGTAGTTGCCTGTGCTGGTCGTCACTCCACAGGAGCTTTCCAGGAAAGTATAAGTAAAAACATCCGGCAGCTCCGCCTGGGTAAAATGGGCGACTTCTTCCCCGCTGATGAAAATGGTGTACTCCGTGCCCGGTGGGTTGCTTTCCGTATTGGTGATCGGAAAGTCGAGGGTGGCCGGGGCGCACAAGCCAACGGTATTGCCGGGTATCACCAGGCCGACGGAAGGGTTGCCGCCATTGTAGAACGTATAGTTGTTGGTGTACACACAGCCGTTCTGATGGGTGGCGGTGATGAATATGGTGTAATACCCCAATCCGTTGTAGGTATGAGAGATGGTGTTCGTATTGGAAAACGTGCTGTTGTCGTAATCTTCGGCGGGAGAGCCGTCGCCCCAGTTGATGGTGTAGGCGGCGTTGTCGCTATAGGTGGAAGAGGCATTGTAGATCTCCAGTTCGAAACTGGAGGAGCCGTTACAGGCTTTGATCTCGTTGCCGGCGAGCACTACGATGCCGGGGGGCACGCCGATGCTGGCGTCGGGGACGGCCAGGGCCGTAATGTCCTGTGTGCTGCAGGGCGTACCGTCTTCAAACAAGGTAACGGTATAGGTAGAATCTACATGCAGCA
>JAGFJE010000730.1 GCA_024103175.1 Phaeodactylibacter sp.
CCGCTACCAATGAAATACGCCTGAAACGCTTCATAAAGAGCATCCGGAGTTTCCTCAATGACTTCCGGGAGGAAAAAGCAGCCCAAGGGGGCCCCTTCCTCCCTGAAAAAGAGCTGGAGACCTTGAATACGCTGAGGAGTAATGTTCGGGATGTGCAACCCCCCCTGCAGCGACTGGAGTACCTTTTCAATGATTTTGTGGCTTTCTTCGTTATGCCGCTTTTTGCCCTGGCCAATGCCGGGGTCATGCTGAAGGGAGGGGCTGAGATGGTTTCCCAGCCATTATTCTTCAATATTGCTCTGGCCCTTCTTCTGGGGAAGTTGGCGGGAATATTTGGGTTTTCCTGGCTCGGCGTCCGCCTGGGCTTTGCCGGGTTGCCCGTTGGGGCCAACTGGACGCAGATGGCGGGAGTGAGCCTCCTGGGCGGGATCGGCTTCACTATGTCCTTGTTTATTGCCAACCTGGCCCTGGCTGATAGCGCCCTGCTGGCACAGGCCAAACTCGGAATACTCGCCGGTTCTTTCGTTGCCGGCCTGACTGGGTACTTCCTGCTCTACCGCTCCCTCAGGCAGAATAGGCGGGAAGAGGAAACAACGGAAAAGGTAGAGGTGGCTGAAGGTTGAATTTTTCTTCACTCCTTCCCCGTCTTCGCCATAGGCTCTTCCGGGTAAAATTCCTTCATTCCTTCATTCATTCCTTCATTCCTTCATTCACTCACTCACTCCACATACAACACCAACCCTTTCAAATACGAACCTTCCGAATGGAAAAGGCCCACAGGGTGGTCCGGCGGCTGGGCGAGTTGATGCATGACCCTGGCCTGGCGCCCGCTCTCGAGCGCGGCGGCGACTATGGTGTCGTAGAACAGCTGCTGGCCTACCACCTGTGAACAGGAAAAAGTGAAAAGGATGCCGCCCGGCCGCATCCGGGCCATGGCCATGGCGTTGAGGCGCTTGTACCCCTGGACGGCCTGGTGGCGCTTCTTCAGGCTTTTGGCAAAAGCCGGCGGGTCGACGATCATCAGTTCATAGTCGGCATCGGCAGTGCGCAGGAAATCCAGGACATCCATGGCATGGGGCTGATGCCTTTCGGCGGGCAGGCCGTTGAGGGCTACGTTGGTTTCCACCAGTTCTATGGCTTTTTTCGACACATCGACGGAGTCTACGAAGCGGGCGCCTGCCCGAAGGGCATAAATGGAAAAACCTCCGGAATAACAAAAGGCATTCAGCACTTTTTTGTCTTTGGCGTACTGTCCTGCCAGGCGCCGGTTCTCCCGCTGATCGAGGAAAAACCCCGTTTTCTGCCCTCCTTCCCAGTCGACCTGAAAGGCATTGCCGTATTCCAGGGCCGGGCCGGGGGCGCTTTTGCCGAAAACGTAGCGGTTTTCTACTTCCCGGGCGTATTGGCTGGGAAGCGTCTCCGCGCTTTTGTCATAAATGGCTTCCAGGTGGTTCCCGAAATTGTTTTGCAGGGCCCGGCTGACTTTTTCCATTTCCCGGTGCATGCCGATGGAATGGCACTGCACAACAGCCGTTTTGTTGTATATATCGATGATCAGGCCGGGCAGCCCGTCTCCTTCGGCGTGGGCCAGGCGGTAACAGTTTGTCTGTGAAGAACCCGCAAGGCCGAGATGGCGGCGGTACCGCAGCGCCTGGCCGATCCTGGCGTCCCAGAATTCCTGGCCGGGCTCCACCGGCTGGAAGGAAAACAGGCGTACTGTGATGCTGCCCTCCTGATAGTGGCCGGTGGCCAGGTACGAACCGTCGCTTCTGCAGACCTCCACCACATCGCCATCCGCAATGTTGCCTTCCATACTTTTGATCGCCCCGGAGAAGACCCAGGGATGAAAGCGTTCGACTGCCGCTGCCCGTTTGGCTTTGAGTATCACCTTTTTTGTCATGGCCCCAAGATACGGAATTTCGGACGGGCCACTTTCAAGCGGCTCGTAAAGATGAGGCCAAACCCCGCCGCTCTACTGCCTGGCCAGTACTATCT
>JAGFJE010000385.1 GCA_024103175.1 Phaeodactylibacter sp.
CATTCTACCCCTCCTTGCTCCCCTCCACGACCACTACGATCTCTCCTTTTACCTTAGCCTGAGCGCCGTAAAATTCCCGCAGGCCCTCCAGGGTATCCGTCCGCACTTCCTCGTGCAGTTTGGTCAGTTCGCGGGCGACGCATGCCATGCGTTGGGGGCCGCAGGCTTCGGCCAGTTGGCCCAGGCATTTAATCAGGCGGTGGGGCGATTCGTACAGGATGAAAGTGTGGGGCAGGGCGGCGAGGAACTGCAGCCGGGTTTGCCGTCCTTTTTTGTGGGGCAGAAAGCCCTCAAAAAAGAATTTATCGCTGGGCAGGCCCGAGGCGATAAGGGCGGGGACGAAAGCCGTGGCGCCGGGCAGGCACTCCACGCGGATACCGCGGCGGACGCACTCGCGGGCGAGCAGAAAGCCGGGGTCGGAAATGCCAGGCATGCCGGCATCGCTGATGAGAGCCATCACCGTACCTTGTTCCATCTGATCGGCAAGCTCGCCGGTGATGGCGTGTTCGTTGTGCGCATGATAGGAACGCAGGGGCGTTTCGATCTCGTAATGGGAAAGCAGCTTTTTGGATGTGCGCGTATCTTCGGCCAGGATGAGATTCACCTCCCTGAAGATGCGCAGGGCGCGCAGCGTAATGTCTTCGAGGTTGCCGATCGGAGTAGGTATGAGGTACAGCATAGGTCAAGTTAGTGGTTGCCGGCCCTCGATTTTCCGGCCAGATATTGAAATACAGAAAAAATAATGTACAGCAGGATAACGATGGCAAAGGACGCTTCCCAGGTTAAAACAAGCAACACCAGTGCAATCCCGGCAAAGACATATTTCACTTCATTGCCTTTCCAGGCAAAAGATTTGAACTTGAGGCTGAACATAGGCACTTCCGAAACGAGCAGGTAAGAAACCACCAGTACGCAGCTATACAGAAAAAGAGGATTGCTGACCAGCGGCCGCAGCCCAAAGGAATCAAAAGTATAGATCAGCATCAGGCCTGCCGTAAAAATGGTGCTGGAAGGGGTCGGCAGGCCGATAAAGCCGGTTGACTGCCGGGTATCCAGGTTGAATTTGGCCAGGCGCAGGCCCGAAAAAACAGCGGCCAGGAAGCCGGGGGTGGCCTCGTACACGAGGCCCGAGGCGCCTTCCGGATGGAAGTGATTGGCCAACAGCACGTAATAAATAACCCCGGGAACCACCCCGAAGGAAACCATATCCGCCAGAGAATCCAGTTCCTTGCCCAGTGTCGACTGTACCCCGAGCAGGCGGGCTGCCAGGCCATCTGCATAGTCTGCCGTCACGGCTGCAAATATCCACCAGAAAGCAGCGACAAACTGTCCGTAAAAAATACTGGCTAGCGCACAGCAGCCGAAAAAGAGATTGAGTAAGGTAATGGCGTTCGGAAGGTGCTTCTTCATGAATTATTTAGTCCTCATCCTGCCAACACTCTTCCCGCCAGGCAACGTCTTTCCTATTGAAATGTTTAAAAAGAACGGAGATACTGCGATATTGGGAAGAGTTGGCTAATTTTCTTGGTAAAGATAAAGAAATTCCGGCGGCTTTCTACCCTTGCCGGCGCCCCGGCTTATATTGCAGACAATGAATGGCCATGCGCTCAACATACATCCTTGCCTTCAGTATCTTTTTTCTTCTGATGTCGCCGCTGGCGGCACAGCCGGGCAATGACGGCTGTGCCGGCGCTTTTCAGCTGGAGGATGTTTCCGACTGGTGTTCTGAAGCGGGGGCGTTCAACAACCAGGGGGCATCCGGCGATGCCATCCCCCCGGCTTCCTGCTTTTCCGGCTCTCAGGCCGATGTGTGGTTTTCTTTTACTCCTTTCGCTGCCGATGTAACGATCACCATTATCGGGAGTACGGGCATCAACCTGCTGGAAGCTCCGGAGATCGCTCTGTATCAGGGGAGCTGCAATGTTCTCCAGGAAGTAGCCTGCGCTACCGGGGCCTCCCAGTCTAACGTCAACAGCCTCTATGCCGGCGGGCTCAGCCTGGGCCTGCCACATTTTCTTCGCATACAAAGCGCTCCGGGAAATAACGGCGCCTTTCAACTGTGTATCAACAACTACAATTCTCCGGAAGATCCTTCTTCCGATTGCCCGGAAGCCGCCATCCTTTGCAGCAAAGACGCCTTCGTGGTGCAGAAGCTCACCGGCCCGGGCGAGGACCCGGAAGAGGCCAACGACGCCGGCTGCCTCAACGGCTTTGGCACCAATGTAGAATGGCACTCCGCCTGGTTTATGTGGACAGCGGGCAGCAGCGGCCCCCTCACCTTTACCCTGACGCCCCTCAACCCCCCCGACGACCTCGACTTCGTCGTCTATGAATTTCCCAACGGCCCGGGCGACTGTGCCGATAAAATTGTGCTCCGGTGTATGGCCTCCTCCTGCGACGGCCCCACCGGCCTGGCTGAATCTTCGGTTGACTTTTCCGAGCCGCCCAATTGCAATGACCCTTCCCAGGATAATTTCCTGGCCGCCATTTTCATGGAGGAAGGCAAAAGTTATGGGGTAATGGTCAATAATTTCTCCTCCACCGGCATCGGCTTCGAAATGGAATTTGGCGGCAGCGGGCAGTTTGCCGGCCCCGAGGTGGCCATTGGGGCCAGTACTGCCGGCCCGGTTTGCCTGGGAGAAACCATTACGCTACAGGACGCCTCCTCCTTCACCGGTGGCAATATCGTGGGTTGGGAATGGAGCTTCGGCCCCGGCGCCTCCATTGCCGGCGCTCAAACGCCTGGCCCTCACGCGTTGAACTGGAATACCGCCGGCAACAAGCCGGCCCTGCTGCGCCTGCTGACCAACCAGGGGTGTATCGTGAGCGCCCTTCGCATGATAGAAGTGGTTTGTTGTAACGCCGGATATGAAGCCCTGGCTGACATCTCCCATCTGGAATGCCCGGGAGGCAATGACGGCGCTATCCGCATGCAGGCCTCCAGCTTCAACCCGCCGTATGCTTACAGCTGGAGCAATGGCCAGAACACTCCCTCCATCGACGGCCTCGCGGCCGGGACGTACATGCTCACCATAATCGATGCACTGGGATGTGACACCATGCTTACCCTGGAAGTGGAAAGCCCGCCTCCTTTCCGTATTGATACCGTTCTTACGCCTCCTGCCTGCAATGGCGGTACGGATGGCGCCATCGCCCTTTCCGTAAGTGGAGCCACACCGCCCTTCCTCTTCAGTTGGGATGGAGGGCCTTTCGCACCGGATGGCACGTATTCCGGCCTATCCGCCGGAGATTATGAGGCAGTTGTCATGGATTCCCGTAGTTGTGAACACCGGGTCAATATCCCCCTCCGGGAACTCGAGCTGGAGTTCGACCTGTTCCTCACTCCTCCAACCTGCCATGACAGAGAGGATGCTTCCCTTACCGTCCAGCCGCTGAATGGACAGCTTCCTTATGCCTACAACTTCAATGATGGCAACGGCTGGGTCAATGACAATACCCTGCGAGAGTTGGGCGCCGGGGCTTATGTTGTTGAGGTACGGGATGCCAACCGGTGCCAGTCCGGCCTCTCCCTTGTTATTGAAAGCCCGCCTCCTTTATCTATCGGCCTATCTGCAACCGAGATCTCCTGCTTCGGCGCCACCGATGGCCAGGTGGAGGCAACGGTAGATGGCGGCAATGGCAATTATGCCTTTTTGTGGAATACCGGTAGCACGACGGCGGCGATTCGGGGCCTCAGAGCCGGCACCTACGAATTGACCGTTACCGATGGCAATGGCTGCACCACCCGGGATGCGGTTACCTTGTACCAGCCTTCCGCTCTGGCCCTGGGCCTGGCGGCCATCAACCCTGCCCGCTGCCACGGAGAATTCAGCGGCAGCTTCGAGGTGTCTGCTTCCGGAGGGGCGCCCCCTTATGAATTTACTCTTGACGGACAAAACTATCAGGCCTCACCCCGGTTCGACAACCTGTCGGCCGGCGATTACACCCTGACTGTGCGCGATGCCGAAGCCTGCCTCCTTTACCGGAATGTTTCGGTTGGGGAGCCACCTCCCCTGCGGATTGAAGCAGGAGAGGCGGTTGAGGTGGAACTGGGGTACGATGTGCAGCTGCAGGCGCTTGCCTATGGCAATGGACTGGCCTATAGCTGGCAGCCGGCCGAAGGGCTGAGCTGTACGGATTGCCCTTCCCCGGTATTGAGGCCCCTGCAAGGAGGATGGTATACCGTCTGGGTGGAAGATGAAAACGGTTGTACGGCGGCCGATTCGGTAAAGGTTTCCCTTAGTGAGGAGCGCCCGGTTTATATCCCCAATGCCTTTAGCCCGAATGGAGACGGGCGAAATGATCATTTTGCGGCCTATCCCGGGCCGGCAGGGCGGCAGGTCATTTCTATGAAGGTCTTTAACCGCTGGGGCGCTTTGGTCTTTGCCCAGGAAAATTTGTCGTCCGGTATTCCCGTTTTAGGATGGGACGGAATGTTTCGAAACCAGCCTGCCCCTTCAGGTGTCTATACCTATGTAATAGAGGTCGAATTCATCGATGGATCGCGGAGCCGGTACAGTGGCAGCGTTTCCCTCACCCGATAACGTAAAGCTATGAATAAAGTACATGCTATGACACAAAAAATACTTCCCCTCCTGTTCAGTGTGGCGTTTTTGCTGGCGGCAGCGGCCCTTGCGGCCCAGCCGTCCAATAACGACTGCGCCAGCGCCATTTTCCTGGATGATGTCAGCAGCTGGTGTTCTTCGTCCGGCGCCTATTCCAATATAGGAGCTACCGATTCGGGTATCAACCCGAGCTGCTTTCCCAACAACAGCCTCGATGTGTGGTTCGCCTTTACGGCGGAAGCCACAACGGTGAATATTACCGTCGTCGGCGATGTCGGCATCAACGCCGGCGGCACCCTCACCTTTCCTCAGTTTGCCCTCTACAGCGGCGATTGCGGCAACCTCACTCAGGTGGAATGTGCGAACGACCCTATCGGGAACAATACCATCGGCGCCTTCGCCAGCAACCTCAATATCGGCTCTACCTATTACATACAGGTCAGCGGCCGGCTGGGAGAGATCGGTACGTTTAAGCTGTGCGTCAATAATTACAACCAACCTCTGGAACCTTCCGGGGACTGCAACACCGCGGTCGTTCTCTGCGATAAAGACCCTTTCACGGTAGACTATGTCGTGGGCGAAGGGGCCAACCCCAACGAGATCTTTGACGAAGGCTGCGGCTGCGGTATCGTCGAAGACAATTCTTCCTGGTACAAATGGACCTGTGAGGAGTCCGGCACCCTGACGTTTACCCTTACCCCCCTCAACCCCGCCGACGACCTCGACTTTGTAGTATTCGAACTGCCTAATGGCGTCAATGACTGTTCTGATAAGATCCCGCTGCGTTGTATGGCCTCCGGAGAGAATATCGGAGCGCCTTTTTCACAGTGGCAGCCTTGTACCGGCCCTACCGGCCTGGCCATTAACGATGGAGACAACAGCGAATCGTGTGGCTGCCAGCCCGGCAACAATAACTTCGTGCAGGCCATCGATATGGAAGCCGGCAAGAGCTACGCCCTCATCATCAATAACTTCAGCGGCTCGGGCGATGGGTTTTCTCTCGAATTCGGGGGCACCGGCACCTTCCGTGGGCCGGTGGCGGACTTCACTGCCAGCACAGATACGGTTTGCGTCGGCGACCCGGTCACTTTTACCGACGCCAGCACCTTCGAAGGAGTGATCTCTGACCGGAGGTGGACATTCGGGCAGGCCGCCAGCCCTGCCAGCACCACCGGCTCCGGGCCTCACCAGGTATCCTACAACCGGCCGGGCCTCAAATCCATCGTACTACAGGTTGAAACCGATGACGGCTGTATCGTAACCGCCGTGGGCAATGTTTATGTAGAATGTTGCGACGGCCACTTCGATATCAGCGCCACCCCTACGCCGCTCTCCTGCCCGAATTCATTGGACGGCGCTATTGACCTGAGCGTCAGCAGTGACTTTTCTCCTTACACTTTCACCTGGAGCAATGGACAAAGCACAGAAGACCTCTCCGGGCTCGATAGAGGAGATTATGACGTGACGGTCACCGACGCCGCCACCTGCCAGGTGGAACTCAGCGTAGCCATAGGTGGGCCGCCGGAATTCGATGTCGATACCCTTATCGGCATGCCAACCTGCAACGGCGGCACGGATGGCTCCATTACCCTGGAGGTGAGTGGAGCCACGCCTCCCTATGAATACAGCTGGCGGGGCGAACCCTTCGGAAGTGACAATATGATCGAGAACCTTCCTGTCGGCGATTACGGCGTCACCATCCGCGATGTCAACGGATGCGAGCTTTCTCTGGTCATCCCCCTACGGGAGCTGGAACTGGAACTCGACCCCGATGTCACCAGCATCATTGACCCTTCCTGTACGGGCTTTTCGGATGGGATGATAACCTTGGCCATCGGCAACGGCCAGCCGTCCTATCTGTACGATTTTAATGATGGCAACGGCTTTGTCGATGAAAATATACTGAGCAACCTGCCCGCCGGCAGTTATATGGTCGATGTGCAGGATGCCAACCTGTGCCGGGGTAGTTTCACATTTGTGCTTGAGGATCCGCCCCTGCTGGAGGCCGGTTTTGACCTGCAAGGCATCAGCTGTTTTGGAGAAGCCGATGGCGTGCTCACCGCCGTTCCCACCGGAGGAGTGGGGGGCTACGCCTATCAGTGGGCAGGCGGCCAGTCGGCGGCTACTCTGAGCGGCCTTGGCCCCGGGACGTATAGCGTTACCGTTACCGATGCCAATGGCTGTGTCACTTCTGCCGATACGAGTTTCAACCAGCCCCCCGAGTTGTTCATAACGCTGGATACCGTTATCAATGCCCTCTGTTTCGGCGAAGCCACCGGTTCCATCAGCGTGTCCGGCGACGGAGGGAGCGATCCTTATGAGTTCAGCATCGGAGGAGGGCAGGTGTTCCAGGTGGAGCCCATCTTTGGCAACCTGATGGCCGGCACTTACGAAATTACGGTGATGGACGCCAACGGCTGCACCGAAAGCCTCACCGCCACCGTCACTCAACCGGCCGAGCTGACCGTCAATGCCGGGCCGGACGAGAGCATCGAGCTTGGCTATTCCACCCGGCTGCGGGCTGTGGCCAACGACCTCTCGGTATCCTATTCCTGGGCGCCGCCCGACTCCCTCTCGTGCACAGAATGCCAGAGCCCCCAGGCCAACCCGGTCAACACCACGGCTTACACCGTTACCGCTACTGATGGCAGCGGCTGTACGGCCACGGATGAGGTGGTGATTCTTGTGCTGAAGAACCGGCCGGTATACATCCCCAATGCTTTTTCTCCCAACGAGGACGGGCGGAACGACTTTTTCACCGTCTATACCGGCCCGGGCGCCCGGCAGGTGCTGAGGTTGAAGATATTCAACCGCTGGGGCGGGTTGGTGTTCGAAAACGATAACTTTCAGCCCAATACCCCCTCACTGGGATGGGACGGCTACTTCAAAGGGGAGCCGGCACAGATCGATATCTATGCCTATTTTGTAGAGGTGGAGTTTATCGATGGCGTGTCGGTCATTTATGAGGGAGATATTTCGTTGGTGAGGTAAGGGGGAGGAAAAGGAATGAGTGAATTTTACCCGGCTGATCCCGGCAATTGTCGGGAGAGGACGGGGAGTGAATGAGTGAATGAGTGAATGAATGAATGAGTGAATGGGTGAATTTCAGCCAGTATCTGCATAATGAGAATTCAGAGCATCTTTTTTTTCTTTCTTCTGCTGTGTTCCTGCGATTTCATACAGGGCAACCGCATTCCTCCGGATGTCGTCACAGAGCCTGTGCCTTACGACTCCGATGACCCTGCCATCTGGTGGAACAGCGCCAGCCCGGAGCAGAGTATTGTTTTCGGAACAGATAAACAAAGGAGGGGTGGGCTTTACGCTTTCGGATTGGATGGGAAGATCATTCCGGATAAGTCGGTTACCGGCCTGCGGTTTCCGAACAATGTGGATGTAGAGTATGGTTTTCGGCTCGGGCAGGAAGAAGTGGATATCGTTGCCGTCACTGAGCGGGATGGCATGGCCATTCGGGTTTTTTCCGTGCCCGGCATGAATCCGTTGGATAATGGGGGCATTCCCGTTTTTGAAGGGGAGCGGGGCTTCGGATACCGGGAACCGATGGGCATTGGCCTGTACCGGGCTCCTTCCGGCGAGGTATTTGTTATTGTGAGCCGTAAGGGAGGGCCAAAGGAAGGCTATCTGTGGCAATACCGGCTGGAGGAAAAGGAAGAGGGGGGAATTGGAGCGGCGCTGGTGCGTAAATTCGGCAAATTCAGTGGCTTCCAGGAGATTGAGGCCATTGCCGTGGACGACGAGTTGGGTTTTGTCTATTATTCGGACGAAGCAGCCGGTATCAGAAAATATTATGCCCATCCGTCGGGAGGGAATGAAGAGCTCGCCTTTTTCGGCAGAGAGGGCTTTATGAACGACCGGGAAGGCATCGCCATTCTGGACAGGGGGCAGGGGAGCGGGTTTGTCATTGTGTCTGACCAGCAGGGGTACGCCTTTCGGGTTTTCCCGCGGGAAGGATTACCCGGCAAGCCCCATCAGCACCCCTTTTTACGGGAAGTCTTGCTGTCCACCTGGGAAACAGACGGATGTGAAGTGAGTACGGCTGATTTCGGCGCGAATTTTCCGCACGGGCTGTTTGTCGCCATGTCTGATGACCGTACTTTCCAGTTTTACAGGCTGGAGAAGTTGAGGCTGGGGAATTAATCTTCCTGCTCCTCCTGTTGCTTCTGGAGCAGGTACTGTGCTTTCAGCAGTTCGTTGCGGCGCCTGACCGACGGCTTGGTGAACTGCTGCCGGCGGCGGAGCTCTTTAACGACTCCCACATTGCGGTGTTTGCGTTTGTAGCGCTTCAGCGCCCGGTCGATGGACTCTCCATCCTTTACTTCAATAATGATCATAAATGCCTTTTTAAAAAAGTTTACAACAAAAAGCACCAAGCGGCAGGCAACTGCCCGGCTTACGCTTTCGAAAATTAAAGAATCAAAAGGGGCGTAGAACGCCCTTTTCCATGAATGGAAATCATACAATTCTCGCTGCCAGTGGAAAAATTATCTTACATGGATAGGAAGACCAGCCAATGGAGCAATTGAATGACGGCGCAAAAATAGGGAATTTACCGGAAAAAACAATGCTTTGGATAAGCCGTACTCAAGGGCAAACCCCAAAGTTTTCAGTTATTGCTTTCGGCATTCTCTTTATCCTGCTTATAGATGGCCTTGAGCACCTCTTTACGGCGCTTGACGGAAGGTTTGGTAAACTGCTGCCGACGGCGCAGTTCTCTGATGAGTCCGATATTGCGGTGCTTGCGCTTGTAGCGCTTCAGCGCCCGGTCGATAGACTCGTTGTCCTTTACATTGATTATTATCATATAGTGTTGAATTAAAAAAGGGGAAATAGTGCGTCCCCATTCGTTTAAAAAATTAAAAAGTGGGGCCGGAGCACCGCACAGTCGGCGGTGCTCCGGCCGATTGGTTTACCAGCGGTTATAACTGTTGCGGTTATAATTGTTCGAAGTCCGGCGCTCATTTCGGGGGCGCGCCTTTTTGACGACGATCGTCCGCCCGTGGAGTTCGGAATCATTGAGTTCGTTGATGGCGTCAACAGCAGCCACTTCGTCATCCATCTCTACAAAACCATAGCCTTTAGACCGGCCAGTGTCATAATCCATGATCACTTTGGAGGAGGATACCTCGCCAAATTCTTCAAATACGTGCTGGAGATCTTCGCTGCTCGTGTCGTAACTGAGCCGTGCAATAAAAATGTTCATAACAAAAAGAAAAAATTAATTAAATAAAAAAATACCTCTGCGGGAAACAGGATGCTGTTACGCCTATACAAAGCAATACAGCCGTGTTTCCCTCTGGGCGATCAAACGATTAGTACAACTGGTGGAAAATTTTCAGGTAGGAAGAAAAATAACCTCGGGCCAACGGAACTAATGATTGATGGTGCAAAGATACACATTAATAACAGGATAACAAGGCGAAGAGTTTGTTTTCCTGTTTATGAAGGGAGTCAGTTCTGCTCTTCTTCCTGCAGTTTTTCCTGCTTGTAGATGGCTTTGAGCAGTTCATTGCGCCGTTTTACCGAAGGCTTGGTATATTGCTGGCGGCGGCGCAATTCCTTGACAATCCCTACGTTGCGGTGCTTGCGCTTATAACGCTTCAGCGCCCGGTCAATAGATTCATTATCTTTTACATTGATGATGATCATAAGCTCTTTGAAATTTTGTTATCAAATGTTTTCTTAACCCCCATGCGGTAGGCCCCTATCGTAAAATGTGAAGGCGCCGGCCGCGGAGTTCCCGCAGGATACAGCCAGATGAGCAGCCAACTGGTGGGAAAATGTTCGGGTGAGAAAAAATAACCCTTAACCCGCAGGACTCATGAGGAATTTCATTTATATAACAAAATAAACACTTTTGAGGTTTGCTCTGCCGCGAAACAAGCTCTCAGAGGTTACAGGCCGAAGGATACTTCAATTTTTGTTTCTTTTGGGAGGAATCTTTCCCAGCCCAGGGGGAAGCCCAATCCCTGCATCGCCAGCGACTGCACCCGGTACAGGTACGCCGCTCCCTGCATGATCTGCTCCGCCACATCGGCAGCCTGGCGGTTCTGGTAGTCCTCCAGGTAAGTGCCCTTCACCCAGTCGTTGAAGGCGCCCATGGCTGGCCCGCACCAGATCTGGTAGTCCTGCGCCCGGCCTTGCGTGCCGGCATTGGCCCAGTTGGAAGACAGCCCGAGGTACCAGCGGAAGATGAGGGCCATCTTGCGGTGGGGGTTGCCTTCGGCCCGTTCGATCTGTTCCGGGTCGCGGCTGCGGAAAAACTCGATACAGTCCTGCCAGACGGCCTCCAACGGCCGTTGAAAGACCTGCGTTTCCATCTTCAGCCGCTCCTCTTCCGGGATCTCTTCTATGGACTTGTAGCGGAGGTAATATTCGTAAAGCTTCTTGGCGCGCGGCCCGAAGAGCGTGCCCCGCTTCAACACCTGCAGCTCTACGCCCATCTCGAACATATCGGAAGCCGGCGCCATCATGACGTCGGTAGAGGACACCGTAGCCAGTAGTTTCCGGACATGCTCAGAGGTACCGGCTTCCACGCAGGCCTGGTTGACGGAACCGGTAACCACGTAGGCGGCGCCCATCATGAAGGCCGCCAGGGCGGAGGCCGGCGTGGAAATGCCTCCCGCCGCCCCGACGCGGATCTTCTTTTCAAACTGATATTTTTCCTGCATCTCGTCCCGCAACTGGATGATGGACGGCAGCAGCGCCACCAGCGGCCGGTTGTCGGTATGGCCGCCGGAGTCGGCTTCCACCGTGATGTCATCGGCCATGGGGACATGGGCGGCGAGCATTGCCTGCTCCGCGCTGATCTTGCCCTTGTCCCGCAGCAGCTTCAGGAAGCGCTCCGGAGCGGGCTGCATAAAGTGGGCCGCCACTTCCTTTCTCGATATCTTGGCAATGACCTTATTGCTGGCCACCACCTCGCCATCTGCTCCCCGGCTCAGGCCCGCCACGCGGTAATGTACGATGTGCTCGGTGAGGGCGAGATAGGCGGAGGCTTCCACTACGTGGACGCCCTTTTCCAGGTACAACTTCACCGCCCCCGCCTCCAGCGCCTCCTCGTTCGGGCTGTGGATGAGGTTGAAGGCGTAGGTTTGATGGGGGAGCGCCCCTTGTATTTTCTCAATGGCCTGCAGCACCCGGGAAGGCACCAGCCCGGCGGCGCCGAAGGAACCGAGCAGGCCTGCCTTGCCCATAGCGATGACCAGTTCTTCGGAGGCAATGCCATTGGCCATGGCGCCGGTCTTGTAGGCGTATTTCAGCTTGTAATCTTCGCGGAAAGTGGCGTCGCCCAACTGTCCGGGAGGTAAAGCGCCGGCCATAGCGAGCAATTGCAACCCTTTGCCATCAGTGCTGAGCTCGCCTTCGTTGCTCAGGCCGATGCGGCCGCGGAAGTCCTGCACGACATAGCAGGGCAGCTCCGTCCGGGCCAGCTTTTCGCGGATGCCGGCCTCGTCAAAGGCGATGGCCCGGGGTGAGCCTTTCCAGTGGAGGGGGGATTGAATGCCGTGATATTTGAGCTCCATATTTATTCTGGTTGTATGGATTTTTGAGTCATCTGAATTTTTGATGTTCGCCCGTCTCTACGAGCCAGGTAAAATTTTTGATTTTTGATTTGCGATGTGGCTTGGAGGAACTGCTCTTATTGTGCTGCCTGCATTGGGGCACATCAAAAATCGCACGTCAAAAATCAAACATCGCAAATTACTTAAGCTTCTTCGATGCCCAGCGCCAGATCCGTCACCTGGTAGATGCGCATCTTATCATTCCAAAGGTAGGCGTCGGCGATGATGGCCAGCCGCTCCCCTCTTTTTTCAATGCTTTTGAGGTGTACCTCCAGGTGCATTTCCTTTACGTTCAGCAGGATCTGCCCCCGGTACTTCCAAACCGTTTTATGGTTGGGTAACTGGACGAACTTCGGATTGGCGAAGTCCTTGCCCAGATCTTGCTGCAATGCAAACACCTGCATGGCCTGCAGGATGGCCTCTACGCCCAGAGAGCCGGGCATCACCGGGTCCTGGTAGAAATGGCAGGTGAAGAACCAGTCGTACGGCTTCATGTATTTGGTGGCGTGGATGTAACCCTTGCCGTACCGCCCCTGGTTCTTGGCGATGATCAGCTTGTCCAGCAGGCCGAGCTGATCTTCGGCCAGGCGGTAGTGGGGCTTGTCGCCGGGAGCCTTGTAGAGCTTCATTTTGCCATACAGGGAGTCCAGTTTGACCTGCATATAGTCTTTGGGTTGTAACCCTTCCGTTTCAAACCAGGGCGCCACTTCCTTGCCATTGTCCAGCCCTACCTGGGAGGCCAGCGCCTCGCCCGGGAAAAAGCCGAAGGAGGATTTCCCCTTGTAGAAAACCTGCCCGTCTACCGACAGCTCGAAGGTGTAATTCTGCAGGATGGTGCCGCCCAGAGCCACCGAGGATACCAGCACGGCCTTGTTGGTGATGGTTTTGCCCCGCAGGTCCGTGCCATCAGGAAGATCGAACAGCTCTCCTTCTCCATCCAGGTTGCGGAAGTAGAGGTTCTTGTCCGGAAACTGCAGGGTGCTGCCCTGGTAGGCCCCCAGCAGGCCGCAGGGCTGCAGGGCGATCTCCATCAGAATGGAGTAGGGCATGGTGTGGGCGGAATTCTGTTCGTAGTACCAGGCGCCGGCCGGCACGTCGTACTCCGCCAGGATGGTGGAGGGTTTGGAAAAGTCAAAACGTTCGCCCTCGATCTTCAATACTCTCGATATCAGCTGCAGGTCCGTATTGGGCTGCCGGGAGACCGTCCGCCCGTCGTATACGGCAAACTCAGGCCCGAAGCACTTCGACAGGTCGTCCAGGGCGAAGGTGGTGATGTCCTTTTCGTTCAGCAGGGCTCCTTCCGAGCGGGGGGAGATCTTTACCCCCGGTGTTTCTTCCAGGTAGCGCGGGTTCGATTTTTCTCTCAGCTGCAGGCCCAGGTTCTCGAAATGCACCGTCACCACCCCGTCGGAGATGATCTCCAGGTCGCCGATCACGTAGGGGTTGGGGATCAGGCCGATCTCCTTGATCTCCAGTTGGTAGACGAGTTTGGTGTCTTTGGGCGTCACCTGCTTGCGGCAGCGCACCTTTTGCGGGAGGTCGAAAACAGGCTGGTAGCGGGCATCTTTGGTCAGCCGCTGCAGGCCCAGCATCAGCATAAAGAAGCGCAGGAGGTTGCCGCCGCCCTCGGCCTGCAGGGAGCCGGCCAGCACCTCGTCGTCCCGGAAATGGCAGGGAAAGTACCAGTCGTCCGGATGCAGGTCCTTCTCCGCCACGATATAGCCCAGCCCGTAGGCGCCCCCCGTCAGGTCAACCGAGGTGATGCGGTCGATCATCAGGATCTTCTCCGGCGGCAGGCAGAGGGAGGGGTTGCGGCCGTTGGCGTAATAGGATTCGTCCCCGAAGCATTTTTCCATATCGCCGTTGATGAGGTGGCGAAGGTCTTCCTTGGAGAAGGATGTCTTGTGGGTTTTCAGCAGGGGGGTGAAGTGTCTCTTCGGCGCTTTCCGTTTGGCTTCCAGCTCGCTCTCGGTGTACACCACGCCATGCCCTTCCTCCAGTTGCTCATCGGTGAAGAAGCCGGCGCAGCCGCCGTCCATTTTCAGCACCAGCCGGTCCTGCACGTAACAGAGGTAGCTAAAGAAGAACAACAGGTTGTCGCCATTGCGCACGAAGGAGTTGATCGAAATGTCATAGCGCAGGGTCTGCCCCTCGAATGGCAGGTCGTCGACGAAGGTCAGGGTGCAGTCCAGCAGGCGGTAGACGAGGTTGCCCTTATTCTGGAAGTCGATGCCCAGGTAGGAGATCAGCAGCAGGTCGCACTGCCCGGACTCTACGGAAACCGCCCAGGGGATCTGCCGGTCCGTAGTAAACCAGGCGCCGTAGGGGATGTCATACTCCGTCTGCATGGTGGAGGGCCTATATTCCCCCATTTCGGCCTTCAGGCCGGTCACCCGGCTCACCAGCAGGTAGGGGTGCATGGGCAGCATGACCCGGCGGCGGTAGCTGTCGATGGGGGCATATTCCGGGCCGAAGACCTTGGCGATGCTGCCGGTGGCGAATTCTTCAAGATCTTCCTGAGAGAAGATGATGGTTTTGCCTTCCAGGTGCTCGCCCGATTCGTAGTCCTGCAGGCGCAGGCCGTTTTCGCCCACCTGCTCCGGCCGGGCCTGGGGGGCAGGCGTTATGGTTGATGTTTTGATTTCCATAGTAGGCATGGATTCTGTAGAAAGTGAAAAATTGGTGATGGAGGGCTCCTCCTCCCCGCCGGTAGCCAGGGCCAGGGTTTTTGCCTTTTTCCTGGTTTTGACGGCTGCGAAATAGTTGCGGTTCTCCTCGCTGAGAAGGGTATCGAAAATGCGCGCCCCGCCGGGGACGATCTTTTTCAGGAAGCTCCGGGCCTGCCGTTCCGGCCGGGCCGGCGGATAGAGCATGGAAAGGTCAGGGTTTACGCCGTGGCTGGCCAGTTGGGCAAGCAATTCCAGAAGGGACTGGGCATTCGGCTTGCCCTTCTGGTCGATGCTCACTGCCAGGTGCTCCTTGTCTTTTAAAATATCCTTTATCCATCCGGTGCAGGTGGCGTTGGCGCCCAGCTCAATGAAAATGCGGGCGCCGGTCTCGTAGATGGTTTTTACGGTTTCCGGGAAGTCAACCTGCCGGCAGCAAACGGCCGTCGAGTTCTCAGCGATCCGGAGGCTGTCCAGCTCTATCCTGGACTGGGTGATGCTGGAATAGAGATCAATGGCGGGCGCCTGCCGAAGGGGGAAGTGGTGCATCTTCAGCAGGCCTTCCCTTTCCTTCTCGCAGAAATCGTGGTGAATGATGTTCTGGAAGGGAATGGCTACCACCGGGCAGCCCAATTGCCCGGCAATCGCCTGGCAGGCGGCTCTGTCTCCCGAAATGACGACTTCATTTTCGGTGTTGACAAAGGTCAGGAATACTTTTTCCTTTTCTTTCACCAGGGCTTCCACCTCCCGGCGGGGCGCCAGCAGCACCAGGCTCACCCAGGAGTCCTTCGCTTCTTCTGTAGTGATGCCCCAGTGCTCCGCCAGCAGTTCCAGTTCACCGGCAAAACGCTTTTTGAAAATAGGCGAGTCCTGGAAGTTTTTAGTTCCTTCCGGACCCCATATGCCCAGGCTGTACCACATGCTGCTGCACTCCCCCATGCTGTAGCCGAAAGCGATCTCGGGCTCCACCCGGAAGAACTCCCTGAGTATATGGGTGTAAACGGCGGAGAAGAAGACGCCGATCGACATCATGGCGATGGCATTGTCATACATGTTCTTTCCGCTGTCGCCGGGCCGGATCTCCTTGGGGAACAGGTAATCCGGCCAGATGAACTTTTCCAACCGGGGAACCATCCCTTCGAAGTGAGGATACAATTGGGGGAACAACTGGAACAGATCCTGCCCCAGGTGGGGATAGGCCGTGGAAGAGCCGGGATACAGGAAAGCCACCTTGCCTTTTTTCCCCTGAGGATCGGGCGTGAAGTAGCTTCCCGCCGGTGTTTTTAGTGTTTTACACTCCTGGAAAGCGGCGCTCAGGTTCGCTCTGAAAAAGCCGATCTCCGGCAGCAATGCTTTTTTATTCTTTCCGATCAGGGCCAGGCAGTACGCTCCATTTTTCGCCCTGTTGCTCTGGTAGAACTGCAACGCAATGTCCGCCAGCGGCTCCGGGCTTTCGGCGGCGATCTCCAGGGCGGACAGCTGTTGCTGCAATTCTTTTTCCGTACCGCCTTTCAGGGTGAATAGCCGCGGCGTATTTTTTTGCAGGAAATCATTTTCCCCATCGAAGCCGGGGGTGGCTTCCGAAAGCCGGGCCTGCAGCCCGTCCGGGGCGTTTACGGCGGCGCACCTTTTCTGCTGGCCCTTTTCCAGTATCCAGGGGCGCGAGCGTGCCGGGAAGTAATAGCCGCTGTTTTCGAAGGCAGTTGCATCCTTCGGCCCTTTCCAGTTGGGAATGCCGGGGAGGAAGCGGTGGCGCAGGCAGAGCGCCGTTTTGATCAGCCCGGCGATGCCGGAAGCGGCAAAGGTGTGGCCGATATTCGCCTTGACGCTGCCCAGAGCGGTTGGCCCCTGTGGCATTTGTTTAAGCAGGAGTTCCCTTTCCGCCTCATCCTCCCGGGCGATGCCGGTGGCGGCAAGCTCCAGGTAACCGCCCTCCGGCAGGGGGCGTGCTTCCCCGATGCCGTCGATCACGGCGTAGATCCTGTCTTTGCCGGCATCGGACAGCTTTTTCAAAACCACAGCTCCGGCTCCTTCGCCGGGTATCCAGCCTTCTTCGCCTTTATTCAGGGCGAGGCCTGGTTTACCCGCCTGGTTTACTTTGTCCTTTTTATTCCTCAGCAAAACATTTTCCAGGCCGCCGGAAAAGTCAACGCCTCCGACGACTACCGCTTCTACCTCACCCAGCGAAAGCAGGTTTTGGGCTATCTCCAGGGCTTTGAACACCGAATTATCCCCACAGGAAACCGTAAATGCCGGCCCCGAGAAATCCCACAGGGAAGCTATCCGGCTGGCCATAATATTGCCCACAAAGCTGGTGTGCTGGCTGGGCGTCTGGGAGCCTTCCCGGTAGTAGATGCCGTTTTTGCACAGCTCCTCCAGGCGGGACTGCTGTTCTTCGTCGAGCAGGATATTGCTCTTCTGCAATGCTTCCTTGACCTGCCAGCCGGCATCCCAGCGCGCCAGGTAGTGGTGGATGGCCAGTTCCGATTCCATAGCGATCAGGACGGCCACGTTCTGCCCTTCCTTGAGGCCGGCATCTTCGAGGGCCTGGTCGGCCACCTTCAGGATGAGGGCCTGCTGGGGCTCCAGCGTTTCGGCTTCCCGGGGCTGGATCTTATAGCGCAGCAGGTCGATCTCGATATTATCTATGTAGGCGCCCTTCGGAGGTTTTCCGCTGGCGAAGCCAAAGGCCTTCAGCAGGGGCTCATTCTCGTCGAAGCCTTTCCAGCGCTCCTCCGGCAGGGAACGAAAATGCTGCCTGCCGTGATAAACAGTAGAATAGAACGCCTCAACCCCTTCACAATCGCCGAAATGGGCGCCCATTCCAATGATGGCCATGGGCTGCAGTTCGACGGGCGGGGAGGGGGCCACCTTTGCCGGTTCCGGGGTGTAATGCTGCACCACCATGTGGGCATTCGTCCCGCCAAAGCCGAAGGAGTTGATACCCGCCTGTTTTTGGGGATGGCTCCAGGCCATCGGCTCCAGGATCATCTGCTCCCGGCCGATCCAGCCGTTATTGGAGCTAAGGGCTTCCTTCAGGTTGATGTTGGGAGGGATGGCGCCCTTCTGCATGGCCAGCAGCACTTTCAGCAGGCCGGTCATGCCGGCGGCGGTGAGCAGGTGGCCCATGTTGGACTTGACCGAGCCCAGCAGGGGTTTGTTTTCGTGTTCGATGAAAAAGTCGGCGATGGAGTTCACTTCGGTCAGGTCTCCCAGTGGCGTACCCGTAGCGTGGCATTCCAGATAAGAAGTGTCTTTCGGAGATATTTCATTCCCGGAATAGGCGCGCTCGAAGGCCAGGCGCTGCCCCTTGGGGTGCGGGCTGAGCAGGAACTTGCCCCGCCCGTCGTTCGACAGGCCGATGCCGCCGATGGCCGCCAGGATGTTGTCTTCGTCCCGCACGGCGTCTTCCAGCCGTTTGAGCACCACCATGCCGGCGCCCTCCGAGGAGACGAGCCCGGCGGAGCCCTTGTCGAGGGGGACGAATTTGTCGTCTGCTCCGGCGTAGGCGTGGAAGATGGAGAACCCCATGTGGATGAACAACTGGTCGGAAGCGCAGACGGCGCCCGCCAGCATCATATCCGCCTTGCCGGTGAGCAGCTCATCGCAGGCCAGCTTGATGGCGTATAGGGAAGTGGCGCAGGCGGCGTCGAGGGCATAATGGCCGGCGCCCAGCCCCAGGGCCTCGCTGGTGAGTTGAGAAACCGTCCGGCCGAGGATGGCATTGTCCGGTTCTGCCTGGCGGGTGGCCGGAATGGCGAACTGCTCGTCCTGCAGCAGCTCCCGCAGGGCCATTTCCATGGTTTGGGTGTAAAGCCCGGCCAGCAGGCGGTGGGAGGAGGCCGTGGGAAAGGACAGGTTGCCCAGCACGAGCCCGCAGCGCCGCAGCTTTTCTTTATCGTCAAAATAACCAGCCTCCCGCAGGGCTTCCCGGGCCACGTAGAGCGGCCACTGGTACAGCTTGTCCTGGCGGGCCAAAAACTCCGCCGGCAGTTCATAACCATTCGGGTCGAAATCGAAACCGCGAATGTAGCCGCCGCGCAGAGAGTAACACTTGTCGACGACGCCTTTACCCGGCTGGAAGAACACCTCCGGGTCAACGCCGAAGTCCTCCTCATTGGCCAGTCCCGTGACATCCCTGCCCTGCATGAGGTTGTCCCAGAACTCCTCCGGGGTGGAGGAGCCGGGGAAAAGGCCGGCGGTTCCTATGATGGCTATTTTGGTCATATAGTCTTAATTGCACGCTGAATGTTGCCATGCCACGAAAGCACAAAAACACGAAACCCGCACCAAACCTTTCGTGGGCTTTTGAGTTTTTGTGCTTTGGTGGCGGAATTGATATTGCTGTTTCTCATCTACCACACCAACTGCTTCGACACGGTCACCGTCGCTCCCGCCGTTTTCATGTAAACCGTTCCTTCTTCATCGTATACCGTACATTCCGCCTCCATTTTGAAATCGGTGGCCTCGGTAATGCCCACATGGACGAACAGTTCTTTCCCGAACGGAACGTTCCGGTAAACCACCGCTGAGTCGGTCTGCAACGGCAGGCTCTTTGCCCCCTCCATGAATTTCTGCACCCAGACGACCATGCCCTGGTACTGAATGTCGGTAAAAAAAGTATTGACTGAACCTACGGGGAACTGCCCCTGCTCGGCGAGGGGGACTACAGGAGCCTTACAGGACAGAACGATCTGGCTTTCCGTGCAATCCAGGATCTGTTCGATGCCCTGGAAGTACGGGCCGTGGAATAGGAAGCCGTCATCATATAACCCGGCTCCGCTCGTTGGCCGGTAAGCCCCACTGAGTTGAGGAGTAAACCTCGGCGCTTCCCGCTCCACCTTTTTATTCACCAGCGTCACTGTCGCCTTGTAGTGGAAGGTGGGCAGCTTCTCTCCCTGGCTCAACACCGTCGCTTCGAAGGTGATCTGTTCCGGGCCTTTTTCCACCTCCTTCAGTTCGACGATGTACTCCTCCTTTTGGGCGCCGTCAAAGACGATGCCTTTGAACAGGCGGGTATTTTCCACCCTGAAGATGCGGAAATCGGGGTACAGCTTTTCGCAGGTGTGGGCCATCCAGCCGACGGCGTTCACTACCGGCAGGACCGCCTTGCCCTGTATGACGTGGTGGTTCAGAAAGGGGTTGTCCTCCAGCCGGAGCCGCCGGTGGATGCGATGGGTGCGCAAGTCCTCACTGATATAACTGACTGCCGCCGGCAGGGTGCCCCCGATGATCACCTGGGGCTGGCCGGCGTAGGCGGTGTTCAATTCATTAACCAGCATGGCCGCTCCCCCTTCGCTGTTGACCAGGGTGACGCCTGCCGCTTCAAACTGGGCTTTCAGCTCGCCGCTGACCATGCCGCTGTCCCAGGCGCCCCAGTTGATGGCCGAGACGTGGGTATTGGGGTGGTTGGTTTTGAACAGGTGGGCCGCCTTGCTGAGGACCTCGTTGGCGATGGCGTAGTCGGTTTGCCCGACGTTGCCGTAGAAGCCGGCAACGGAGGAGAACAGGATCAGGTGCTCCAGTTGATGAATATCGACGCTGCCGAGCAGGGCCAGCAGGCCGTCGAGCTTCACGGAGAGCACATTCTCAAAATCGGCTTCCGTTTTGTCCTGAATATACTTATCCGCCAGGCGGCCGGCGCCGTGGATGATGCCCGTTACTCCGCCCAGGGTGTTGACGGCTGCCCTCAGCTCCGGTTGGAAGCTTGCCGGGTTGGTTACGTCACCCTGAACATAAATGGCTCGCCCGCCGTGAGCCTGTATCTTCGAAATGGTGTCGTCGATCTCTTTCCGGGCGACGATATTGCCGTAGGTTTTTTTGACGGCCGCCAGGTTGGGCTTTTCCCCCCTCGCCTTCATGTCTTCCATGATGAGGCGCTTCAGGGTGCTTTCGTCCTGTACGCCCTGAGCATAGGGCGGTACTTCAAACCCGGAGGAGGAGCGGCCCAGCAGGATGAATTTACAGTGGAAAACCTTCGCCATTTCGACAACGCAGGTGGCGGTGACGCCCCGCGCTCCACCGCTGACAAGGAAAACGGAATCAGAAGTTACCTTCGTCCGGATCTCCCTGTTCTCTGCCACTTCCACGGGGCGGGTACTTGTTGTCTTCCGGCCTTCTTCCGAAAAGGCTACTTCTACATGCGATACATCCGCGTCCTCCAGTTCGGCGATCACCTGCCCGGCGATGGCCTCAGCGGGCAATTCCGGCTGTACGTCCAGCGCCCGGCAGAATACCGGCGCCCACTCCAGGTTGAGCGACTTCACCAGCCCGGCGATGCCGCCGCCGATAACGGAGACATTGCCACGGCGGCCCTGCCCCAACTGCCCGTCCATCCGGGTGACGGTGAGGAAGCCGGCGCGTTGTTTTTGCCCCAGGGCGTTCAGCGGTTGTTGGAGGTGTTTGGACAAAAAGAATAGGATTTTGACGATCTCCCGCTCGGCGGGAAAATGCTGAGTGAAATTGCCGTTCCGGAATTCAAAATGGGGGTGGAGGTGGATGAAACAGCCCACCTCTCCGTACTGGCCCCTGACGGCTTCGATGGCGGCCTGTACCGCCTCATCGGAAGCACTGGAAAGGGTTACGGCCCTGTTGGTTACGGGGTTTGGAATACCGGGGAGGTTCAGGATAACTACCCGCCGGCTTTTTGCTTCCAGGCGGCGCAGTACCTGAGCGGTCAGCTCCGACCCCTCATTGGTTATCAGGGTGATGTGCGAATCAGGCAGGGAGCATTCCAGCCGGTCCGGTTGGGGTAAATACTTCAGCCCCACCTCGCTGCGCTCCACACCGTGGAAGGCGCCCGTTTTGATAGTAAAACCAGCCTCCTGTCCGTTTTTGGAGGCTGGTTCTGCCGGGGGCGTTACGCTACCAGTTTTTTTTTACCGACGTAGTTCACGATCTCGCCCAGGGTGCGCAGCTCGGCCAGCTCGTTGGGGTTGATGCCGGCCATTTCGGGGTATTGAGCAGTGAGGGCGCCGAAGATCTCTACACGCTTGATGGAATCGATGCCCAGGTCGGCCTCCATGTCCATGTTCAGTTCGAGCATTTCAGCCGGGTAGCCCGTCTTTTCGCTGACCACCTCCAGGAGGGCCTTTTCGAGTTGGGCAGTGTCTGTGCCGGCTTGGGCTGCCGGCGCTTCGGGCTGCGCCTTTTCAACCTCGGCCTCCCCGTACGCTGACGCTACAGGGCCAGCAACCTTCGGCTCCGCCACTACCGCCCCCCCTTTCTTGCCGACATGGGCTACGATCTCACCCAGGGTGCGCAGTTCCGTCAATTCATTGGGGTTGATGCCGGCCATTTCGGGATACTGAGCGGTGAGGGCGCCGAAGATCTCCACCCTCTTGATGGAATCGATGCCCAGGTCGGCCTCCATGTCCATATTGAGTTCGAGCATTTCGGCCGGGTAGCCCGTCTTTTCGCTGACCACTTCCAGGAGGGCCTTTTCCAACTGAGTGGTGTCGATGCCGGTTTTGGCTGTCGGCGCCTCGGCAACGGGAGCCGCCTTGGTTTCGACGGCCGGCGCGGCGGGAGTTGCGGGCTTTGTTGCCGTTTTTGCCAGGCCGTTGGCGCCGTTGCCATTGCCGGTTGCCGGTGTGGCAGCAGTGGCTGGAGCTTCCGCCTTCGCAAAGCCATTACTCAGGGGCGCTGCTTTTTCGGCGGGCTGTGGGGCCTCGATCTGGCGGGACAGCAATTGAAGCAGCTGTTGCGCCTGCTGGTTTTGTTCACTCATGAAGCGCTCGAAGATCTCGAGCGATTTAGTCTGATGGGCATTGAACGACTCCAGCGCCGCCTGCAATACCTTGAGGGTTTCCTTATTCATGGCTTCTTCTTCATTTTCGATTTGAAGATCCGTTTCCCTTTCTGCCGGGACTTCGATGATCTTTTCTACTTCGATTATTTTTTCGACTATTGTTTCCTGGCCGCCGGAGACCCGGAAGCCGTCACTGAGGGCTGCCTGATAGGCTTGCTGCGTGGGTCCGGAAACGTAATTGTTGCCGCTCAGCGACACGTTCAGTTTTGTTTTCGCTGCCGGAGCGGCGGACTCTCTCTTGTAGGGGTCGATATCGGCGAGCGGCAGGCCCAGGACGCGCAGCTGAAGCGCCGCCTGGCGGAATTGCAGGTCGCTGTCCTTCCGGGCGGCCGGGTTGACGCTCAGGGCGATGTGCTCTTTGCCCTGCAGAATATTTTGCACCAGTTTGGACAATACGTCCCGGGGCCCGAATTCCACAAAAATGCGGCCGCCTGCCTGGTGAATATTCTCAATCTGATTTTTAAAGAGGACGGGGTTCAGGATCTGCTCTTCCAGGATGGCGTGTTGCTCATCGGCGTTGTGCGGATAGGGCTGCCCCGTCGTATTGGCGTAAACCGGGATGGCCGGCTGGTTGAAATTCTGGGTATGGACAAAGCGGGCGAAGGGCTCCTGCGCATGCTTCACATAAGCGGTATGGAAAGCGGCGGATACCGGCAGCGGGATAACCGAAAGGCCTTTGGCCTTCAGTTGTTCCTCGGCAGCTTTTATGGCGGTACTCCCTCCTCCGATCACGGTCTGATCATTGGAGTTGACGTTGGCGACGCTCACCCCCTGCATGCCGTTTATGGCCTGCTTTACCTCTGTTTCGGAGGCTTTCACAGCGAGCATGGTTCCGGCGTCGGAATTTGGGTTGGACATTGACATGGCGGCGCCCCGTTCCTTTGCCAGCGCCAGGAAGGTGTCTTCGTCAAATACGCCGGCAGACCAGAGGGCCGTCAGCTCGCCGAAGCTGTGGCCGGCGGCGAAGTGGGGGCGGAAGCCGGCCCGGTGCATTACTTTATACATGCCCATGCTCAGGGCGCCGATGGCGGGCTGTGCGTATCGGGTTTCCGTCAGCGCCAGTTGCTGCGCTTCCCTTTCTTCCGGGGAAAAGACGGGTATGGGAAAAACGGTTTTGGACAGGGGGGACTCTCCATCCTTCCGGAAGAGTTGGTCCGCCTTGCTGAAAGCCTCGTGGACTTCCGGGAAGGCATTGGCCAGCTCTTTGCCCATGCCGACATACTGAGACCCCTGGCCGGAAAACAGGGCTACTACCTTCTGAGTGGCCGGGTCGATGCCGTTCGGGCGGTAGCAAATGCCTCTGGGGTGGTTCCAGGCGTCCTGGTTTTTCTCCAGGGTTTGTATGGCCAGCCGGAGCAATTCGACGCACTCTTCCCGGGAGGATGCGACGAAGCCCAGGCGGGCGTCGGGCCGTTCGGGAGCGGTATTTTTTGACTCCCGGGCCAGGCTGGAGAAGGCAGCGGGCCCTTCATCCGACTGCAACCGAGCCAGGCGCGCCTGGCATTCCTGCAGCAGTTGGGCCGGCGTGGGCGCTTGCAGCAACACCGTTTTATACGGTTCGTGCAGGCGATAGTCCGCCCGCTTTTTCCCCTGGTACTCTTCCATGGTAATGTGCACATTGATGCCGCCGAAGCCGAAGGCGCTCACCGAGGCGCGCCGCGGGTGGCCGTTGCGCAGCCAGGGGCGGGTTTCGGTGTTGATGTAGATCGGCGAGTTTTCTATATCGAACTGGGAATTGGGCCGTTCTACATTGATGGTCGGAGGCAGTACTTCATGGTGGAGAGCCAGGACGGCTTTTATCATGCCGGCCGCTCCAGCGGCGGCCTTGGTGTGTCCGATTTGTGATTTGACCGAGCCGAGGGCGATGTGGTGTTTTTCCGGGTTATCCTTGCCGAAGACCATGTTCATGGAAGTGAACTCGGTAGGGTCGCCGGCGCCGGTGCCGGTGCCGTGGGCCTCGATCAGCCCGACGGTAGAGGGGGCGTAGCCGGCGTCCTCATAGGCGCGGTTCATGGCGAGGGCCTGGCCGGCGGGGCGGGGCGCGTAGACCGACTTGAAGCGGCCGTCGCTGGAGGTTCCTACGCCTTTGACTACGGCGTAGATGTGGTCGCCGTCGCGTTCGGCGTCTTCCAGCCGCTTCATCACCAGCATGCCGATGCCTTCGCCGATGAGCATGCCGTCGGCCTCATCGCTGAAGGGGCGGATATTGCCGGATTTGGAGAAGGCCGGCGTCTTGCTGAACGACATGTACATGAAGGGCGAGTTGTCGGTATCCACACCTCCGGTGAGCATCATATCGCACCGGCCTTCCACCAGCTCGCTCAGGGCCATCTTGATGGCGCTCAGGGAGGCGGCGCAGGCGGCGTCGACCACGCTGTTGATGCCGCCCAGGTCGAAGCGGTTGGCGATGCGGCCGGAGATGACGTTGCCCAGCAGGCCGGGGAAAGCATTTTCGTTCCAGCTCACATAGGCTTTCTTTATCTTATCGACAATGGGCGGGATGTCCTTTTCCGCCACACCGCTGGCCCTCAGGGCCTTTTCCCATACCGGGTACTGCAGGCGGGCGATCAGGGGCAGGATCAGCTTCTGGCCGCCGCCCACGCCCAGCACTACGCCGGTCTTTTCTTTGATCTCTTTGGTGAATTTCGGGGAGTCCTGTCCGTAGCCGGCATCCTGCAGGGCGTCGCGGGCAGCCACCAGGCCGAGCAGTTGGCTGACGTCCGTCACTTCCAGGATATTGGGCGGCAGGCCGAACTCCATGGGATTGAAATCGATCTCGGGAAGGAAGCCGCCCCGCTTGCAGTAGGTCTTGTCCGGAGCGGCCATATCGGGGTCGTAGTAATCCTCGATGCGCCAGCGGCTGGGCGGGACGTCGGTGATGCTGTCTTTGCCCAGGATGATGTTATTCCAGAATTCTTCGACATTGAGGGCATCGGCAAAGAGGGCGGAAAGGCCGGTGACGGCGATTGGCGTTTTGCGTAGGGAGCTGTTGATGTTCATATCTATTATTTTGATCCCCGTCGGCTGAAAAAGAGGCGGGGAAGGTCTTTTTAAACCGAGATGCGAAACAGTTCTTCCTGTTTTTCCAGCAGCTCGATGCCCTTGAGGGTGCACAGGCCGCGCATGTAGGGGATCAGTATGCCGAAGGTGAGCCGCTCTTTACTGAAGTCCACAGCGGGGAACATATCGTTGTCTTTCAGTAGCTTGAGCAGGGCCAGCACCGTTTTGACCACCACATCCACATCCATGTCTTCCTGGAAGATGCCATCCTGTATGCCCCATTCGGCGAGGTCCACGAGTTGCTGATGGGCAAAGTTTCCGGTATTTCGATACGATTCGTGCAGCAGGCCCGGGTAGTAGTGAATGATGTCGCTGAAGAAGTTGGGGTTGACGTGGTAGGTCCGCCCCACGATCTTGTGGTGCAGGTGGCCCATGGCCTCGATGGCATTACCGGCCGACTTTATGATCTCTTCGTTCTCCTCTTTGATCCGGGCGTGGTAAACGGCCAGGCAGGCTTCCAGTAAGCCGGTCTTATCCTTGAAATGCGTGTAGATGGTCCGCTTGGAGGTGTGCAGTTCCCTGACCAGGCGGTCGAGGGTGACCGTCTTCACGCCGTGTTTGACGAACAGCTGGGTAGCGGTTTCTATAATGTGTTCTCGTGTGATCATGTATGTGATTAAGCCTCCTGGCGGCCCGAGTGGTAATATTTTGGTTTCGTCAGTACCACAAAGGAAAAAAGATCTGGAGGGACTTCCTAATTTTCCGGGAGATTTATTTTTCCGGGCAAAGAAAAGGTTCCTTGTAATCAGTTAGTTAAGTTACTATGGTTAGAATGCCCCTTCTCCTCCGAATTAATCCTTAAATTACACGCCGACCAACCCATCAGCCGCTATGCATAGACTCCTTTTGTTTTACCTCCTCCTCGTCCTGGCCTCCTGTGAAGCGCCGGAAGAATACGATCTGCTCATCCGCAACGCCACCATCTACGACGGCTCCGGCGCACCTCCTGTGCAGGGGGACATTGCTGTAAACGCCGATACGATCGCGGCGGTGGGAGGCCTGGGCAACGCTACGGGGCGAACGGAGGCCGACGCTCAGGGCCTGGCCGTCAGCCCCGGCTTCATCAATATGCTCAGCTGGGCCACCGAGAGCCTGCTGGAAGATGGGCGCGGCCTGAGCGACATCAAACAGGGCGTCACCCTGGAAGTGATGGGCGAAGGCTGGTCGATGGGGCCGCTGACGGACAGCATGAAGGTGGAGATGGTAAAGGAACAGGCCGACATTAAATATGAGATAAAATGGACGACGCTGGGCGAATACCTCCAATACCTGGAAGACAGGGGCGTTTCCCCCAACGTGGCCTCCTTCGTGGGCGCCACTACTCTGCGCATCCACGAGCTGGGCTACGAAGACCGCCCGCCCACCGCGGAAGAGCTGGAGCGCATGAAAGCCCTCGCCCGGCAGGCGATGGAGGAGGGCGCCCTGGGCATCGGCTCCTCCCTGATCTACGCCCCGGCTTTTTACGCCGGTACGGAAGAACTGATCGAGCTGTGCAGGGCCGCCGGCGAGTACGATGGCCTATACATCACCCACCTGCGCAGCGAAGGCAATAAACTGCTGGCGGCCATCGATGAGGTGATCCGTATCGCCTCCGAAGCGCAGGTGCCGGCCGAGATTTACCACCTGAAAGCCGCCGGCCGCAACAACTGGCCGAAAATGGATCTTGCCATTCAGAAGATCGACAGCGCCCGCGCCGCCGGCATCCGGCTGACTACCGATATGTACACCTACGTCGCCGGCGCTACCGGCCTCGACGCCGCCATGCCGCCCTGGGTGCAGGAGGGCGGCTACGAGGCCTGGGCGCAGCGCCTGCGGGACTCCGCCGTTCGCGCCCGCGTGGCGGAAGAGATGCGCACCGACGCACAGGACTGGGAAAACCTGTACTACGCCGCCGGCTCCGCCGACAACCTCCTGCTGGTGGGCTTTAAGAACGACAGCCTAAAGCCGTATACCGGCAAGTCGCTGGCGGAGGTGGCGGCCCTGCGCGGGAAAAGCGCGGAGGAAACCGCCATGGACCTCGTCGTGGAGGACGGCAGCCGGGTGGGCACGGTCTACTTCCTCATGTCGGAAGAGAATGTCAGAAAACAGATCGCCCTGCCTTACATGAGCTTTGGCTCGGATGCCGGCGCCCTGGCGGCCGAGGGGGTGTTCCTGCAGTCCAACCCGCACCCGCGCGCCTACGGCAACTTCGCGCGACTACTGGGTAAATACGTACGGGAAGAGCAGGCGATCCCCCTGGAAGAGGCCATCCGGAAACTGACGTCTCAGCCGGCCGACAACCTGAAGATTCGGAAGCGGGGCTTGCTGAAGCCGGGATACTACGCCGATATCGTCGTTTTCGACCCGGCTACCATTGCGGATAAGGCAACGTTCGAGGCGCCGCACCAGTATGCCGTCGGGGTGCGGCATGTGTTTGTCAACGGCGTGCAGGTACTGAAGGACGGGGAACCTACCGGGGCTACGCCCGGGCGGTTCGTGAAGGGGCCGGGGTGGAAGGGGGAGTAGGGGGGGGCGGAAGTGGGAAGTGGGAAGTGGGAAGTGGGAAGGCGGAAGGCGGAAGGCGGAAGGGCTCCCCATTTCCCACTTCTGCCTTCCCACTTCCGCCTTCGACTCACGGCTTCGCCGCTCTCACCTTAGCGAAATCTCCGGCCTTGACGATGACCATTTTGTCCAGGTCCAGGTATTTAGCCATAACGGCATTGATCTGCGCGGGAGTGAGTTCCTGGATTCTGGCTTCCAGGGCGGCGTCCCATTCCATGGTCTTATCCAGGTCGAGGTAGCTGTTGAGGGTAGAAGACAGGGAATTGTCCTGAGCGCGGCGCACCTGCTGGCTTTGTATCCATCCGCTCTTGGCGGCCTCCACCTCCTCGTCGGTGAAGCCGTCGGTGACGACTTTTCCGATCTCTTCGCGGAAAGCCTTTTCCAGCGCTTCGGCATTTTCCGGCGCGTAGATGGCGTAGGCCTGCCAGGTGCCCGTTTCATCGCGGGGGTCGGCGTAGAAGAAGGCCCCTACTCCATAGCTGAGGCCTTCCTTCTGGCGGATGCGGACGGCCAGGCGGGAATTCAGAAAGCCGCCGCCCAGCATGAAGTTGCCCAGCATCATGGCCGGGTAATCCGGATGGTCGACGTTCATCGGTATTTTCTGGCCGGCGAGGAAAGTGGCGTTGGCCTTGTCCGGCGTTTCCAGTTCGACGTTGGCGGGCTCCGGCTCCTTGAATTCATCCGCCAGGCGCTCGTAGGGGCTGGGGCTCGTCCAGCTCTCGAAGTTGCGGTTGAGGGCAGCTTTCGCCTCATCGCCGTCGAAATCGCCTACGATAGCGATGGTGGCGTCGGTGGCGCCATAAAACTCTTCGTAGAAAGCCTTCACCTCTTCCAGCTTCAGGTTCTTGATGGCGGCTACTTCCTCGTCGAAAGTCATAGTGTAGCGCGGGTCTTCCATATCGTAAACGTCCATCAGCCGTCCCATTTTATTGGAGGCCACAGACATCGGCTCGGAGCGGTTCTCCTCGATGGAGGCCAGTTCTTCCGAGCGCAGCTTTTCGAACTCTTCTTCCGGGAAGGTGGACTTCTGCAGCATCTCTCCTACCAGGCCGATCACATCGGGCAGCAGATCCCGTTCTGTTTCGATAAGGACATAGGCGCCGGTAGCGCCGCCGCCGATGCGGACGCGGGCTTTGAGCTCGTCCAGTTTGTCTTCCAGTTCCTGGCGGCTCATCGTTTCGGTGCCTTTGTCGAGCATCATGCCGGCGAAGCGGGCCGCCATTTGCTTGCCCTGCAGGCTTTTTTCGGTACCAAATCGAAGAGACATGCGCGCCACCACGGCGTCGCCCCGGGTTTCTTTGGGCAACAGGGCATACTCCAGCGTTTGCTCCAGCTCTCCCCGGGTAGTGCGGTTTTCGATATTCTCATAAGAAGGGTCGAAGGCCTCCCCTTCGGCGATGGCCTCCTTACCTTTGTAGTCCTTCACCATGGCCTCGATATCGGGCACGTCCGGGACTTCTACCCGGTCGGGCTCATCGGTGGGCAGGAAGCGGCCGACGGTGCGGTTGCTGGGCTTGAAATAGCGCTTGGCCACGGCCTGCACCTGTTCGGGCGTCACCTGTTCGAGGCGGTCGCGGTAGAGGAAGGCCAGCCGCCAGTCGCCCTGGGCGATGTACCCGCTCATGGCCAGGCCAACGCGGTCGCTGTTGCGGAAAAAGAGGTTGAAATTTTTCAGCAGGCGTTTTTTGGCGCGCTCTACCTCCTCTGCGGTAGGCAGGTTCTCCTTCAGGGCATCGATGGTAGACATCATAGCCGCTTCCGCTTCCGCCAGGCTTTTTTCTTTGAGCACATCGGCCGAAAAATAGGCGAAGCCGGGCTCTGCCAGGCCGGCCGCCCAGCCATACTGAGAGCTGGCCTTTCCGGATTCCACCAGCGCTTTGTACAGGCGGCCGCCCGGCTCACTGGTGAGCAGCTCCATCAGGACATCGACCGCGGGATAGTCCGGATGGCTGCCCGGGCAGATGTGGTAGGCGCAGCTCACCACCTGCACGTCGCCGACGCGCCGTAGTTCGGCGAAACGCTCTCCATCCTGTACCGGCTCACGGGTGTAGGTGGGGAAGAGTTCCCGCTCCGGGCGCGGGATGCGGCCAAAATACTCTTTGATCATGGCCAGCGTCGGTTCGGGGTCGACCTTGCCGGCGATCACCAGGTAGGCGTTATCCGGCTGGTAATATTTGCGGTAAAAGGCCTGCAGGCGTTCAATGGGCACATTCTCCAGGTCGGCGCGGGCGCCGATGGTCGACTTGCCGTAGTTGTGCCAGAGGTAGGCGGTCGACAGGACGCGCTCCATGAGCACCCGGCTTGGGCTGTTCTCACCCCGCTCGAACTCATTGCGCACGACGGTCATTTCACTCTCCAGGTCCTCGGCGGCAATGAAGGAGTTGACCATGCGGTCGGCTTCCATATCGAGGGCCCAGCGCAGGTTCTCTTCGGTAGCGCTGAAGGTTTCGAAGTAGTTGGTGCGGTCGTACCAGGTCGTGCCGTTGGGGCGGGCGCCGTGCTCGGTGAGCTCCTGCGGAATATTGGGATGGTCGGGAGTGCCCTTGAAGACCAGGTGTTCCAGCAGGTGGGCCATGCCCGTCTCCCCGTAGGCTTCATGACGGGAGCCCACGAGGTAGGTCACATTGACGGTAACGGTCGGCTTGGAATTATCGGGAAACAACAGGATGCGGAGGCCATTATCCTCCAGCAGATACTCGGTAATGCCTTCGACAGAGGCCAGTTGGGTGATGCCCTCCGGGAGCTTGTGCTCCTGGGCAAACATACTTTGAAAAAACAGGAAAAGGGCGAGGAAACTCAGCCCCATCCGGGAGGGTTGCTTTATCATCAGGCTTGCGTTTAGTGAAAAAATGGAGCAAAAGATAAGGAAAATGGGGGGAGGATGGAATTAATTGGGGAAGATTAACAGAGGGTTGGATTGATGGAGGGCTGCGTGGCCCCGGAAACCATGAAACAGTGTAACCGTGGAACAGTGAATCAACTTTCGTACCTTTGCATCCTCGAAAGCCAGAAAAAATAACTTTTCCCACCTGGAGATCCCTGCTGAGGGAAAAGTTATTTTCAAAAAAAACACATGGGAAGAAGGAGGAAACCGAAGCTGATATCCAAAGTCACGTTTACCGGCATAGCCGATAAGGGGCGCAGCGTGGGGCGCAGCGAAGAAGGACAGGTTATTTTCGCCGAAAATACGGCGCCCGGCGACGTGGCCGACGTGCTTGCCCTGCGGAAGAAGAAGGGCTTCCTGATGGGGGTGCCTCAGCATTTTCACCATTATTCGGAGGACCGGGTGGAGCCGTTCTGCCGGCATTACGATGTTTGCGGGGGGTGCCAGTGGCAACACCTTGCCTACGAAGCTCAGGCGCGCCACAAACAGAAGGTGGTGGAAGACGCCCTGAAGCGCATCGGCAAAGTGGATGTGGAGGAATTTATGCCCATCATCTCCGCCGAACGCACCCGTTATTACCGCAATAAACTCGAATTCTCCTTTTCCAACAAGCGCTGGCTGACGCGGGAAGAGATCGATAGCGGCGTCTCCAACCAGGAGGATGTGCTGGGCTTCCACCGCGCCGGCGCCTTCGATAAGGTGGTCGACATCGACCATTGCTGGTTGCAGGAAGCGCCTTCCAACGAGCTGCGCAACGGCATCCGCCGCATCGCCATAGAACGGGGGCTCTCCTTCCACGACGCCAGCGAGCACGAGGGCCTGTTGCGGCAGGTGATGTTCCGCATTACGGCCCTGGGAGAGACCCTTGTACTGTTCAGCTTCCACCGGGACGATAAGGCGCTCATCGGGCCTTTCATGGAGGCCGTCCTGGAAGCCTTCCCCCAGATCACTACCCTCTGCTACTGCATCAACACCAAGGTGAACGACTTCTTTTACGACCTGGACATGGCCACCTATGCCGGTAAGGGTTACGTGGAGGAGCAGCTCGGCCACGTGCGTTTCAAAGTAGGGCCGAAGTCGTTTTTCCAGACCAACACCTACCAGGGAAAGGCGCTGTACGATGTAGCCCTGGAATTTGCCGGGCTGACGGGCGCCGAGAACGTCTACGACCTCTACACCGGCATCGGCAGTATCGCCCTGTACATGGCCGCCAACTGCCGGCAGGTGGTGGGGATAGAAGAAATACCGGAAGCCATCGAGGATGCCCGCGCCAACGCCGCCCTCAACGGTATCGCCAACGCCCGCTTTTACGCCGGCGACGTAAAGGACATCCTGACCCCGGAATTCGCCACACAGCACGGCCGGCCGGACCTTCTGGTCACCGACCCGCCGCGCGCCGGCATGCACCCCAAAGTGGTGGAAATGCTGCTGCAGCTCGAATCGCCGCGTATCGTCTACGTGAGCTGCAACCCGGCCACCCAGGCGCGCGACCTGCATTTGCTCAGCGCAAAATACCGGGTGCTCAAGGCCCGTCCGGTGGATATGTTCCCGCACACCCATCATATTGAGAATGTGGCGCTACTGGAGCTGAGGGAGGTGGGACAGCGGTAGTTGAATTGCTGTAATGGCTATATTGTTATATTGTTATATTGTTAAGTACACGGACAGAAATATTGATACATGAAAACGTGGCTAAGCCCCCGGATATTCAGTCCCCGTCTTCTCCCGACAATTGCCGGGATCAGCCGGGTAAAATTCACTCATTCATTAATTCAGTCCATTTACTTATATGGTTGAGCGTGCCTCGTCAGCAGCACCTCGCAGGATATTAATATAACCATTCAACAACGCCC
>JAGFJE010000746.1 GCA_024103175.1 Phaeodactylibacter sp.
GGCTTTACCCGGGCCAATTACCACCAAGCCGTCCAGCAATGAGGCTACTCAGGAACGCCCTCAGCAATATAGCAATCCAACCATCAAACCATCCCCCTTCACTCCACCACCCAACTGATCCTGCCCTCCACCGTACTCATCCTTTTCTGCAGCATTGCGGGGCTGAGTCCCGTCATCTTTCGGAAGGACTTTATGAAGTGGGACTGGTCGAAATACTCGGCCTCATAACCCACCTGAGTCAGGGTTGCCGCTCTCCGGGCCGATATTCCGGCGAGGGCCGCCCGAAACTGCACCGTACTCAGAAACTCCTTGGGAGGTTGCCCGATGTCGTTCATAAACCGGCGATAAAGAGTTGAAGGGTTGAATTGCAGGGCCCGCGCCAGTTCTTCAACCCGAAGCCCGCCCCGCCGTTGGATCATCTGCCGGGCGGCCCAATCCACGGCGCCGTCCTCCTGCCGGCGCCGGGCGAGCTGTCCGAGCAGAAAGGATTCCAGCAGGGCCACCTTGTCCTCCGGCCGTTCAACCCCGAATAACTGCTCCGGCAAAAAGCGGGCCTGCGGGCCGAACAGGGGCTCCAATGCCTCCTGCCCCTTCAGTACTTCGGTAAACGGAACTGTTGTGAATTTCCGGAGCCCACCCGGGTGGAAGACGATACAAACCTGCTCCGACGGGCCTTCCACCTTCACTTCAAAGGGCTTGCGGTGCCATCCCCAGAGGGCGCTGCCATAGGCCGGGCCGCCTCCAGTGATCACGCAGGAGTTGGCCTTCGCCCCTTCCGAATATTCGATGCGGTTTTGCCGGTAAAGGGCCAGGCAGAGGTTGGTATTGGGAAATGTACGGTAGGCAAAGCTGCCTGCGTACTCCGTAAATACGTAGTATTGTATATGATCCCTCAGGAGATGGTGCTCAACGGATCGGATGGCCATTTTCATACTTCAGCAGACAATATTTGGAAATTGAGCTGTCAACTTGTTCAGCGTCGCTAAACATATACTCAAGTTGCCAGCTCACTTAAAACGATATTTCACTCACTCCGCAGCGCATCCGCCGGATTCCCCACCGCCGCCCGCCACGCCTGCGAAAGCACCGTGAGGCCCACCAGCAACCCCAGCAGCAGGATGCCGGGCAGGAAGAGCCACACGGTCATCTCAGGCTGGAAGACGAACTGCTGCAGGAACTGTTTGCCCAGCAGGAAACTAAGCGGAACGGCCACCAAAGCGGCAATGGCCAGCAATAAAAAATAATTCTTCGAAAGCAACCACAGGACATCCTTGACATTCGCCCCCAGCACCTTCCGGATGCTGACTTCTTTCCTCCGGGTCTCCACCGTATAAATGGCAATGCCCAGCAGCCCCATCAGGGCGATCGCAATGCCCAGCAAGGCGAAGGCGCCGACGATCCAGGCCAGGTCCACAAAGTTGGCGTAGTTCTCCCGTACGACATCGTCGAAAAACTGATAGGCAAAAGGATGCGCCGGGTCTATTTTCTCCCAGGCCCGCTCCAGGGCGGCGATGGTAGCGGTGGGGTCCTGCCCGGTTATTCTGAGGTTCATTACATTGAGATCGCCGGGGGCATAGCGCAACAACAATGGTTCCATATTGTAGACCGCCGGTTTAAAATAAAAGTCTTCCAGCACGCCGTGAATAGCCAGCCGGGTGCTGTCGCCCACCCAGATGGTTTTACCTACGGCTTCCGCCGGCGTTCCCAGCTGGAACCGCTTCAGAAAATCTTCATTAACAAGGGCGAAACGCTCCTGCTGTTGCTCGGGGGCTTCCGGGAAATTCTGCCCGGCGATCAATGTCAGCCCGAAATTATCGAGGTATTCGTGGTCGACAACGTAATCGCGCACTTCCACCGGTTCATCCTCTTCCCGCACCCGCAGGTCCACCTTGCCGTCTGCCCAGGTGCCCATACTGTGGGAGATGGCGGAAATGCGCTCCACTCCATTCACTCCGGCAAAGGAAGAGCGTAGTTTTTCCGGTTCATGCCCCTGCATCTGTACATTCACCATCTGCGCCTGGCCAAACCCGAAATTCATGGCCAGGGCCACATTGATCTGTTTCCAGGCAATGGTGACGAGGATAAGGAATATCAGGGAGACGCTCAGCTGAATGCCCAGCAGCGCCTTGCGCAGGCCCACCCCCTTCATGATCTTCAGGTGGCTCAGCTTCTGCAGGATGGCCAGGGGCTTCGTCTTCGAAAGCACTACTGCCGGCAGCACGCCCGCCATCAGCCCCACGGCGACGGCAAACAGGACAAACCAGCCGTAGAGCGCCACATCCTCCCGCAGGTTCATATCCGTAAATTCTGCGAACTGTAACTGGTTGAAACCCTGAATGGCCAGCTTCAGCAGGGGATAGGCCAGCAGCAGCGCGATCAGGGCAATAGCCACCGCTTCGGCCATGAACTGCCAGAAGACCTGCCGCCGGTTGGCGCCGAAGGTTTTGCGTACTCCTACCTCCTTCATCCGGCCCACCGCCCGGGCGATGGTCAGGTTGGTGTAATTGAAGGCCGCCGACAGGATGACGATTACCCCCAGGGCCACCAGGAACCACAAAAGAAATTCGGGCAGCCCCCTTCCCATGCTGTTGGACAGGAACGGGCCGGGAGTGATCTCCCCCAGGGGCTGCAGTTCGAAGCGGTAGCCTGCATCCCGGGTTTCCAGCTGCAGATCCTGGTAGCCGGCCTGGGCCACTTTGGCCAGCGCCCGTTCCGCTTCCTCCCGCGCCACACCCTCCTTCAGGCGGATGAAGTTGTAGGTGCTGTAATAATCGTTCCAGTTGGAGGTCGTATTGTTGAAATGCCCGGAGGCCTCCAGAGACGCTACGGTAGCATACGAGGCAAGGGCTTCGAATTCCAGGTGGGTCTTGCCGGGAAGTTCCGCCAGAACTCCAGTCACGGTGAAAGTAGATTCCGTACCCGGCATTTCCACCGTTTTACCCATAGGATCCGTTTTTCCGAACAACCGCCCGGCAGTGGCCGGCGTCAATACCAGAGAAAACGGCTCGGCGAGCGCCGTTTCCGGGCTGCCCTGCTGCAGCTGAAAGCCAAAGGTTTCAAAGAAAGCGGGCGTGGTGAACAGCCCGTTCAGCGCCAGCATGTTCTCCCCCTGCCGCATCTCTCCCCGCAGGGCGGTACAGAAAGGCGCCCACTGCTCGACGAAGGCATAGCCGTCCGACAGTTTCTCCGCCACCACATAGGGCGAAGTGGCGTAACGCTCCGAGCCGCCGCCCTTGCGCTGGGCGTCGGTCAGGATGCGGTACACCCGATCCCCTTCGGGATGGAAATTGTCGAACTCGTGCGCGCCCTTGATGAGCATGATGAACAGCATACAGGCCGCCATACTCAGGCTGAGCCCGCCGATGGTAAGGGCGCTGAAGGATCTGCTTTTCCAGATGTTGCGCCAGGTGATCTTCAGGTAATTCTTTAACATGGCTATTGTTTGTGTATTCGTGCATTTGTGCATTCGTGTATAAAGTTGCCTGTGTTGTGCCGTCCCGGTTGGCCGGAACGAATGCAGGAATGCACAAAGGCACATTTTCACTCCCTCCTCAATATATCCGCCGGATTCACCCTCAGCACCCCAATTACCTTCAAACTGATCGTCCCCAGCGCCAGCAGCACCACGCCAATGGCCGCCCCCACCATCATACCCGAATGCAGGCCGGCGTGGATAGCGAAGATGCTGTCCATCAGCTGCCAGGCGAGGAAGGCGCCGCCGGCCGTACCGAGAAGGGCCGCCAGGGCGAATATCCAGAGGTAATTTTTATTGAGCAAATAGGCGATGTGGTGTGCCCGGGCGCCCACGATCCGCCGGATGGCGATCTCCCTGAGGCGCTTCAGTACGTTCAGGGACACCATGGCGAACAGCCCGGACATGGACAGCAGGATGGCCACCGCCGCCAGGAAGAGGAACATCCACTTGATGTTGTTGGTGATGCTCAGTTCCTGGGCGAGCACTTCGTCCTGGAAAAAGCCGTCGAACGGCTTCAGGGGGAAGAGCTCGGCCCACTGTGCCCGCATTTCTTCCTCCGTGGCCAGCAGGTTATCCGTTCGGGTGCGTACTACCAGAAAGCGGTAGTCTTCCGGCTCGGCGCGGGTGAGCGCCATAGGCGTAGCCGGGCTGAAAAAATCGCGTACAAAATCTTTGACGATGCCGACGATGGTATAGGTTACGGAGTCCATCACCACCTGCTGCCCGATGGGCTCCTCCCAGCCGAACTCCTGCACCAACCGTTCGTTGACAAGCATGGAGCGGTTGTCAGACCCCAGTTCGTCGTCGAACGGCCGGCCAGCGGCCATTTCAAGGTCCATGAGTTCCAGGTAGCCTTTTCCGACGCCCATGTGGAGGATATCGTAGCGCTCGCCGCGGGCCTCCAGGTCCTGCCCGCGCGCGCCGTAGCCTATGTGGTGGGTGGCGCCCGCCAGGCCCTCCACTTTGGGGTTGCGCTGTAAAACCTGTTGCATGCGCTGGAATTCCGCTTCGCCGTTCACCACACAGCCCAACAATCCGTGGCGGCTGTAGCCGACATCCGCATTTTCCTGGAAGGCGGCGTTGCGGGCAAAGGCCAGGCCGGACAGCACCGCCACCAGGGCGATCATCACCTGTACGCCCAGCAGTATGCGCGTGAACAGGTTAGAGCCCCCAAACTTCATTTTGCCCCGGAAGATGGCCACCGGCCGGAAGCCGCTGATGTAGAATGCCGGATAGGCGCCCGCCAGCAGGGCAGTCAGCACCAGTATGCCGGCGAGAAAGGCCAGCAGCGGCCCGTCCGACAGGTAGCTCGCCTCCAGGTGCAGGTAGGGCCACATGTGGTTGTAGGGCGGTAGAAGAACCTCCACCAGCAGCAGGGCGGCGCCCAGGGCCAGCAGGCAGATGAAGAAGTTCTCTCCCAGCAGTTGCCCGATGAGCTGCGGCTGCGTGCCGCCCATCACCTTGCGAATACCGATCTCCCGGAGGCGGCGCCCGGCGGCGGAAATGGCCGTATTGGTAAAATTGAGGCAGGCGGTGAGCAAAAGCAGCATGGCCATGACGATCGGGCCCCAGACCGCCGGCACCGGCAGGCTCTGCCGCAGGTAGTTGCCGCGCACCTCATTCCGGGCGGCGCGGTGGGCCGCTTCCGTGAACGGCTCCAATACGTAGGCCTTCGCCTTCAGGCGGCCGATGTGCTGGTTGTGGAGGCCGAGGTAGCGCTCGTCCAGGCTGCGAGCCACCTCCGGGGAAGAGCGTTGGCCGTTCAGCTCGAAAAAGGTGAGCGCTGCGAAGAAGCTCCAGTCATCCGGCGACTGCTTCTTTCCATCCACTCGCAGGTTATCAAAATGGGTGATCAGGCTGTAGTCTATGCTGGAATGCATGGGCCGCTCCGCCAGCACGGCGCCCACCAGCAAAGACATCTGATGAGGCTCGCCGGGATAGAGGGTTAGTTCCTTGCCAACGGGGTTCTCCGCTCCGAAATAACGCTTTGCCACCGGGTCACTGATCAATATCTTGTTCTTATCGGCCAGCGCTTCGTAACTGCCCGAAACCAGAGGAAAATCAAACAACTCAAAAAAGGCCGGATCCACATACTGGATGCTCTCGCTGAGCACCGTCTCGCCTCGTTTCACCGCCGCCTGCCTGTATTCCACCCGCACGCAGCGGCGGATGCCGGGAACATCCCGGGCTGCCGCCGGCCCCAAAGGCAGGGGCGCCAGGCCGTATTCCAGGCCATTGCCCTGTCGGATCATATTGACGCGGTAGATGCGATCCCGTTTTTGATGAAAAGCGTCAAAACTCCGGTCGAACGCATAGTTGAGGTAGGCGATGATGCTGCAGGCCAGGGCAATGCCCAAGCCCACCACGTTGATGCCGAAGTACAGCTTGTTCTTCCAGATGTTGCGCAGGGCGATCTTCAGGTAGTTCCTCAGCATAGGCCGTAGTTTTTTGCAGGGGCAACCCGTTTTTCCTGGCTGAGATGGGCACAGTCGGAAAAAACGGCTTATCCCTGCGCTAAGGCAGCCAATATCCATGCCAGGGCGAAGCATACTGATTATCAGTCCTTTATCTTTTCAATTTCACTTTGTGGTGTTCATTATCGGACACCGTTTGTTCGGATGTGGACAATGGTGATAAACGCAAACCCGGTTCCCCAAATTCATTTGGGCCGTAGACGCATACCCTAACGTACACCCGGACCCCCAAATTCATTTGGGACGTAGACGCATACCCTAACGTGCACCCGGACCCCCAAATTCATTTGGGCCGTAGACGCATACCCTAACGTGCACCCGGTTCCCCAAATTCATTTGGGTCGTAGATGCATAACCTAACGTACACCCGGTTCCCGAGAGTCATAGTCACCGTCTCCGACGCCAAAAAATTTTGGCGAGCCGGGAAAGCGTTAAGCGCTCGTCTCTGACGCCAAAAAATTTTGGCGAGCCGGGGAAAGCGTTAAGCGCTCGTCTCCGACGCCAAAAAAATTTGGCGAGCCGGGAAAGCGGTTAGCGCCCGTCCTTGACGCCCAAAAAATTTTGCGGGCCGGGGAAAGCGATAAGCTCCTGTCCTTGACGCCACAAAAATTTGGCGGGACGGGGAAAGCGTTAAGCGCTCGTCTCTGACGCCACAAAATTTTGGCGGGCCGGGCGGGGCAGTTGGTTCTTGCGTTCGAGGCCTACTCATACTTACAGAATGAAAACGGCCATTC
>JAGFJE010000747.1 GCA_024103175.1 Phaeodactylibacter sp.
TGAGGTATAGAACAGGCCGGTGCCCATAGGCCCCAGCAGCCATTTCCAGCCGGCGGAGGCAATGGCGGCGATATTCATTTCTTCCGGGAAGATGGGTTGTACGCCCAGGCTCTGGGCAGCGTCGATCACCAGGTCGATGCCACGTTCTTTGCACAATTGCCCCAGTTGCCGCAGATCGGCGGCATACCCGCTGGTAAACTGCACGTGGCTCAGCGCGATAACGCGGGTCCGCGGCGTGATCAGCCCTTCCAGTTCTTCCATGCTCCAGCTGCCGATCACCGACGAAGGGATGTCCTCCCGCGCCGGCACGTTGGAAAGCAATTTCAGTTTTACGCCTCTGGTGACCTCCTGGAGCTTCCAGGGGTGAAAGTTGGCCGGGTACTCCTGCTCAAAGGTAATGACCTCATCTCCCGGCTCGAAGGGGTAGCCGTTGGCCACCATCGACAGGGCATCGGAGGTGTTCTTGACAGAAGCTATATTCTCCGGGCGGGTGCGCAGCAGCGTAGCGGTATGCAGCTTCAGCTCGTTCAGGTGTTCCATGTACACCCTGGTTAAAGGCTCGCCACCCTGCTGCTGATGGCCGCGAAGCAGCTCAACGGCGATGTCCGCCGCTTTGCTGTAAAGTGGGGAAATGCTGCAGTGGCCGATAAAGGTAATCTCCTGCCTGGAGGTAAAAAGGGCGTCTGATTTATCGAAATGCATGTTGCGTTTTGGGGCAATATAAACAAATTAGAGATCTATTTTAGTTGGAGAGGCTACCCAGCCGTACTAAGGCGGCCCAACCGGTTTCAACCTTCGCCCTCATAGAGCAGCGCCTCCCGGCGCTTTTCCAGGAACGCTTCCCAGCCCTCGGCTTCGAGAGCAAGGAGCTCTTCTATGGTTCCCTGGTTTTCCACCCAAACCCGGGGTTTATCGCTACCGTTCAGCAAGTCGATGGGGAGCTTGTCATGGATGTACTCAAATGGTGGCTGCCGCCAGGCGAAATGTTCGCCCATCTCCCGGTACAGCTCCCGCAGCAGCCACTGCCCCGCTAGCCAGGGCCGGAAGGCAACCGGATCGGTGATGTGCAGCTGAAAGCCGTGGCAGGCCTTATCGGCGTACTTGTCGAAGGTCGGAACAAAGGTAACCGGACGAAGGCGGCACCCTTTCAGGCCTGCCTTCTCCATAGCATCATGGCAGTGCGCTGTAAAACCATAGGCATCCAGCCGGGGGTGGCCGATGAGCTCGAAAGGCCGGGTTGTCCCCCGCCCCTCCGAGAGGCTGGCGCCCTCGAAAAGCACCGTACCGGGATAAACACCCGCCGTATCCAGTGACGGAAAATTCGGAGAAGGCTGTACCCAGGGCAGGCCGGTGGCTTCGAAAGGCATGCTCCGCCGCCAGCCCTGCATGGAAACCACTTGCAGTTCGCAGTCGATGCCCCAGTGTTTTTGGGCATAAAGAGCGATCTCGCCTGCCGTCATCCCATGCCGCATGGGCAAGGGGAACCAGCCGATTATGGAGCGGAATTCCGTCTCGGAAATGTTGCCTTCCACCCGTCGCCCCCCCATAGGATTGGGGCGGTCCAGGACGGTGACGGAGACGCCTGCCCTACCACAGGCTTCCATGGCCAGCACCATCGTCCAGATGTAGGTATAAACCCGGGCGCCGTTGTCCTGCAAATCGATCACCAGATGGTCGATCTCCGCCAGCATTTCGGGAGTGGGCACGCGGGTCTCGGAATACAGGCTGTAAACCGGAAGCTGAAAATAACGATGAAAAAAGTGGGGCGACTCTATCATGTTGTCCTGAGCGTCGGTAGCCAGGCCGTGCTGGGGGGCGAACAAGGCCTTCAGGCGCTTTCCGAAG
>JAGFJE010000004.1 GCA_024103175.1 Phaeodactylibacter sp.
ACGAACTGGAGGTCCGCCTCCGCAAGCTGGTGGAGCTGCGCCGGCAACTGCGGGAGAAATACCGGCATGCCGGCCTGATCGAGGAAAACGGCCAAAGCCATGCCGATGATCCCGAACTGACATTCCTCCGCAAACTTCAGAAAGCCATCCTCGACAACCTCGGCAACGAGCATTTCAAGGTCGAACCCCACCTCTGCCAGGCCATGGCCATGAGCCGCCCCCAGCTTTACCGCAAGCTCAAAGCCCTAAAAGACACCTCTCCTTCCGAGCTTATCCGCCAGGTGCGCCTGCAGCAGGCCCGCCGGCTGCTATTGCAAACACAGCTCAATATCGGCGACATTGCGGAAAAGGTGGGCTTCAAGGGCCATTCCTACTTTACCCGGAGTTATACGGCTGAATTCGGGGAGAGCCCGTCGGAAACGAGGGATTCGTTGATTGGTTGATTGGTTGGTTTGGTTGATTGGTTGGTTGATTCGTTGATTGGTTGATTGGTTGATTCGTAATGGGAATAGTTCATTTTTCTGTGTCTTCTGAAAAACACCCCTTGATTTTCAGGGACTTGCGAACAGCGAACACCGAATTGCGAACACTCCCTCGTAATGAACGCAAACTGCCAGGCCTTTGAACGCAAAGTGCTACCTCCTTTTGCCTGATTCTCATCACATTAAGGCTCCGTACAAACACGAATGAACCCATGTTGCAATTCCTCACTAACACACAGGCCGAACTGACGCTCTTTTTTCTGGGCAGTACCTTTATCCTGCTGATATTTACCATCCAGCAGTGGGTGCAGATCCGGGATCGATCCTTGTTGATCTATGCAGCCAGTTGTGTCATCTTTCTGCTTTATTTTACCCGCAATACCGATTGGATACATCCCTTGTGCGCGTTCTGGGAAATCGAAGAAACCCTGCTCTGGCGTTATACGGAAAACACGCTGGGCCTGTGCATGTGCGCTTCCTATATTCTGTTCACCTACTATTTTCTGGGATACGAAAAGCACTTTTCCAGGCGAACCCTGTTGCCGGCCTGGATATTTGTGGTAAGCTTCGCCGTACTGATCGGATTGGACTGGTACTTACTCTTCCTGAGGAATGGCCTCGAAGGCAGCCTTGAACTGCAGCAATACGCTCAACTGATCATATTGCCAGCACATGCTTACATGATCTTTCTTGGGCTAAAATTGAAAAATATCGTCTCCCGGATCATCATCAGCGGCTACTTCCTGCATATGGTGTTCTTCACGGCCTTTCTAACCGCTATCGGCGCCGCTTACCCCTCATCGGCAATTTTCCCTCCCGCAGCAGTACCCTCTCCGGAGTACCGCATTGTACTGTTGGGCATGCAGTTGAGTCTCTTTCTGGAAAACCTGTTCTTCCTATACGCCTTCGTTTACCGCATCCGCATCTTCCAGAACGAACGGGACAAGGCCTACCGCGAGCTGTGGCTGAAACAGCAGGAAGCTCGCCACCTCAGAGAGCTGGAAGCACAGAAAGGGCGCTTTTTCACCAATATCTCACACGAGTTCCGCACGCCCCTCACCGCCATTCTGGGCAGCGCCGGGCAACTGGCGGGCAACGGCAAACAACAGCAGCGCATCGAGCGCAACGCCCGCCAGCTGCTGCGCATGGTCAACCAGATCCTGGAACTGGCCAAACTGCAGGACGGCAAGCTGCGGCCGCGGTGGGTGCAGGCCGATGTGATCGCCTTCCTGAAGTACCTGGCCGACCCTTTCCGCTCCCTGGCCATCGCCCGAAAGCAAACTTTTGTATTCCACTCGGACATACCGGCCCTCCGCATGGACTACGACCCCGACATGCTGCAGTCCGTCTTTTCCAACCTGGTGGGCAATGCCCTCAAATTCACGCCGGAATACGGGGAGGTGAAGGCCCTTGCCGGCAGAGAGGAGGAAGAGCTGATCCTGAAGGTGATCGACAACGGCCCGGGGATGCCCCCGGAGGTGAGCGCTCGTATTTTTGACCGGTTTTACAGCCTCCCCCCAACCCCCTCCAAAGGAGGGGGAGTAGGCCCCAGAGTAACCGCGCCCCATGAGCATACTTCCCCTCCTTCGGGGGGGCTAGGGGGGGCTGGCTCTGGCATCGGCCTCTCCCTCGTTCGGGAGCTCACTGCCCTGCTGGGGGGTGAAGTATCCGTAAACAGCCGCCCAGGCGCCGGAACCACCTTCACCGTTCGCCTGCCTATCCACCGGGAGGCGCCGGCGGAGGATATCCCGCGGCCGGATATTGCCCGGGAAGTGATGCCTCAGCCCGGGCGGCTGACCGACAACGGGAAAGGACAAGCAGTACAGGGCCGGCCCACCATCCTGATCGTGGAAGACAACCCGGACCTCATTGCCTATTTGCAGGAGATACTTGAAGAGCGGTATACCACCTACTACGCCCGCAACGGAAGGGAGGCCCTGGAAGTGCTCGCCCAAACCCCCATCGCGCTCGTCCTCTGCGACCTGATGATGCCCGAAATGGACGGCCTGGAGCTGTGCCGCACCATTCGGGAAGAAAGGCAATACCGCCACCTGCCGGTGGCCATGGTCACCGCCAAAGCTACTCCCGCCGACAAGATGCAGGGGCTGGCCGCCGGCGCCGACGCCTACCTGGAAAAACCGTTCCGGCGGGAAGAACTGCTGCTGCGCATCGATAACCTGCTCCGGGCGTACGGGCTGCCGGAAGCCAATGGAAAGGAAGAGGAAATGACAGCCTTCCTGAAAAAACTGGACGCCGCCATCGAAGCCAACCTCGACAATGAGATCTTCAACGTCAACCACCTCTGCCGCGCCCTCCACCTGGCCCGCCCCACCCTCAATAAAAAGGTGAAGGCCGCCACCGGCCTGCCGCCGGGGGAATACCTGCGGCAAAAGCGCCTGAAGCACGCCCGCCGCCTCCTGGAAACGACGGATATGCCCGTCAGCGAAGTGGCGCAGGAAGTGGGGTTTAAGACGCCGGCTCATTTTTCTTCGGCTTTTAAGGAGGCTTATGGTGTGACGCCTTCGCAGGCGCGGAAGTGAGGAGATATCGCTGGACGTTAATGTCGTTAATTCAAGTCAGCCCGTTCCATTGAGATAACATACAGGCCTCTGACTATCAACGAACAATACAACTTCCGGCCAGCCTACAATATCCAAATCCGAAAGCCTTTCCTCCTTTGTATCCGCCGGAAATATACAAAATGGAAAGCCCGGCCCGGAGAAGAGCCTTACTTTACAGCCGACAAAACCCCAAAAAGCCTTTTCTAAAAAAGAACACCACAAACACCAAAACCATGTCAACACAACAAAACAAACAACGCATTCGC
>JAGFJE010000006.1 GCA_024103175.1 Phaeodactylibacter sp.
GCAAATGAAAGGAGGGGTGAGTTATGAAAACACCATCCGCATACAGGTGGCCAACCGTTCGGAGCGCCCCTTGTACGTCAGCGCTTTTCTGCTGTCCGGCTATTTTGGCAACAGCGCCGAGCTCACGCAGGGCGTTCAGTTCGAACTGAAGCCGGGAGAGCAAACGCCGCTCCCTCAGTTGGAAGGGAGTAATATTTTCGTGGAAATGGATAGCCGTACTTCGGCTTACAACCTCCCCCATAAAATATTGGAAATTAAATTCCTGGCCAGCTTAGAACCTTTCTCAACCGATGGGCTTTGGATGGGTAAACTGCCCGGCCCGCCGGGCTCCTTTTTCAACGAGGAGGAGGGATATTTTATGGAAAAAGAGCGCTTTGCCGTTCGGGTAAGGCCGTTGAGCGGGGAATGGATCGCCCCTTTATTAAAGCTCCGCTTCGACAACCCGGCCTACAACCGCCCGCAAGCCAGCCTGCTGGACAACCTACTCCGCCGCCCTGACGCCGAACCCTTCCTCCGCGCCCTCTATTTCGAATCCTTCCACCTGGCGCCCCGCTACCAGCTGAAGCAGAAGATGGAATTACAGGAGGAAGAAGCTCCGCTCTCGGAGTCGATGCAGGCCGCCCCTCAGCCCTACATCCACACCCCCGACGGGCTGGCCATCCTGGAATATCAGCTGCAACAGCTCCGCCCACAACTCCAGGGCAAGGCCGAAAAGCCCGTCCTCATCGCCCTGGGCGACAGCTGGTTTAACCAGGCGGAGCCGGTGGATATCCCGCATTTTCTGATGGGGGATTTTATCGTGCTCCATGCGCCGATGCGGGATTGGGGGCAGGTGGAGGAGGCGATGCGGCGGGTGGAGAAAATGGCAGAAGGGATACCGTCCATTACGCTGTTCCTGAGCCCAATGGGGGAGCGGGTTCTGGACAACCTGGAGGAGTTCATAAAAGAGAGAGCGTCGGATAGCACCGATGATATCCGGGAGATCCTGAACGACGCCTTCTTCAGACGGCTGGACGAAATGGGGCAGGAATGGGAAAAGGGCTTTGCTTTCCTCTCCCGTTTCGGCTCCCCCCTGCAGGTGGCGGTGCATGGGTATGACTACTTTGCCTTCGAGGAGTTTGGCGGCCCGGCTTTCTATCAGCGCCCGAAGGAATGGCGGCGCGACCTGTCCGCTTTTGTCGTCGATATGCTGAACACCCGGATTCGGATCATTCTGGATAGGGTAAAGGCTTCCAATATCCATTATCTCGACTTGCGAAAAACATTAGAGCCGGAAGACTGGACGGCTACGCTGATCCCGGCCGCATCGGGTTTTCGGAAGCTGGCAGGGGCGGTAAGCTTGTTTGTTGATCAGCAATATAAAATGGATGAAGAGCCGTATCCGGGGACAGAGTACTTTTTGTGGCAGGTGGCGAAGATGGCGAATTCAGAGGAGAGTTATCAGGGCCTGATCGAGGCTTATCCGGATGGGAAGCACCGGGAGTGGGCGGAGGAGCGGCTGAAGGAAGTGGGAAGCGGGAAGCTTGCCCGGAAGAGTGATAGCGAAGACGGGTCGGAATTCGGAAGCGGGGAGGCAGGCTCAGAGGCTTTACAAGCCCTCCGCCGCCGCGCCAACGAACTGATCTCCGCCAACCAACTGGGCGAGCTCTTTGAATTGCTGAACAAAGAACTCGAACAAGATACCGAAGCCCGCGAACGCCTCGCCGTTTACCAGAAGGAATACGAACAACTCGAAAAGCAGGGGCGCCGCTACAAGGTTCCTCCCAGGCAAATGGACCGGGATATGGCCAGCCTGGCGGATGCGGTGGGGGAGTTGGTGGAAGGGTTGGCGGAAGAGGGCCTGAAGCCTCCCTCAACCTACCGGGAAGAGGCCGGGGCAGGCTCTACAATAGAGGGGAGTTCGGCTGACGTAGAGCAGCCATTATTAGAGGACCTTCCTGGCTCAACAATCAACCAATCAACCAATCAACCAGTTACCCCCACGCCATCAACCGGCTTCTTCACCGACCCTCGCGACGGCCGCACCTACCGCACCGTCGAGCTCAACGGCCTGGTGTGGATGGCGGAAAACCTGAACTATGATGTAGGAGAGGGTTGCTGGTTTTATGACGATGACCCAAAGAATGGGGAGAAGTATGGACGGCTGTATACCTGGGAGGCGGCGCAGCGGGCTTGCCCGCCGGGGTGGCGGCTGCCGAAGAAAGGCGAATGGGAGGAGTTGATCAAGAGCTTCGGCGAAGCGGAGGAGGCTTACAGGGCTTTGATCGGGGGAGGAAGCAGTGGATTTGATGCTTTGCCGGGAGGCTGGCGCGGCCCGGATGGTTATTTTAACAGAATCGGTATTTATGGCAACTACTGGAGTGCCACGGAGGTATCCCCTCCAGACTTATATGGGGCAGAAGACACCTGGAGTGTGGAATTCCGGGAGGGCAGGGTATATTCCCGAGACTATTACAATCTGGCATGTTTGTCAGTCCGTTGCGTTCAGGGTGCGCTTTAACGCTTAGGCACGAGGGGGCGTTCACACCTTTTCTGGTGTGGCTTTTGGGGAAGTGAGTTCGTGAGCGGGGCGGCTTAGCTTTTTCCAGCTCTTGTGGCAGTCCAGGTTTGACCCGCTGTAGCTTTTGTAAAAGCGGGCCCGTAAGCGGGTGGTGGGCCGTCATCTTCATCTTCGACAAACACTGCCGGGTTAAGCCAGGCGGCGCCAAGCCCGAAAACCCGGCAGGTGGAACCGTCTGAAGTAAAGTAAGTGAGGCAAAAGAACGATTGTTCAACCAAAACCGTTAAATTTAGGTATCAGCCATAAAAATCAAAACACATGAGCACTACAGAAATGAGGTCCGAACTGCACCGGCTTATCGACCAGGTGGATGAACGCTTCCTCAAGGCTGTTTATCTGATGGTGAGAGCTTATCAGAAAACGGACGAGTATCCGGTTGAGAATATTAATATTCCGGGGTTGCCAGGCACAGAAGAAGAAATTCAGAATAGCATAGAGAGGGGGGAGGAACAAATAGCCCGGAAAGACTATTACACCATTGATGATCTCAAAAATAAGACTGCTCAATGGTTCGGCACAAAGTAGTGATCGTTGCCCAGGCTCTGGATCAATTGCAGAAAATCGTTAAGTACGTTAATGAAAATGATTCAGAAGGCCGGAGCAGGATAGTCTATGATGGTATAGTTGGAGCAATAGAGTCACTTCAAACGATGCCGTATCGAAATCCCGCCTATGAAACCGAAAAAAAGACAAAATATTCCTACCGTTACCTGCCAAAGTGGTCTTTCAATATAATTTATAGGGTCGAAGATAACCTAAAAAGTTGTTTATGTTGTAACAATTGTAAATGCTGCGCAGTTACGGAGAAATATAGAAGCTCTCATTGAATAATTCCTACGTCCAGGCTACCCGTCTAATGCTGGACACTATTGATAGCCAAGAGGTTGCGGAACGTCCAAAGTCATTCCGACTTCAAACTTCCTTTTGTTAAGGAAGCTCTGTTTTTTATGGTGCAGGCCCCTTTCGCCGCCCACCGCCAGGCAATGTTCCGACTTCCGATTTCCGACTTCGGGCTCCCCCATGCACCTCAATGCCTTCCGACTTCCGACTTTGCCCAGCGCTAGAATGGTAGCCCATGTCCACCTACTCCGCGTTCTGTCCTTTCTCCGCCAGCACGCACCTCACCTTCAGCCCCCACATCGAAAGATCCCTCTCTTCCACCACGGTAAAGCCGGCCTCTTCCAGTGAC
>JAGFJE010000007.1 GCA_024103175.1 Phaeodactylibacter sp.
GCCACAACGGGGATTACAACAACACGCCCAACACCTGCGCCGGCTGCCATACCGATGATTATAACCAGACAACAGCTCCCAACCACCAGGCAGCGCAGTTCCCGGTGAATTGTGAGAGCTGCCACACAGAAACGGCCTGGATACCTTCTTCTTTCGACCACAGCAGCTTTTTCCCCTTCACCGGAGCGCATGTTGCTATTGCCAATGACTGCGCAGCCTGCCACAACGGGGACTATAACAATACGCCCAGTACCTGCGCCGGCTGCCATACGGCGGATTACAACCAGAGCGCAAACCCGAACCACCAGGCGCTGGGCCTGCCGACAGACTGCGAGAGCTGCCACACGACGGAGCCGGGCTGGATGCCGGCAACGTTTGCTATCCACGATAATTATTATGTGCTGAACGGGGCCCATGCCGCTGTTTCCAATAACTGCGCGTTGTGCCATAACGGCGACTACAACAACACCCCGAACACCTGCTACGGATGCCATGCTAGCGATTATAACCAGACAGTGAACCCGAACCACACTGCCGCTCAGTTTCCGACAGATTGCCAGAACTGCCACTCCGAAATGGCTTGGATACCGGCAAACTTTGACCACGATGGAATGTACTTCCCCATTTACAATGGAAGGCATGAAGGAGAGTGGGCCAATTGTACCGATTGCCATACCATCGCGGGCAATTTTGCCGCATTCAGTTGTATAGATTGCCATGAACACGACAACCCCGTTGAATTGGCAGACAGACACGATGAAGTTCCGGGGTATGTATATCAGAGCAACGCCTGTTATGCCTGCCATCCGGACGGAGAAAAGGATTAGCGTCCTGAGCAGAAAAAAGCCAGAACAGAAGCCTTAGTCCGATGAAAAAATGTTTTAACCTGTTTTTATTCATGCTCCTGGGGTATGCCCTTCAGGCACAGGAGCAGTTGGTTCTGGAGAAGGGGGCGGTGTCTTTCACTTCCTCCCGGAACGTGTATGTGAAATTTGCTTCGACGAAGAACATTGAAATAGGGGATACCCTGTATATTGGCCGGAACGGAGAGCTGAACCCTGTTTTGGTGGTTAATAACAAATCCTCCACATCAACAGTTTGTACCCCCTTGCCGGGTATAGAGATGCAGGTATCGGATGAGGTAATTGCCAAAACCATCGTTAAGAAAGAAGCCCGTAAGCCGGCAGAAGATAAAAAACCGGAACCTTCGGCGCCTCCGGCCAAGGAAGAAAAAGTTGTGGAGCCCGCCGCCGCTCCGGTCATCACCCCTGAGGAGGAGGCCGGGCCCCTCTTCCGGCAGCGGGCCCGGGGACGGGTATCTGCGGCTTCCTACAGCAATTTTTCAGATTATGGAAACACCCACCGCATGCGTTATGCCTTTTTGTACAGGGGGGATAATCTGAATAATTCGAGATTCTCGACGGATACCTATATCACCTTCCGGCATACACTGAATGAATGGGAGGAAGTGAAGGAGAATATGGCCCGGGCGCTGAAGGTTTATGGCCTTTCCGTAAGCTATGACTTTGATTCAACTTCCAACCTGACTTTCGGAAGAAAGATCAACCCGAAAATTTCCAGTATCGGGGCGATTGACGGGCTGCAATATGAAAAGGGCCTGGGAAACTTTATCATTGGAGCGGTCGCCGGGTCCAGGCCGGATTATTCGGATTATAGTTTCAATTTGAATTTGCTCCAGGCCGGCGCTTACGTGGCCTATGTCTCCCGCGATCCGGCCAATTTACAGCAGACGGCATTTGGCTTTATCGAGCAGCGGAACGGAGCAAGAACCGACCGCCGATTCGTTTATTTTCAACACATGCAGGAGTTGTTTGACAATCTGAACCTCTTCAGTTCTTTTGAGATGGACCTGTATGAAAATATCAATAATGAGGCCAAAAACACTTTGCGGCTGACCAATTTGTTCGTTTCTTTAAGGTATCGTTTGTCCAGGGCATGGAGGTTTTCGTTTTCCTATGACAACCGGAAGAACATCATTTATTATGAATCTTACAAGAGTTTCATCGACCAGCTGATTGAAGATGAGACTCGTCAGGGGCTTAGGTTTGGCGTGAATTTCCGCCCCATAAACCAAGTTACTTTTGGATTGAATTCGGGTTGGCGTTTCCAGGAAAGCGGCAGGAATGCCTCCAGGAACCTCAATGCGTATCTGAATTTCAGCCGGATACCGGTATTGAATGCCCGGGCGTCTCTATCCGCCAATTTCCTTCAAACCAACTTCCTGAACAGCCGGATATTCGGCGCCAGGTTATCCAAGGATATCATCAAAAGAAAGCTGGACGGAGATCTGTACTTCCGCCTGGTGAATTACTATTACGGAAATAATGAAACCAACATCCGGCAGAAGATCGGCGGGGCGAGCCTTTCGCTGGCTCTGATGAAAAACCTGACCCTGCATGTATACTACGAAGGGACGTTTGACAGCCGGGCGCCCACCCTCCACCGGTTCAACTCCAGGATCATCCAGCGGTTCTGAGAAATTGGGAATAAAGAATTATCTGTTATACGTGAAATTGACTAAAAGGATCATTGAACTATGAAACTGCAAATTTTGAATACTTCCCTGGCTGTTTTGATGGCGTTGCTGCTGTTTACCTGCAATTCCAAACCCAGGGTCATTGAAAGCGAATCATCCGCAGAACAACAGGCCGGCGCCGAAGGCATGAATGAACTGCCGGGGGAGCCGCTGGTCTCGGACGCCGTTCCCCAGCAACGCAAGGTGGAAGTGGAGGAAGTCCTCCATACCGACAGGTACTCCTACCTGAACGTGTCGGAAAATGGCGAAAAGTTCTGGATCGCCATACCGCGCAGCGAGGTGAAGGCGGGAGAAACCTGCTATTTCCGGGGAGGAATACTGAAAAAGAATTTTTTCAGCCCGGAATTCAACCGGGTTTTTGAAACTGTGTATCTGGTATCCGAGTTCTGGAAGCAGCCTTCCGGGGCCGGAATGGAGGCAGCCCATGCCGGCCTTCAGGGAGGAGGAGCGGTTCCTGACCTGAGCGCCGACAACATTGAGCGGGCCGAAGGAGCGGTCAAACTGTCGGTATTGTTTGCCAACAAGGAAAAATACAACAATCAGGTGGTGAAGGTGACGGGCAAAGTTGTCAAGGTGAACCCCCGGATCATGAACCGGAACTGGGTGCACCTACGCGACGGTTCCACCGACGGCGCCGACCTGACCGTCACGACTATGGAAGAGATCCCCTTGGGCGCGGTGGTTACCATGGAAGGAACTATCGCCCTGGATAAGGATTTCGGGGCAGGCTACCGGTATGATGTCATTATGGAAGGCGCCGTCCTGCAGTGAATTGAGAGTTGCATAAAAGTTTTTCTGAAATGAATATCCTAAGAAATATTTTTAACAGGCTGTTTTCTACTACGGCGGCAGGCCTGTATATGATCTTATTTGCTGTTGCTATCGGAGCGGCTACCTTCGTGGAGAATGATTTCGGTACCAGCGCTGCCCAGAAAGTAGTCTTCAGGTCCTGGTGGATGGAGTTGCTGCTGGCCTTGTTCGGCATTTCCATCCTCGTCAATATCTTCCGTTTCCGGCTGATCCAGCAAAAGAAATGGGCGATCTTTGGTTTTCACGCTTCTATTCTCCTCATTTTACTGGGGGCGGCGGTTACGCGCTACACCGGGTTCGAAGGCATGATGCACATCCGGGAAGGCAGCACCTCCAACTCCTTTTTATCGGCGGAAACCCACCTGCTGTTCGAGGCCATGCATCAAGGGAAAAAATACCGCTTCGATGAACCGGTGCTTTTTGCTTCCCTGGGCAACAATTATCTGGAGCGCTCTTACCTTCTGGGAGGGAGAGAAGTGAAAGTCGAGGTACTGGATTTTATGCCCAACCCGAAGGAGAAAATGGTTAGTGACGACAACGGCGCTCCCGTGATCAAGATCGTAATCGGCGGAGCAGAGGGCAGGGAGGAATATTTTGTTCGGTACGGTGATAAAAGCAGAATTCGCGGGACGCTGTTCAATTTTGGAAAACACGAAGACCCTCAGGCTTTTAACATCAGATACGATAACGGGAGCCTGTTTTTCAAAGCTCCCACCGTTTTTTCTCAGATGCAGATGGCCACGCAGCAAAAGGATACCCTGCCTCCCGGGCGATATCATCCTCTAATGCTGAGGAGTTTATATTCTGATGGGCAACAAAGTTTTGTATTTGGTGAGTTTTCACCCAGGGCCAGGGTGGAGGTTTATTCTTCGGCCCGGAAAATGGAGAGCACCAGCACAGCCGGCCTGAAGGTCAGGGTGAGCAGCGGGGCCGATGTACAGGAAAATTACATTTACGGGGCCAGTGGGGTAGAAGGGCGCCCCCGCGTTTTCACGTTGGGTGATCTGCAACTGGCCGTAGCTTATGGGGCAAAACGGGTAGAGCTCCCTTTTGCGCTGCGCCTGAGGGATTTCATTATGGAAAAATATCCAGGTACGAACAGCGCCTCTTCCTATGCCAGCGAAGTTACGCTGATCGACCCCCGGTCGAGCCTGAAGCGAGACCAGCGGATCTTTATGAATAACATCCTGAACTATGACGGCTATCGTTTTTTTCAATCCTCATTCGATCAGGATGAACTGGGTACCTACCTGAGCGTCAACCACGACTGGTGGGGCACCTGGATCTCTTATCTGGGGTATGCGGTACTGACCCTGGGGATGATCCTTACTTTCTTCAGTGAGAAAAGCCGGTTCAGGCAACTGGCAAGAAACCTGCAGAAGCAACGTAAGGCCAGGGAAGGGGCCATGGCGGTAATTACCGGCCTTTGCCTGCTGTGTTCGGCTCCCGCATGGGGCAATGCTTCCCCTCCGGTAAAGGTAAATGCCGTGGACATCGAGCACGCGGAAAAATTCGGGCGCCTCATCATGCAGGACCACCGGGGACGGATGAAACCCATGAATACCTACGCCGGCGAGATCCTGAGGAAGCTCTCCCGAAAAGAAACCATTTACGGGCTTACGGCGGAACAGGTAATTCTGGGTATGGCAGCTCACCCCAGGGATTGGTACCATACCCCGCTGATCAGGATGGGCAGGCATGAAAAGACCAAAAAGCTGATTCCCGTTGAAGGGAAACTGGCCTCTTACAGCGACTTCTTTGACGAAAAGGGCCAGTACAAATTGAGAGATCACGTGCGCCAGGCCTACAATACCCCAAAAAAGGACAGAGGCGTTTTTGAAAAAGAAATGATGAAGCTGGACGAGAAGATAAACATCTGCAGCATGGTGTTTTCGGGTAGTTTTATGAGGTCCTTTCCCGTTCCCGGCGACCCGAATCATACCTGGGAGTCACCGGTGGAAACCGGCCACCAGCACAACGGCCACAACCACGATTCTTTCGCCAGAAGGTTCTATGCCGCCTACGTTCCTGCAGTGCAGACGGCTCTCCACGAAAACGATTGGAATATGGCCAACCGCCTGATCGATGAGTTGACGGCTTACCAGCAACAGAATGGCGGAGCGGTTCTGCCGTCGGAAACAAAAGTAAGAGCAGAACTGCTGCTCAACCGGCTAGACATATTCAGCAGGCTGGGGAAGGTGTATGCCCTGCTCGGGTTGCTGTTCCTGGGATTGTTGTTCACTTCAGTTTTCAAGCCCGGCCTCAAACTGAAAACACCGGCCAGGATCGTATTCGGGCTTTTTCTCTTCGGTTTTGCCCTGCACGCTTTCGGCCTGGGCCTGAGGTGGTACGTATCCGGCCGGGCGCCCTGGAGCAACGGCTATGAGTCTATGATATATATCGCCTTTACTACCGTTCTGGCGGGAGTGATCTTTGCCAGAAAGTCGCTGGGTAGCCTGGCGGCCACTTGTGTGCTGGCTTCCACCATCCTGATGGTAGCCGGGCTGAGCTGGCTCGACCCCGAGATCACCCCCCTGGTGCCGGTGTTGAAATCTTACTGGCTGACCATTCATGTTTCTCTGGAGGCGGGCAGTTACGGTTTTCTGATGCTGGGAGCGCTCATCGGAGTGCTGAACCTGATCTTCATGATCTTCAGAAACCGGAAGAATGCTCCCAATGTCAACCGCATCATCAAGGAAATGACCCAGATCAGTGAGATGACGCTGATCGGCGGCCTGTTTATGATCAGTGTCGGCACTTACCTGGGCGGCGTTTGGGCCAACGAATCCTGGGGCCGGTACTGGGGATGGGACGCGAAGGAAACCTGGGCATTGGTCACCATTCTGATCTACGCCTTCATTCTCCACATGCGGTTCATTCCCGGCTTCAGAGGGCCCTATGCTTTTAATGTGGCCTCTTTATTCGGGTGGGCCTCTGTGCTGATGACCTACTTCGGGGTCAATTATTACCTCTCCGGCCTGCATTCCTACGCAGCGGGAGACCCGGTGCCCATCCCTCCGTTTGTCTATTATGCCGTCGGCATTCTGACGGTGATCAGCCTGCTGGCATTCTGGCGAAACTGGCAGTACAACCGGGCGGGGGCGTAGATTTGTGGTGTCGCTGTCTGGTATTCGCCAAAGAATACCGAACAGCGAACACCCGCTATCGGTTAAGGGCACTGCTGCTTTTTGGGAAATTAACTGCTTCTCAGCGCTTCAAAGTTGAGGATGTCCATGTAATCCCATTCCCGGTAGGCCAGCATATACACTTTTTCCTTGGTGCCCAGTTCGATAAGTTCCTGATCGAACCGCAGGGCGGCGAAAATAGGGACTAATTGCAACTTTTTGTATTCCGGGAAAAGTTGGCGAAAACGCGGGATAACCTTGTTTTTAAATGCCAGCAGCTTTTCCTCATTAGGGCTCATTTTGGAATCAACGAGGTACACAGAGGTATTGGTAAGGGCGACGACGTCGAATTCGCCTTTAAGCCCTTTTTGCTTGTCATGTTTCCTCCGGTGGATCATAATATCCAGGACTTCCTCCCGGAAATACTTCCCGATGGCAGGGGTAACCGCCGGAGCGACGATGTCTTCCACCAGCGTGCCCATTTTGTTGGCGAGCTCGCCCCACTGTTTGTTCATATTCCGCCGGTCTTCCTTCATTTCGTCCTTGAAGTCCTTCATTTCGTCCTTGAAGTCCTTCAT
>JAGFJE010000011.1 GCA_024103175.1 Phaeodactylibacter sp.
GTGTGGCAGCTCTCACAATTCACCGGGAACTGCGCTGCCTGGTGGTTGGGAGCTGTTGTCTGGTTATAATCATCGGTATGGCAGCCGGCGCAGGTGTTGGGCGTGTTGTTGTAATCCCCGTTGTGGCAGCCGGCGCAATCATTCGAAACGGCGGCATGTGCTCCGTTCAGGGCATAATAGTCATTGTGGTCGTCGAAGCCCGCAGGGCTCCAGCCTGGCTCCGTACTGTGGCAGGAGGCACAATCCGTAGACAGCCCCAGGGCCTGGTGGTTCGGGTTGGTACTGTTGTTGAAATCGGCAATATGGCAAGCTTCGCAGCCTGTCGGGGTGCCCTCGTACCCATCAGAATGGCACATTATACAGTCGGTATTGATATGGGCGCCAGTCAGCGGAAAATCTGTACTGTTATGGTCAAAGCTGTTTTCGGTATCCCCTGTGGGATGACAGGCCAGGCAGGCTGTATTTTCATAGGCATATCCACTCACGCCGACATGGCCCTCATCCGTTTCGGGATTGATGTGGCAATTGATGCAGGTAAAGTCGGTGTAGTCGGATTGATTATTGTGGCAATCGGCACACTGCGCCCATTGCCCCTCATGGCTTCCACTATATATAGGAAAAAAACCATCGTGCTGAGCATACCCTGCGGGCATCCACCCCACGTCCGTAGTATGGCATTCCGCACAACTTATGGAGAAGCCTGCGCTCTGATGATTGGGATTCAGGCTGCTTTCAAAATCCTCCTGGTGGCAGGCAAAGCAGTCGGTTGGCGTACTCGAAAAATCCCCTGCGGTATGGCATCGGGCGCAATCCTGGATCTCATGCCCTTTGGTAAGGGGAAAGAAATCATGGTTGAGATTATCGGAAGACCAGTCAAAACCATCGGCATCATGGCACTCTGCGCAATTGACGGAAAAACCCGCGTCAGTATGGTTCGGGTTGGTGGTGGCGTTGTAATCATCCAGATGGCAGTTCATACAATCGTTGCCGATCCGGTTGAACTCCACCCCCGATTCCGAAACATGGCATTCAGCGCAACTCAGGGTAGCATGCGCCCCCAGCAGAGGGAACCCGTTATCCTGGTGTAATTCGGTGATATTGTCCACCAGCCAGTTCTTGGAATTATGGCAACGGGCGCAATCCGAACCGACGGTTGTGCGGTGAATATCCGTATGGCAGGAAATGCATTCCGGGCTTGCCTCCGGAAAAACCAGGGTTTGGTGGCAATCCCGGCAATCTATCCGGGTATGGCGCCCGGCCAGCGGAAAAGCTGTAGCGTCGTGGTTGAAAGAGAGGGTGTCTGCATCTATTTCCCAACTGAAAGCGGAATGGCAATCAGCGCAATTGGCTTTAAAGCCGTCTCCGTGCGGGGACTGCGAAAACAGGCTGGCCGCCAGCCCCAACAACAATATTATTGGTGGCAGTCTACGCATTCAAAGCTTTCGAATTGATATTGAACAATGACCTCCCCACTCATTTCAACGGGTTTATGACAGGCCCCGCATTCAATTTCTGCGTGCCTCCCCTCTAATTTAAAAGCGGTATTATCGTGGTTGAAGTTGTTGATGCCCCACTGCTCGAACCCATGGCATCGAGCACAGTCTGCAGCGCCATTCTGTTCAAACTGGCCGCCATGCACGGTTTCATGACAACTTCCGCAGGCCGTCGCCAGCCCGGTAAAGCCTATTGCGGTTCCCGGCGGGCTGTCTTCATCGGGCTGATGGCAGGCCGCACAGCTCTGGCGGGCGTGCGCCCCCTGCAATTCAAAGTTCGTCCGGCTGTGGTCGAAGTAGTTCTCCTGCCAGTTATCCGTAACATGACAATTTTCACAGGACTGGCCGGGATAATATTTATCATCCAGGCGCCCTTGATGCACATCCTGGTGGCAGTCAATACACCGCTCTCCGATATTCCTGAACACCCATTTTTCCTCTTCCAGGTGGCAGGCGAAGCAGGGCGTGGCCAGATGGGCGCCATCCAGGGGAAATTCGGTTTTATTATGATCTTCAAAGGAGAAGAGCGTGATCCCGAATCCATCCTCGGTATGACAATCCGCGCAATCGCGCACCGGAGACGAGGAAGTAAAAACCCCTTCGTGGTAATCCTCATGGCAGGCGGCGCAGGTGTTGTGCGGCAACGGGGTTGTCAGGCTTCCGGCATGGCATTGGCGGCAATCAACCGCGGCGTGTTTTCCCCGGAGCTGGAAGTCTGTCAGATTATGGTTGAACCGATCGGTATCGATATCCCGGAAAGACTTTTCATTGTGGCAATCCACGCAGCGGTTCCCGAACTGGCCGTTGTGGGCATCCTCATGGCAGGAAGCACAGTCATTGGAACGGACGCCTATCCGGTCCTGAAAGATCAGGGCAGGGGAAGCGTCCATATTGTGGCATTCTGCGCAGTTGGCCCGTTGGTGGGCGCCTTTGAGGGGGAAATTGGTTTGGTTGTGGTTGAACCCTCTTATCCGGCTCAGGGAAGAAAATGATTCCTCGGTGTGGCATTGTTGGCAATTAGCCCCCAGGTTGTTCTGGTGAACATCGGTGTGGCAGCTGTTACAGTTGGAGAACTCCAGGCCGGTAAAAACCTGAAATTCCCTTCCATTTCTGATCTCTTTCCGGTGGCATTCGATGCACTCCACTTCCCGGTGTTTGCCCCTGAGAGCAAAATCTGCGGTGCTGTGGTCGAATTTGCCGGCCGGCGAAAAGGCGTCAGTGGTGTGGCAGCGGGCACAATCGTTCGGCAGGGTATTCTGGTGGTAATCCTCATGGCAGGAGGCACAATCCCGGCTCAGGCCCAGATAGGTGCCTTCTCTTTTCTTCAACTCCGGCTCACCGATCAGATCGGGAACGTGGCACTGCCGGCAATCTATTCTTCGGTGCGCCCCCGTCAGCTCATAACCCGTCAGGCTGTGGTTGAAATTGTCCTCATCGAAGCGCGCCATATCGAAGTTCCGCCCGTGGTGTTCGCTGTGACATTCCGAACAGTCCTTGCCCCTCACCTCACGGGAAGCATGGTATCCCTGACGGCGGTTGATGAGGCTTTGGATCTCCTGATGGCAGTCCAGGCACTTATCATTGGAAACCTTCTCCCCCAAGGTATGGCACTGGGTGCAATTGGCTATTCCTTCCAGCTCGGCATGCGCGCGCGATAAGGGGCCTGGCGATAGCTGGGCCCGTAACTCGGGAAGGCATAAGATGTTCACCAAGAAAACCATAAATAAAATGCCTGGCTTCATTTCTGTTTTTGAATGTTGCGTGAAATACTCATTTTTTATCAGGAAAACCTCAAAAAACCGGAGGAATATATCTGAACGGGAATATTTTATTGCCGAATGAGAAAGGCACAAAATAAATTTGCAGGACAGGTTTATTCCTCCCCTGTGGGATGGCACTCGTAACAGGCATTACTCTCATACCTGTAATCCGCCACCTCATCGTGCTTGTCTCTCAGTTCCGAGGGGTTGTTGTGTTCATGGCAATCGATGCAGCTGAACACCATAAAGTTGCCGGGAGCGGTATGGCAATCGACACAGTCGTTCCATTCGCCTCTGTGTTTTCCGCTGAAAATGGGGAAATACATTCCGTCGTGGTCAAAAGCCCCGCTTCCGCTCCCCGTCGGGTGGCAGGCCAGACAGGCTGTATTTTCATAGACGTAGCCGCTTACGCCTCCGTGCTGTCCATCCGTTTCGTTGCGCTCGTGGCAGTTGGAGCAGGCAAATTCAGCATAGTTGGAAGGGTTGTTATGGCAATCGGAGCACTGCGACCACTCGCCGGCATGTTCGCCGCTGTAAATAGGGAAAATGGCGTCGTGCTGAGCATACTGGGCCGGCATCCAGTCCACATCAGTGGTATGGCACTCGGTGCAACTGGTGGAAAAGTTTCCTTGCTGATGATCAGGCGACCGGGCGCTTTCGTAATCCATCTGGTGGCAGGCGAAGCAGTCATCAGGGGTATTGGAAAAACTTCCGCCCGTATGGCACTGGGCGCAGTCGGAAATATCATGCCCCTTGGTGAGCGGGAAAAAATCGTGGTTGATGAACTGGGACGACCAGTCAAAGCCGTCGATACTGTGGCAATCGGTACAATCGGTTGAAAAACCGGACTGGACGTGGTTTGGGGCGGTGGTGGCGCTGTAATCATCCAGGTGGCAATTCAGGCAGTCATTGCCGATCCGGTTGAACTCCAGGGCTGATTCAGAGACATGGCACTCATCGCAATCCAACGTAGCATGGACGCCCAGGAGCGGGAAACCGTTGTCGTAGTGCAACTCGGTGATGTTGTCCACCAGCCAGTCCTGAGGCGTATGGCAGCGCGCACAATCCGAACCCACTGTATTGCGGTGCATATCGGTATGGCAGGAAATGCATTCGGGGCTCGCCTCCCCGAAGACGAGCGACTGATGGCATTCCCGGCAATCCACGAGGGTGTGCCGGCCCACCAGCGCAAAGGAGGCCTGCCGATCGTGGTCAAAAAGAAAGGTGTCTTTTCCCACTTCTATTTCCCAGCCGGCAAATGAATGGCAATCGCCGCAGCTGATCTTCAGCGCAGGCCCGTGGGGAGACTGCGACTGGAAAGCTATCGCCAATCCGGAAAGCAATATGAGGAGGAAGAAGTTGCGCATACCAGGATCATTTTTTTTACCTGGAAAACGGGCGACGGCCATAATGAGTAACCTATACCCAGCCTGGCGGTTCAGTTGAAAGAAAGCGACGTTGGCGGCAATCCTGGGGAGTAGTAATTCTCCCATACCAACGGTAATAAAGTTAATGCTATTTCGAGAGGCTGCGCAATTTTTACCGGGGTGTCTCCAATTTGAAACTAGTCTAAATTTATCATTTATGCTTCTTCATGGTATACCCGAAACGCTTGGTAATCTTCACACCTGCTTTCTGGAGGAACTGCGTCGGCAGTTCTCCTCCGGCAAAGATGTAGACCAGGTCGTTTTTCAGGGCGATCTCTTGCCCCTCCTTATCGGTTGTCAGGTATACCTTATCCTCTTCTATCCTGGCCAGGTTGGTGTTGAATTTCACATCCAGCAGTTTTTTATCGATGGCCTCGCTGATCTTTTCCCGGTTCTTGGGCTTTATGCGGCTGAATTTGTCTTTCCGGTAAGACAGGACCACGTTGTTCTGTTCGGCCAGCAACAGGGCGGATTCGACTGCCGAATCGCCTCCTCCCACCACGATGACTTCCTTTTGTTGGATATTCTCCGGCTCAAGAAGGCGGTAGGCCACTTTTTCGGATACCTCTCCGGGAATACCCAGCTTTCGGGGCGTACCGCGCCGGCCGATGGCCAGCAGCACAAATTTGGTTTCAAGTACATCCCCCTGCAGGGTCGTCACCCGGAAATGGCCGTTTTCCGGGATTATCTCCTCTACCTTTGTCCTTTCGCGGATGGTGATGTTGTTTTTCGACAGGGCCTCATTCCAAAGGCCCAGCAACTCTTTTTTGCTGGTGTCATAAAGTTTGACCTTGCCGTACAGCGGCAGCTCCATGGGAGCGGTCATCACTACCTTGGCGCGGGGAAAGGTATAAACGGTACCGCCCAGGGTATCCTGCTCCAGGGTCAGGAAATTCAGGCCGTGCTTTTTGGCCGCCAGGGTGGCGGCGATACCTGCCGGCCCGGCGCCTATGATGATCAGGTCGTAGGTGGAATTGTCTTTCCGGACTCCCGCCCTGACTATGTTCTCAACCGCCATCGTACCCTGCTCCACGCTGTTCTTGATCAGGCCCATACCGCCGAGCTCGCCGGCGATATAGATGCCAGGCACGTTGGTTTCATAATTTTCGCTGACGTGCGGAAGGTCAACTCCCCTTTTTTCTGTTCCGATCACCAGTTTTATGGCTTCAACCGGGCAGGCGTGAAAACAGGCGCCGTGGCCGACGCAGTTGGAAGCGTTGATCAATGTTCCTCCGCCGTTCAGGATACCCAGGATGTCCTTCTCGGGGCAGGCCGCCACGCAGGCGCCGCTTTTGATGCAGGTATCCAGGTCAATAACGGGGTGGAGCGAAACCGGTTCGTGCAGGCCGTCCCGCCTGGCAACTTCGATCTTGGCCTCTACCTCTCTGGATGCGTTTTTCAACTTTCTCAGATAGATAATTATGATTGCCGCACATACCAAAAAGACAATGGAGTAAATAATGGCCTGTTCCAGAAACATAAATTTATATGATTTACTTCACAGCAGTTAAAAGACCCATTTATATCCGAAAGCGAGCGTAATGCCCACATGGAGCAAAACGATGACCAACATGATGATGGCAAACGGCAAGTGAGCCACGTGCCAGTAGCGGAATAACTTTTGCATGGCCTGTAAACGTTCGATGCGGTTGTTGAGGGACATCTCGTTTTTCACCAGCCTCGTTACCTTCCGAACATCTTCCGGCGGCAGGTTATTTTGCCGAAGGTGCTCTTTTATGGTTTTTATGGCCCTCCTGTCTTCAACATACCTTTTAACCATTCCTGCCAGTAGGTTGCCGTCTTCAGCCTGATGCCGGAGCCGGGTGGGCGCTGTTACAACGCTGAGGCTGGCCCCATCCAGCTGATAATCATTTTTCAGTATATCCCCCAGGTTGGTTTTCATCTCCTCTACCTCGCTCAGGCTCAACGCCCGCCCTTCGATCGTTCGCGGAATTTGTATGTAGATAAACCTGCCGATCACTCCACTTAATACCACGGCAACCATACTCCAGAAAGCAATCGAAACGATGCCGCCAAACTTAAAGGCCGTATGGAAGAGTATCATCACCGGCCCGAGGCTGCACAGAAAAATATGGAACTCCAGCCAATATTTCAACCTGCCGAACCGGGACAGAAAACCGTACCGCTTCCGGGCAATGTAAGAGGTGACGCCGATGAGTATCAAAAACGTGCCTACGATCCCCAACCCGTGCCCAAACAGGCCGCTTGGCTTGAAATAGTCATGAGCGGGGTGATAAAACCGCTCCTCGATGCTTGTCGAATAATAAGACATCCCGGTGTAAGCGAGGTAAATTGCTGTAAAGGCCACAATACATACCAAGGTGGTAATGTAAATGCGATGAACAAGTAGAGACATGCCGAATATTGTTTTAGCCTGCCTGTTTCCTGAGAAAGGCAGGACCAAACGACAAATTATTAAAAAAAAAAGAATACCGGAGGATCAAGAAAGGCCCTCACCGGGAAAAATTTAACGTTCAACCCGGCTTTTTTCGTGCGCTGTTAGATATTGCATAGCATTTGATAGAAAATGCGCAGGCCTTTCCTTCCAAAGCAGTTTAATCCCGAATAAGCAATTCTCGTAGGACTACGCAAATCCCTTATCCGAAAAATACGTTTTTCATCACTTTTTTTCCGCTACAACCGCCCCCAACTTTGTTTCGCCAAAGAGCATCAAACACCCTTGAAAACGGGGTGCTCAAGGGCAGAGAGCGGGTAAATATTCCCGTTCAAAAATTCAAGTAGCATGCGTAAAGAAATGATGAAAAACATGACGGATGAGCAACTGGCCATCCGTTTCCAGGCCGAGGGCGACACCTTGGCTTTCGGTGAATTATACCAGAGGCATTATTCCAGGCTGTACCATTATTGTTACACCATCGTTCACAATGCGGAAGAGGCTGCCGACCTTGTACAAGACACCTTCGCCAAGGCTGCCGAAAAGATCCAGCACCTCAAGAATCCGGCGCTGTTCACTTCCTGGCTTTTCCGCATTGCTCACAACCGCTGCATCGACAAGGCCAAGTACCGGCAAAAGCACCACACCGTTTCACCGGAAGGTTCGTTTCAATTTGCCGATATCGAATTTGACCTCGAAGCCGCTCTTGCCAAGGAAGACGCCATCGACCGCATCACCTTACTGATGGAAGAGCTTTCTCCCGAAGCGCGCACCATCCTTCTGGCCAAATACTGTGAAGGCCGGTCCATTCACGAGCTGACAATACTGTGGGGCATTTCGGAAAGCGCCGTAAAAATGCGCCTCGCCCGTGCCCGCCACCGAATGCTCACGCTTTACAAACGAAGCCGGGCTGCAAGTTAGGCTATTAGTAACGAACCAAAAGCTCACAATTAACCGGCCCGGCCGGCATCATCACGAATTATGAAAAGACCGATCAGTGTTCTGGTATTGACAGACCACCGCAGCCATAACAGCGACAATTCACTGTATGCCCTATGCAGTGAATTGCGGCGCAACGCTGCGGTCGGCGCCGTACATGTTGCCAGCCGGGGCAACCCGGCCAATGACGGCTTCTTTTATCAGTTTCACGATACTACCCTCAGGGCCTGGGCCCTGGATGGAGAGATGCACTACCGGGATGGCGCCTACCGGTTTATGCAGGAGACCGTACCCGCCGATATCCGGGATTATGACTGGATATGGCTTCGCCTGCCCCGCCCTATCCCGGATGGCTTCTTTGAGTTCCTGGCCAGCCAGGTGGATGAAAAACGCATTTTCAACCGGCCTTCCGGCGTCGAAGAGACCAGCAACAAGGCCTTCCTGGCCAATTTTCCGGAACTCTGCCCGCCGGTTCAACTATGCCAGGATGTGGACGCCATCTGGGACTTCCAGGAGCGGTTCCCCATCGTCCTGAAACCATTGGAAAACTACGGTGGCCGCGGGGTGGTGAAAGTTGAAAACGGCTTCATTTATGACAATGACCGGAAAATTCCCTTCCAGGACTACCTGCCGGCCCTTGAGGAGCAATTCCGGGCAGGAGGGTACCTGGGCATGAAATTCCTGAAGAACGTTCATCAGGGCGATAAGCGAATAATTGTCGTCAACGGAGTGGTCGTCGGCGCCGTTTTGCGCCTTCCGCCTAAAGGTGCATGGCTATGCAATGCCGCTCAGGGCGGCAGGGCCGCCAAAGCCGCCGCCGATGCGCGGGAAATGGAAATGGCCAGGAAACTGTCGGAAGCTCTGCTGCCCAGGGGCATCGCCATGTTCGGTATGGATACGCTGGTGGAAGATGACGGGCGCCGGGCCCTCTCGGAAGTCAACACCCTGAGTATCGGAGGAATCAAACCGCTGGAAGACCTCACAGGAGAACCTCTTGTAAAACGGGCTACCGACCTGCTGGCCACTTATATGCAGGCGGGAGAGAACCTTCACCGCCCCGCTTTGGTTTCTTAGTTAAGATACATTTATATTGGACGGGCAAGCCCAATGTGAAAGGGCTTGCTCTTATCTTTTTACTCCAGCCTGCTCATACAAAGCCGGACTTGACTATGCAAACCAAAAACCTGAAAATCCTTCTTTTCCTCGCCAAAACAGCTGCACTCACCTTGTTGCTTATCGCCAGGCACAACGAGCTGCACAACTATTTCGGCCCCTACAAGAACCAGGCCGATATCGCCATGGGCTTTCTCGTCTTTGCCCTCACTGCCAGCGTGCTGGTTTCCATTCTGGCCTGGATATACCGCCGCCGGGAACGGATCCCACCCGGCAAGGCAGACAACGTCATCATCGGCCTGAACAACATCTATTATCTGGTCCTCACGGGCGCCGCCATTATGACCATTCTCGGCTTCTGGGGTATTGATTTCAGGACGCTCTTCACCACCCTCAGCATCGTCGCGGCCGCCATCGCCATCATATCCAAGGATTATATCGCCGAGATCATCAGCGGAATCATCATCAGCTTCTCCGGGGAGGTGTCCATCGATGACTATATCCGGATCGGCGACCAGAAGGGCAAGGTCATTGATATCAACTTCACCAAAATCGCCCTGCTCAATGAAGATGACGACGTGATCTTCATTCCCAATGCCAAATTCTTTTCCAGCGAGATCATCAACTATACCCGGAGGGAGATCAAAAAAGTGAGTATTGAATTTGAAGTGATGATCCAGAATATAAAAACCATTGAAGAACTGGAATCCGACCTCATTCATGCTATCTCCGATTATGAAGGGCACATCGAACCAGGAACGTACAACCTCAAGATCGTAGAGATGCGTAAGGATAGCCTGTCCCTTAAATTCCAGTACGTTTTCCTGCGGGAGATCGACCGCGAACTGGAGCGGGAGATACGCCGAAAGACTGTCCGCCGCATTGTCAATTACGTGAAAAAATACCCCGTCCAGATGAAGGAGAATTGAATGGGCGGGCGCCCAACTTAAGGTAGCCCGTCCGAAAAAAAAGCCGCTACCCCGGAAGGGCAACGGCTCTAAAAAATTCAAGTAGCTTGCAATCTCTTTATCATTATTGGGCGCTAATGCCCGGTCAGGTGCATGATCAGCGGAGTAGCTGCCAGGCCTAGGATGATCAGCAGCCCGATGATAAGCATTGCCATCAGAAACCAAAAGGCAATGCGGTCCATTTTTTGCGGTTGTGTTGCCATAAACAGGGTTAATTGTATTGTTGGTTAAAGCCGGCAAGCCTTTCCTCCAAAGCTCTCACTCCCGGCTAATGATGGTAAGACAGGGGCAGCTGTTTCCGGTCACTACTGTTTGTTCAAAAAAAAAATCGGCTTTTGACAAATCCCTTTCCCTTTCCTCAAAAAGGAAAATTTCCCTAGATTTACTTCCAGGCGTTAAAGCCTATTGGAAAAGCAGAAAAATAAACCCAAACCCATGGCGAACGAACAAAGTCCAGCTCAGCAAAAAGAAAAAGCCAAAGTTTTCCGAATTGGTATTGCAATGGCGGGCGCCGTATCGGCAGGCGCTTATACTGCCGGCGTGATCGACTACCTCCTGGAATCCCTCTCGAGATGGGAAAAGGAAAAGGAAAAGAATAAACGCATCGAAGAGAAGCTGAAGCTGGAAACCAACCCCGAAAAGATTCAGGGCCTCAAAGAACAATACGATTATTCGATACCCATGCACGACGTCATTATAGACGTTATCGGCGGCTCCTCCGCCGGGGGAATGACGGCGGCCATCACCACCCTCTCCCTGTTCGAGGGCATACGCCCCATCAATGAGGTGGAGAACCCCGACAAGGAAGGTAACAAGCTCTACGATGCCTGGGTAAACCTCAATGACAGCCAGGGCGCCCCTACCCTGCACCAACTTCTGGATACCGATGATATCGCCGAAGGGAAAGGCGTCATTTCCTTTCTGAATTCCAGGCCCATTGATGCTATTGCCGAAAAGGCCATGGACCTCAGCCGCATTCAGGCCGCTCTTCCAGATTACATTGCCCCTGACCTCGAGGTCATCCTCACCATCACTAGCCTCAGGGGCATTCCCCTGGCCGTGAACTTCTACGAAGAGCAGAAAAAATCGGAGGAAGAGCCTCCGAAACCCGCCCACAAGATGAGCCTGCACAAGGGCGTTGCCCACTTCAAGGTGCACCGCGGCGCTATGGAGGAGAGCCCGGAGGGTCCCCTGCCCTTCAACCCCGATAAGGAACACCACCGCCGCGCCCTGCTGGATGCCGCCATCGCTACGGGCGCCTTCCCCCTCGGCCTGGCGCCCCGGCACATCACCAATATTTCGAAGAGCTACCTGGAAGGCATGGTCAAACGCATGTTCGCCCGCCGCGATGCCGAAGGGCGCCTCGACCAAACATTGTCCGGCAACCTGCTGCGTATCGAACTGGAAGACCAGCCTTTCGACTTCTATGCCGTCGACGGAGGAACGGTCAACAATGAACCCTTTGGGGAGGTCATCAAAGCACTGGAAGCCAAGTGCGGGGATCAGGAAGAAAAGAATTATGCCATCCTGATGATCGACCCCTTCCCCAATTTCGAAAAAGAGGCGGATACCGACCTGTCCAAACGGCCGACCATCCTCGACCTGGCGCCCAAAGTCATCGGCGCCATCCGCGGGCAGGCCATGATCAAGGAAAGCGACCTGGTGGAAGGGCTCACCGACGACCACACCCTGCGCATGATCTTCCCCTCCCGCCGGTTCACCAATGAACGGGGTGAAACGGAAAAAGACCCCTACCCCATCTCCTGCGGTTCGCTGGATGGCTT
>JAGFJE010000013.1 GCA_024103175.1 Phaeodactylibacter sp.
GCCCTCCTCATCCATACGGCCGATGAGTGCGGCTCCGCCCCAGGGCCCGATTACCGCTTCGGATGGGGGCTGATGAACACTCAAAAGGCAGTGGAATTCCTGTCGAATGCGGACAGCCGCAACTGGTTTGTCTCCAGAGATAGCATTAACTCCGGTACACAGCGTGGTTATTCTTTCGAGCATGATGGTGCGGGTGGTATCAAAGTAACCATTGCCTGGACAGATTCCCCAGGTAATGTCTGTCCGCCCCCAACGGATGACTGGTGGGTGTGTGACAACAGAATGTTAGTAAACGACCTTGACCTGCGGTTAGTACGGTTAAGTGACAACACCGAATACCTTCCCTGGCGGTTAAATCCCTCCTCGCCGTCTTCCCCGGCCACCCGGGGTGATAACGACCGGGATAATGTAGAACAGGTTTATATTCCCGATCTGCCCGCAGGCGAGTATGCCATAGTCATCTCTCACAAAGGAAATCTGCAGGGTGGCAAGCAGATCTTTTCCATCATGCTTTCCGGATTGGGAGACGCCTCTTCTACCGCAGCCTGTGACCAGGCGATAGATATACAATGTGGGCAAACTCTCGAAGGCGCCACTGCCGGGAGCGCTCAGGCTGTATTAGAATGCGGCACCGATCTGAATACCGCCCCCGGCCAGTGGTTCCGCTTTACGGGCAATGGCGCCACCGTCACCGCATCCACCTGCTCTCCGGACACGGATTACGACACCAAGCTGGCAGTCTTCTCCGGCAGCTGCGACAACCTCATTTGCGAGGCCGGCGTCGATGACGATAATGAGGAATGCAGCATTGATGGACTCCTGTCCACCATCGAGTTCTTTGCCGAATCCGGGACGGAGTACTTTATCTATGTAACCGGGTACGGCGATAACAGCGGCTCGTTCGCCCTTAGCCTGGACTGCCCGCCCGCCTGCCTGCCACCTTCGGGCCTCGCAGCCGCAGATGTGGGCCACGCCCACTGTATTTTAGGCTGGGACGCTTCCGCCGACGCTGATCTCTATCAGCTGCAGATACGCCGGCTTCCTAACGGAGGCTGGCATGAGTTCGATGAATACGAAAATCAGGGGATTCTCTTTGGAAACCTCACTCCGGATTCTGATTATGAAGTACAGGTACGCAACCAGTGCGGCGGCGAAAGCAGCGGCTGGTCCCCTTCCATTTTCTTCACTACCCTCGGAGAAGGCAACCCCTATTGCTTCTCTTACGGCATCTCCTGGGACTACTGGATCGATCGATTTGTATTTGCCGGGCTGGATAATGATTCCGGTACGGACTACGGATACAATGACTTTTCCAGCCAGTTGGTTGCTGAGGTAGCGGCCGGGGAGGCCTATTCGTTGAGTTTATACCCAGGTCAAAGAACAAGTGCCCCCAATGTAAATCCCGCTCGTTGGCAGATCTGGATCGACTGGAACCAGGACAATACTTTTTCTGATACCGATGAAGTATTTCACTCCTCCATCACCAACAGCCAAACGATAGCTACCTCTACTAAAAACATTCCCAGTGACGTGTCTTCAGGTGAATACCGAATGCGCGTTTCCTACCGGGCTGAACCTAATAATTCCCCCTTCCCAACGCCATGCCTTACCGGAGGAAACATGGAAGTAGAAGACTATACCATCAGAGTGGTAGAAGGCGCCCAGCCGCCAACCGCCGCCTTCACCGCCTCTTCCCTCTGCGGCCAGGCGCCGCTGACGGTCTCCTTCACTGACAACAGTACCAACTCCCCCAGCAGCTGGCAGTGGAATTTCGGCAACGGGCAGTCGTCTACCCAGCAAAACCCCACGGTGGCCTACAATACGCCCGGCATTTACAACATCAGCCTGACGGCCGGCAACGCCGGCGGCAGCGATACGGAAGTGCGGAACGCCTACATCACCGTGGTAGCTCCCGTGTCTGTAAATGCTCCGTCGGGCGCCACAGCCTGCCTGGGTGAGCCGTTAACCCTGACTGCTTCCGGCGCTTCAACCTACAGCTGGACAGGGCCGGGGCTCAACAATACTTCCGGCGCTACCGTCCAAGCTGCGCCCAGCCAGGCGGGAACTTACACCTACCAGGTTACCGGAACCACGAACGGCTGCAGCGCCCAGCCGGCTTCCATCAACCTCACCTTTAGCGCGCCGCCACAGGTGAGCATCACGCCAGGGGCTACTACCGCCTGCCTGGGCGAGCCGGTCACCCTGGCCGCCTCCGGCGCCTCCTCCTACACGTGGACAGGGCCCGGGCTGAACGCCACCACCGGCGCGGTAGTACATGCCACGCCCACCCAGGCGGGCAGCCATACCTACCAGGCAACCGGCGCCTCCGGCAACTGCACTGCTCAGCCGGTAAGCGTGACGGTTAACTTTACAGCCGCCCCCCAAACCAGCGTAACGGCCAGCGCTACCACCGCCTGCCTTGGGGAAACAGTTACCCTGGCCGCCACCGGCGCCTCCTCTTATACCTGGACGGGCCCGGGGTTAAACGCCACTAGCGGCGCAGTTGTACAGGCCACGCCCACCCAGGCGGGCAGCCATACCTACCAGGCCGTCGGCGCTTCCGGCAATTGCACCGCTCAGCCGGTAAGCGTGACAATTAACTTTACACCAACCCTGCAAGCCGGTGTAACGGCCAACGCTGCCAACGCCTGTGTCGGCGAACCCATCACCCTGACAGCTACCGGCGCTTCCTCCTACACCTGGACGGGCCCCGGGCTGAACGCCACCACCGGCGCAGTGGTGCAGGCCGCCCCTGCTCAGGCGGGCAGCTTTACTTATCAGGTGGTTGGCGCGAGCGGGAATTGCAGTAGCCCTCCCGCTTCAATAACCGTACAGTTCAGCGCCAGGCCTGTGGTGGAAGCCATGGCGGGCGCCGGCCAGATCTGCCAGGGAGGATCCGTACTCCTGACGGCAAGCGGCGCCGCTACTTATTCCTGGCAGGGGCCGGGCCTGTCGGCCAGTACCGGCAGCTCGGTAAGCGCTACGCCGACAACGCCAGGCGTACAAACCTATCAGGTGATCGGTTCGAACAACGGTTGCAGCGCGGCGCCGGTATCGGTAAGCGTGGAGGTACTGAGTACTCCTTTAGTCAGCATCTCTGCCGGCGCCACCGCCTCCTGCCTGGGCCAGCCGGTTATGCTTACCGCTTCCGGCGCTACGGAGTACTCCTGGACGGGGACGGGGCTGAGCAGTACCGCCGGCGCCGTAGTGGAGGCCTCCCCACAGCAGGCCGGCAGTTATACCTATCAGGTTATCGGCAGCAACGGCGCCTGCAGTAGCGCCCCCCAAACAATCAGCCTGCAGTTCAGTTCACTGCCGCAGGTGAGCCTCTCGGCCAGCGCTGCCAGCTTGTGTGAAGGGCAAAGCCTTACCCTGACAGCGAATGGAGCGAATACCTACAGCTGGGAAGGGCCGGGTATCGCCGGCAGTGTCGGAAATACCGTAATCACTACTCCGCCGGCCGCCGGCGCCGTCCTGTATCAGGTGACGGGGAATACCAATGGATGCTCGGGCACGCCCGCTTCTATTGAAGTAGATGTTCTCCCCATTCCCGTGCTCAGCGCTCAGGCGTCTGCCGATCCGGCCTGCCTGGGAGATACCCTTGCGCTGTCGGCTACGGGCGCCAGCCAGTACTTTTGGAATGGGCCCGGCCTGTTGTCCTTCAGCGGCCCCAGCGTTCGGGCACTTCCGGGGCAGGCAGGGCAGGTAGTTTATCAGCTGAGCGGCGGCGCCAACGGTTGTCAGGCCGATCCCGTAAGTTTAGGGGTTACTGTATTGCACAACCCGCTTTCGGTAGAGGTGGAAGTTGGCGACTGTACAGAGGAAAGCATCATTTTCCAGGCGAATGTCATTAACGGCGGCGCGCAGCCCAACATCCTGTGGTATCTCAACGGGCATTCGGTGTGGAGCGGGCCCGCCTACACCCTGTTCGGCCCGGAAACCGGCGATGAGGTGTTCTGCGAAGTGGCCGCCGTCAACCCTCCGGCTTGTACTTCACCCTTGATGATGCAATCAGAAGTGGTAACGGTGGATTGCCTGACGCCGGCTACGGAGATCCATGAACTGGAGGAAATAAGGTTGTTTCCCAACCCCAACCCTGGGCAGTTTACTTTGGAACTCCATGCCCGGCAGGCTTTCCAGGGCCGCATCACCATCTTCAACAGCCAGGGGCAACACTTGCTTTCCCAAAGGCTGGAAGCGCAGCCCGGAGAGCAGCGGATAGCGATGAGTATGCCTGGCGCGGCGGCAGGGCTTTACCATCTGGCGGTGGCTTCACCGGAGGGGGTAAAGGTGGTGAAGTTTGTAGTGGAGTAATTTTTGGAGAGAAACAGGAGTCATCCCAAATTTTAACGCTGGGAAAATAGCACACAGATGACGCGGATCATAAGGATCGACACGAATGAGGACCACAGGTGGGCTATCCGCGAAAACCGGCCGTATCCGCGTCATCCGCGTTCTATTTCAAAATCAGGGATGACTCCTGTTCAATTCTGTCCGTTCCCTAAAGGATGCGGAATGGCGTCCACTTTACTTCTGCACCAAAACCCTCCTCACCAACACCGCCTCCTCATTCTTCAGCCGCACCAGATAGCCGCCGGCCGGATAATCCGCCAGGTTGACGGTAACGGCCGTGGAGCCGGCCTCCGGCTCCTGCACCAATAGCCGCCGCCCGTCCAGAGAAAAGACTTCCACCGTCAACTGGCCCGGCAGCGGGCCGGAGAAGAGGATCTGGAAATCCCCCTTGGTGGGGTTGGGCGCAAAGCGCACCGTTTGTCCGTTCAATTCGGCCGTACTGCTGGGCTGTACGGTAAAGGTACGTATGGCTGAAGAGGCGTCGCCGCATTCGTTCTCGGCCGATACCCGCCAGTAGTACAGGCCGGCATCCAGCATGACATCCACGGTGTAGGCGGTAGTGCCGGTAACGTCGGCTTCGTCAACGATGTTGAAGAAGTCTTCATCCGTACTGACTTGCACGAGGTACGACTCCGCATTGGCCGCCTGTTCCCAGGTGAGGGTGGGCATGACGTCCATCAATGCCGCGCCATTAGCCGGGCCGTCCAATCCGGGAGCGGCGGGAAGCGGCTGTATCAGCAAGTCGGCCTCAACTGTTTCCAAGTTGGCGCCATCCTCGATGGTAAAGGTGATGGTATAGCTTCCGGGAGTTATATCGCCCAGGGTTTCGAAGTTGACGGCGATGGTTGCCGGGGGCTCGATGCCATCCGGCCCGGCGGAGTAGGTTGCCGAGAGCTCGGCAGCCGGTTCTGAAGTGAAGCTCAGGCTGGAGGGGCGCCCAAAGCCCGCGCCGATGGCCAACTCAAAGGAGGCGATTTCGGAGGGGCAGGCTTCCACGGACAGAGGGTTGATCAGGAAGCTCAGGTCCGGTACAGTTACGAAGCTAGAGGCTGCTGAAGCTTCGAGCGTTCCGCATTCATTGGTGGCGGCAACCCTCCAGTAGTAGGTGGTTCCGTTTAATAGCCCGTCGAGGTTAAAGACATTGCTTTCCTGGGTATTGGCCACGAGGATATTGGTGAAATCGGGATCGGTAGCCACTTCCACCGTGTAGCTGAGGGCGCTCGGGCTGGCTTCCCAGCTCAGGAGGGGGTTGAGCGGCACATCGATAGCGCCGTCGGCCGGCAACAGGAGCGGGAAAGGATCTGGCGCCCCCAGTATGGTGAGGCCTATGTCGGCGCTTCCCACATTGGTGCTGTCCGCGCCTTCTAAGGTAATGGTGTATGTTCCAGGGTCGGTTAATCCGCTGAGGGTTACCGTCACGGTAGCGCCCGGGCTGGCCAGGGTGTCGCTGAAGGAAGCAGCCGCGCCGGCAGGCAGGCCGGTAGCGGACAGGTGGACGCCGCCCTCGTCAAAACCGGTTCCCAACAAAATGTCAAAAGAATAATCCTCGGTGGTGCAAAAGGTATGCTGATCTTCCAGAGGCGTGAGGCTGGCGTCAGCAGGCAGGGCGGCGCAGAAATTGAGTTCCCAGCCGTTGAGGGCGCCGCCGTCAATGGCGGCATTATCGCTTATGGAGAGGGTCCATGTCCCGCTAATGGGCTCCCCTCCGAAGTTGCTGAGGGATTGGGCAGGCTGAAAACTACCCGAGATGGCAGGCTGGTTACCACAAGAGTTATCAAGGTCCTGACTAGAATTGGGCGCTGTTTCGAAAATGTTGAGCAATAAATTATCCCCATCGCAGCCGAATGAGGATGTCGGGACACCGGGGCGGTCAAAGAGGACCACCTCCGTACCCGTAGGGGATATCAGCGTAGCCCTCAGGTCGCCCACCCAGGTATGGGAAATATCGAGGTTGAGCACCTGTACTTCGATGATCTCTCCGGGCAGGTTCACTTCGATGGAGGAAGTGATGGTTGGGGTTCCCGATTCGGAAATAGCAACGGGGACATCCGTTGACGTTTCCGGGGAGCAGATGATGGCCGCCGTGGTGAAAGAAGAGGCAGCCGCCCATTCTCCGGCGCCGCAGGTATTGACTGCCCGAACGCGCCAGTAGTAGTCCGTCTGTGGGTCCAGATGAAGGCCGGTGACGTCATTTACAGTAAGCCCTCCCACTGCCACCAGGATGTCGTCAAAGTCTAGGCTGGTAGCCAGTTCGAACTCGTAATAAATGGCGTCTGCCTGCTCTTCCCACTGGAAAGTGGGGAAGATCGTCCAGTCTTCCACTCCATCCGCGGGAGTGGAAAGCTGAACTGTATCCGGGATACCGGAAAAAACGGTCAGCTGGATCGGGTTTTCGCTCGTTTCTATCTGGTCTGTGCCGATGATGTCGATCGAATAGGTTCCGGTAGGCAGGGTGGCGGTGTTGTAAAGGGTGAGCTGAACGGTATCTCCCGGTAAGGCCGGGTTGGAGCTTAATACCGCTTCGATACCGGCGGGAACGCTGTTGAGGCTAATGTTCACTTCACCGGTGAAATTTTCACTGACCGCCAGGCCGAAAACGACGGAATCCGGTGAGCAGGCTACCTGGAATGGGATGGCGGGGGCCACGAAAAAGCTGCAGGCCATCTGCGAACGGCCTTCGAGGCGGGTAATCCCTGTATCGTCGGGGTCGAGCCAGTCTTTGAGCCGGGTACTTGGCGTCCCACCACCTTCCCATGAGGTATAAAACCAGCCATAAGAGTCGTAATCGTTATTCCCGCAGGCGGCTCCCCCTCCGTGGAGCTGGCCCACTACGTGTCCTTCCCGGTCGAACAGGGGCGACCCGGAGGAGCCCCCTTCGGTGGTGCCGATATCCCAGTCGGGCACAATGACGTGGTCGCCGCCGGGCACTACATCGCCCCCGCTGCCCCAGTCGCCGATGTGGGTGGGGCCAAATTCAAAGCTGATCCGTTTTTCATCGGTGCTCGGGTGGTGCACGCAGATCACCGTATCCTGAGGGGGAGTGTCGTCGACCACCCAGCCGGCAAAGAAAGCATTGGCCGTTTCCGAGACCGGGTCGTCAAATTCCACCAGGGTGAAGTCAGAAGGGCTGTAACTGGCCAGGTGTTTGGCGCCGGTATTGAAGTCGTTGAGTGTTCCGTTGCCGGCGCCGCCGCTCTGCGGGGAGTTGGGCTGCCGGCAGGAACTGTTCTGAAAGTTCCAGTAGGCCACCAGAGAGGCGGCGTTGTTCGGGCCGATACCACAGTGAGCGGCCGTCATAAAGAGCGGCGCACAATCATTTCGGGCATTATTGACCAGGAAGCCGGTGCAGAAAGTGCCCCCGTCGAGGCCGATCACAGCGACAGACTGTATGATGTCCCGGTAGCGGTCGACGATCTCCCAGCCATCGGCTCCTCCGCAGACGACATCCAGGTTGCAGGAGCCGGAAACCACCTCGGCAAACCCCAGGAAATCGTGGTTGACCGAAGAGAGGCGCAGCTGTAGTGCGCTTCGCTTGGCCGTGGGCAGTTGTACTTCGATGACCAGCTCATCCCCTTCGAATACAGGTGTCCACAGCTGTTCATGCTCTTCGTTGTCGGCTGGCGTAAAGGGGCCCATGACCCGCTTTTTATCGGGAGAGTAAAGAATGAGCGTGCCCCCTTCGGGCATGCCATAGCGGGTAAACCCCAGGTTGATGGAGTGGGCGCCGGCGGACAGGACGCGGAGGCGCCAGACGGACTTCCCGTTGGGGAGCGTTTCCCAGGCGCCCCTGTCTTCCGGGCTGATGTCCACTTCGATATGTTTGGCAAAGCGGGGCGCGACGCCCGGCTGCCGTCGTTCGAGTTCGGCCTGCAGGAGAGCCTCGTTATCCAGAGGAGGCATAACCACCTGATCAACCTCTTCAACGGGCAGGCGGGTGGAAGCGATCCGCACGTCGTATTGTTGAGCGTTGAGCAATGGGTAGGCAGAGAGGCACATCAGGAGAGCCAGGCACAATTTGTTTTTCATACTGATCCGAATTTTTTCGGGCCCTAAGATATTACTTTAGGATGTATTGGCAAAAAATACAATTTGTGCAAGCCGGAGAGAGAAGTGAATAGCGCCCTGAAAGGGCATCCGTCTAGGGTTGGACAAAAAGCTTCGGGTGCGTGTACGATGTACGGGGCCAATGGCAGCCCACGGGCGTGTACGATGTACGAGCTTGTCCAACGTTAGACGGGTAGCGCCCTGAAAAAATTATTCTACTTCCACAATCATTTCGA
>JAGFJE010000014.1 GCA_024103175.1 Phaeodactylibacter sp.
CCTATGCCAGACCCGAACATGCGGCTCAAAGCCATCATCCACGACGCCAAGCTGGCCTGCCGGTACAAGCTTGGCCAGGCCACCGAAAACTTCAGCGCCGAAGAGGAAAAGCTGAATACCCTCAGGGAAAAAATCAAGCTCACCTTCCGCCGCTTCGACGAACCCGAAACCTGGGCTGAACCCATAGCCTTCGACGAAGTCTATCTGCTGCGGCAGATCATCTGGCTCAACAGCGCCCCGGAAGATGACCTCGACGCCTTCTCTGATGCCATGGACACTTTCCTGACAACCTTCCGGGAGCTACATACTCCCAGATCCAGGAACATCTTCGCCGAGGGAGGCACTTCCACCGTAAACCTCCTGATGCTCAACCAGATCCGGCTGACACGGCAAACCATAGAACCCAAAGTGGCCGGCTTCAAGGCCGGCGGCCTGGAACCGGAGCAGGAGGAAAACCTCGACGACGCCAATGGCAGCTACCAAACCCTTTTCACCCGGTATCGCGATGCGCTGGTGTCGAACGAAACGTCGGCAAAAAAAACCGATGTCATCCTCTTTAAAAGGTTTGACGAAGCTTTTTCAAGATCCGAAGAGGTGGAAGAGTTTACCGAGCTGCTTCGGGAATACAACGACAACATCGAGAAGAGGTGCCCGGAACCTGTTCCCTGACAGGTATTCGGTTTTCGCTGTTCGGTATTCGCACAATGTGTAGCGATCCGGCGTCGAACAGCTAATACCGGCGACGCCTGATTTTAAAAACATAACCCAGAAACCTGATTCCATCATCATTTCCCCATCCCGTCATGCAAATCGTTCGAGCATTTTTTCTGCTTCCGGCAATTTATCTGGCCTCCCTGCCCTTGAACGGGCAGAGCCTGTTCAAAGACACCGAGGCCCTGTTGTCCGCGCTGGAGATCCTGGCGCACAGAGATACGATCAGTTCCGACTCCATCGTTCGGGAGGCTTCGGCCAAAGCGCTGGCTATTCTGTACAATTACGACAACCCCGCCGGGCCGGCTTCCTATGCGGAAGCCCAACTGAACGGATTGTCGGAAGTATACAAAGACAACCCCCTCATTGAAGGGCTGATCGAGAAAGACAGCATTTACATTTTTCCGGAGGTGGCCGACTCTGCCTTCACCCGCCGGTTCGAGGAAAACCTCTACGCCCTGAGGGCCGCTCCCCGCCACAAGATGATCAACCTGTTGCACGCCGAGACGGCCGTTTCGCCGTCTTCCTACCTCTCGGTGAACAATACCTTACAGCGCTACAGCATACCGCCCGTGAAGAACACCACTTCGCTTCGCCTGGCGGCGGAGGGCAGCAACCAGAACGTGAGCCGCGGCATCGTCGACCCGCCTGCCATTATCCAGGGTTTGTTCGAGTTCGTGCTGATCAAGGCGCAACAGGAAGTAGCAGTGAATTTCCTGGAACGGCTGATCGGCAAAGAGGTGCACGACTTCCAGGAGATCTTTCCAACCGTCGTGGGCACCTTCACCGGCCATGATTTCACCTATTCCAGCACCTTTCTCGAACGGCTCCGGCAGGCCTTTTACGAAGATTTCCAACTGCTGAGCATTCGCCTGCCCAACCTGATGCTCCGCAAAGAATATTTCAAAGCCCTACAGGACGACCCCATCAGTTATAACCTGCTGGTGGTTTACTCCATGGCCGGCATGGCGCAGAACGGATACGAACTGGAGGAGATCATTCCCATCACCAGCCGATACCTGTACGACTCCTACGGGGAAGCCAAAAAGGAGGTCAACCTCCGACTGGCAGATACGGCCTACAACAGCCCGGAATACCTCAACGTCGTTTCCACCACGGAAGATATCGTACGCAACCTGGGTAACATCTACATTATGCTGGACGGGGCAGAGAACAGCCTTCGCGACAGCATCAACGCCTTTCTGGACGCCTTCCCCGACCTGCCCCGCAACCTGACCCTAGACACCTACCTGAACAAGGAAGAGTATGACCTGGAAGTCATCCTCTCCGGCAGCAGCAACGAATATGACCTCAGCATGCTGCCCCAGTTGCTGCGCGGTGAGCTGGACTCCGCTTACGTCCTGGACATGAATACGGTCAGTGATTACGATAAGTTCTTCGGGCGGGAATATACCCCCAGCCAATGGAGGGCCGCCGGGCTCGAACTGGCCAGAAACCTGAACGGCAGCTGGTACGCGCAGATGCCTGTTGACGAGATCCTGCGCAACTGGCAAAAAAGCCTGGCCGCCAACAAACTGGCCGCGGAAAAATGGATAAATGCCAACGACCCGCAGGGCGCCCTGCGCCGGGCCCTGGAAAGGATGGAAGATAGCCGCCTGCAATTACACGACACCATACGCTCCACCCTGCAGTACTGGCAGCCGGCGCTCTCGCGCGACCAACGCCTGGCCCTGCAACTGCTGGCGGCCATCGCCGATGACTTCAGCGACATCATGGACCAGCCCTCCTTCCTCCTTTCCAGAGAAGAAAAACTGGAAAGGGCCAAAGAACGCCTCGTCGAGATCGAACAACGGCTCATCACGCTAAACGATAAGCTCAGCCGGGAATACCCGGACAGGAAAGCCGGCAGCCCGGTAAAAGGATACCTGCTCGACAAAGCCCCGGTAACCCCTTATTCCGACATCATTGTGGGGATCGACTCCTTGTCCGAAAACCTGCGTACGCTGCAGGGCCAGTTGGCGGCCCTCGACCGCAAATGGGCCATCCGCCAGATCAAAGGCAGAGACAATGCGGAGCCTCTGCTGCAACTTACGGAGATCCTCACCCAACTGATGTACGGCCTGCGCTCTGATGAGAAAGACTCCCCCTGGCTGACCCGGGAGCAACTTAATACCGTCTTTGACGGCGGCATCCGGCAACGGGCGTTCCTCGGCCTGATGAACCAACGCCTTACCAATATCCGGGATATCGGGCGCTTTTCCCCGGACGGCATGGCGCAGCTTGTAGAACTGACCGTCCGCGACCTGCCGGCCCTGACAGACAGCAGCAGTGGTGCCAAGCAAGACTCACTGGCCTTCTACCGCAAGGCTTCCTTTGCCGTCAATGCGTTCAACCGCATCCTCGAGCTTCCGCTGGTGGCCCAGCCCGGCGGCAATACACGCCAGTTCGACCCCCTTACCGAACAGTATCCCAAAATGAAAGGGCTGCCGGAAGTTACCGGCCAGGCCATGGATTTTATCTATTACATCAACATCAAAGACCACCGCCACGCCGTCAGCTCGGCCATCCGCCTGTTTTCCAGCCTGGACACCGCCATCGCACAGCTCAGCGGCTTGTCACCAGATGATATGACGACGGCCAAACGGAAACCGGCCATTCAATTCTTCCGTGACTACGGTGATTTTATCGCCGGGCTGATCGACGCCAGAGAAGGAGCGGAAGTAAAAGGGCTTGTCAATGGCATCGCCGACCCTCCGGGAAGCGCCCGCACCAAACGGCGGGAAGAACTTTCGGTGGGAATAAACGCCTACCTCGGCGGCAACTTCGGCTTCGAGTCCTGGGATGGGGACGAGATGGGCGCCGAGGAGTTCCTGAGCCTGGCTCCCACCATCCCGGTCGGGATCAGCATCAGTACGCTGCTGGGTAAGAAAAACCGGTCGTTTTCCGCATTCCTCTCCTTCCTCGACCTGGGCGCCCTGCTCTCCTATCGGGGAGGATCGAGCTTTAATGCGGAGTCCGTTTTCACCTTCAGAAACGTATTTAAACCAGGCCTCCAATTGCACTGGAACCTCAAGGATACGCCCTTTTACATCGGCCTGGGCGGCCATTACGGCCCGCAGTACCTCGAAACCAATGGAGATCAGATGTCGGTGCGGTCCCTCCGGGGGTTCCTGGCCTTCGGTATCGATGTGCCGGTTAAGACGCTCTATCAGAAGTAAGGAATGAGGGAATGAGGGAATGAAGGAATGAAGGAATGAATGAAGGATTGATTTGACCCTTCATTCCTTTCTTCTCCGGATTTCGTATCATTGTGAGCAATTACCTCACAAGAAAAAAACTCCATGGTCCGCATATTCCTGATCCTGGCTGTAAGCCTTTGCCTCCATGCTACTTTGAACGGGCAATTGCTTTCTCCTTCCGAATTTCTGCCACACGGGCACGGGGAGCAGTTTACGCCTCATTACCTTCTGGTGGATTACGTCCGGCACGTAGCCGACAACAGCCCCCGGGTGCAACTGCTTCAATACGGAGCCACCAACGAAGCCCGCCCCCTCCTGCTGGCCTTCATCTCCACTCCGGAAAACCTGGCCCGGCTGGAGGACATCCGCCGGAATAATCTGCGCCACACCGGGCTGCTGGACGGAGAACCCGACAGCACGCTGGACCGGGCCATCGCCTGGCTCAGCTTCGGCGTCCATGGCAATGAGGCCGGCGCATCGGAGGCTTCCCTGTCCACTCTCTACGAGCTGGCCCGCCCGGACAATAAGGAAGCCGCTTCCTGGCTGGAGAATACCATCGTCATCCTCGACCCCTGCATCAACCCGGATGGCTTTTCCCGTTATACGGAATGGTACCGCCGCTTCGCGACAAAACATCCGGTGCCCGAGCCCGGCGCCTACGAGCACGACGAACCCTGGCCCGGCGGCCGCGTCAACCACTACTTCTTCGACCTCAACCGCGACTGGGCCTGGCAGACCCAGGTAGAGACCCGGAGCCGGATCGAAAAATACCAGGAGTGGATGCCCCATATCCATGTCGATTTCCACGAGCAGTTCCCCAATGACCACTACTACTTCGCACCGGCGGCGCCGCCCTTCCACCAGTACATCTCCAGCTGGCAGTCGGAGTTTCAGTACGACATCGGCAGGAACCACGCCCGCTATTTCGACCAGAAGGGCTGGCTGTACTTTACCCGCGAGGTTTTCGACCTGTTCTACCCCAGCTACGGAGACACCTACCCCACCTTCAACGGCGCCATTGGCATGACGCACGAACAGGCCGGCCACGGTATCGCCGGCCGGGCATATGAGATGGAGAACGGAGACACCCTCACCCTGCTCGGCCGCATACAGCGCCATACCGCTACGGCTCTCTCTACGGTGGAGGTGTCTTCTAAAAATGCCCGGCGGCTCACCGGACAGTTCCAGGAATATTTCTCCCGCGCCAATAACGACCCCGTTGGCAAGTACAAAACCTTCATCATCAGAGGAAGCAACCCGGAAGGGCGCCTCCGGGCATTCCGGGAAATACTCGCCCGTAACGGCATCCGGTACGGCCGGGCGGGCAACGGCAGCAGCGCCTGGGCATACAATTATCAGTCGGGCAAAGAGGAGAATATTTCCATTCAACCCGAAGACCTCATCATCAGCGCCTACCAGCCCATGTCTGTCCTGGCCCAGGTACTGCTGGAACCGGAACCGGAGCTTGAAGATACCCTCACCTACGATATTACCGCCTGGGCCCTGCCTTACGCCTACGGGCTGGAAGCTTACGCCACCACCCGGCGCATAGACGCCGGGTTACCGTTTGAGGCGCCCCCGTACGTTGCCCCGTCGGAGGCCGCCGAGACGCCCTACGCCTATCTGGTGGAATGGGCCTCCCTGGCCAGCGCCCGCTACCTGGCGGCATTGCTGCAAAAAGGCGTCAAGGCCCGCTTCGCCAACGGCCCGTTTTCACTGGAAGGGCGCCAGTATGCCCCCGGAACTATTGTCATCACCCGGGCCGATAACCGCAAAATGGAACCTTCCCGCCTCCACGGCCTGGCCCTCGCCGCCGCCCGCGAATTCGAACAACCGATTTACCCGGTGAGCACCGGTTTCGCCGACAACGGGTTCGACCTGGGGTCCGCCAACCTGCAATTCATCGAAACGCCCCGGGTGGCCGTCCTCACCGGAGAAGATACCGACGCCAACAGTTACGGGGAAGTCTGGTATTTTTTCGAACAAGACCTCGGTTACCCTCTATTCCCTATTGGTACGGACAGGATTGCCGGCATCGAGTTTTCGGATTACAACGTCCTGGTTATGCCGGAAGGCAGATACGACATTAGCGAGGCAGGCATGGAGTCCCTGAGCGAATGGATCAGCCGGGGCGGCAGGCTGATCGCTATCGGCAGAGCCCTCTCCGCCCTGGAGGAGAAGGAAGGCTTCAGCCTTTCCCGTTACGCCACCGAAGAGGAGGAAGCGGCCGCTGAGGAAGAACGGGAAATGATAAGCCTGGACCGCCGGCTGGAACCCTACGGCGAACAATCCCGGCGCTACATCAGCCGAAGCATCCCCGGGGCCATCTTCAAACTACAGCTCGACGACACCCACCCTCTGGCCTACGGCCTGGACAGCTACTACTCCCTGAAGACCAGCAGCCGGTTCTACCAACTGCTCAAAGACACCTGGAATGTCGGTTATATCGGCGAAACCCCGGAAGTAATCGGCTTCGCCGGCGCCACCGCCCTCGAGAATACCAAAAACACGGCCATCTTCGCCGTACAGAACAAAGGCCGGGGCGCCGCCATTTACATGGTGGATAACCCCCTCTTCCGCGGGTTCTGGGAAAACGGTAAGTTCTTGTTCGGCAATGCGGTGTTCTTTGCAGGGCAGTGAATGAAGCCGGGAGGGCCCGTTTTGTGTAAAAGTGGAAAAGCGGAAATGAGGCTCCATGCGGGGCGCTGTTCGGAATTCGGTGTTCGCTATTCGCCAGGCCGCTGAAAATAGAGGGTTTGCGGCCATCACCTATACACATCTACACTTTTACACATTTACACTTTTACACACCTTTACACCTACACACCTTTACACCCTCAAATGTCTCCAACCGGCCATAATCCAAAACTCTTTTGCCCATCCATTCATTATACCATAAATTTGGTATTGGAATCAAAAGATTAAATGAAACGCCTATTCATCGGCATGGTTGGGTCATTGTACTTCCTGGCGGCGGCCGAAGCACAATACCCGGGTAATGGCATTGCGCCAAGCCCTACTCCCCTCCAGGAGGTGGAAAAGGTCCTGCTGGGCCCGGTCGACAATGAGGCCTTACTACGGGAAGAGCTTCAAAGCCGGGCGCCGGGGCGCCCCCCTCGTTTTGCCATACCTTTTGAAGTAGACATCGCCCCTCAAACCCACGGCCTGTGGGAAAAACTGCCGGATGGAACGGAAGTATGGCGCCTGCGCATCAGTTCTCCCGGAGCCCATTCCCTTAATTTCGGTTTTCTGGAATACTACATGCCCCCCGGCGGCAGCCTGTTTGTGTACGGCCCCGGCCGGAAACCGGTTCTGGGGCCATTCACCGCGGCGGACAACGAAACACATTACCAGCTCTGGACCCCCATCCTGCCGGGCGGTGAAGCCGTCCTCGAAGTGCAGGTGCCGGGCGGGCGCCGACAGGCCCTGCGGCTCCGCCTGGCTACCGTCAACCACGATTTCCTGGGGTTCACCGGAGTGCTCTCCGGCGCCTGCAACCTCGATGTCATCTGTGGCCCCGGCGATGGATGGAGTATTGTCGAGCCCTATCGGGAAGCCATCCGGTCGGTGGCCGTCTACGGCCTGGGAGGCAGCACCTTCTGCACGGGATTCCTCGTCAACAACACCCGCAATGATTGCACGCCTTATTTCATCACGGCCAACCACTGCGAACTCAATGCTTCCAACTCGGCATCGGTGGTCGTATACTGGAATTACCAGAACAGTTACTGCCGCGAGCCGGGTTCCATGGCCAGCGGGGGCCCGGGAGACGGCCAGTTGGAAAATTTCAACACCGGCGCCATTTACCGGGCGGGGTATGCGCCCACCGATTTCACCCTCATCGAACTGGATGACCCTGTCGCCGAGAATTCCCAGGCTTTTTTTGCCGGATGGACGCGGGATGCGGCTCCGCCGGAAGACACCCTGGCCTGCATCCACCACCCGGACGGCAGCGAAAAACGCATCAGCTTTTCCTTTTCCGACACTTATGCCGGCGCCTGGGGAAGCGGCAGCATGCCGGTGCCGGGCGGCAACCACCTGATCATCCCTTCCTGGGACATCGGCTCCACCGAATCGGGCTCCTCGGGGGCTCCCCTGTTCGACCGGCAGCGAAGAGTAGTGGGGCAGCTGCGGGGAGGAGCCGCCAGCTGCAACAACAGCCAGTACGATGCCTTCGGGTGGTTTCGGTTCTCCTGGACGGGAGGAGGAACCCCCTACACCCGCCTTAAGGACTGGCTGGACCCCGATAACACCAACCTCCTTTTCCTGGACGGCCGCCGGCTCTCCGGTTGCAACGCCGGCATTGCAGTGGCCGACGACAGCCAGGAGGCCTGCGTCCCCGGAACAGCCCGGTACACGGTGCGGATAGGAGAAGGTTTCTCTGTGCCCGTACACCTCACCACTTCCGGCTTACCCTCTGGTATCAGCGCTTCTTTCAGCCCCAATCCGGCAAACCCGGGCGAAACGGCAACCCTGGCCCTCAACATTTTCAATGCTTCTGTTTCCAGTGGTATTTTCACCTTCACGGTCCATGCACAGAGCACCTACAACAACGTGGAAACGGAAGCAACACTGGCTCTCTTAAACCAACCGCCTCCGGCGCCGACAATCACCGCTCCCTCTTCCGGAGCGATGGGGCAGACGCTGGCCCCGGCATTTCAATGGACGGGCCACCCGCTGGCGGCCAATTATGAGCTGCAGGTAGCTGCCGACAGTGGCTTCACCGACATCTCCGGTTCCGCCGGCGGCCTGCTTGCTCCTTACTTCCAGGGGCTGGTGCTGGAGCCGGCATCGACCTATTACTTAAGGGCAAGAGGGCACAATGTCTGTGGGGCAGGCCCCTGGTCGGCTACCGTCGAATTTACCACGGCCGCCATACTCTGCCGGAACAGCCCTTACACCGGGCCGCCCGTCCTCATCTCTCCTCAGGGCGCCAATTCCGTTACTTCCACCATCCGGGTGGAGTCGGCGGGCGCCGTTGCCGGCATCGCCATCCGCAACCTCGACATTGAGCATTCTTATGTTGGCGACCTGTCCGCCTACCTCCAGTCGCCCTCCGGAACCATTGTCCACCTCTTCGACCGCCCCGGTTTTCCGGCCTCCTTCTTCGGCTGCTCCGGGGCCAACCTGATGTTGAGCTTTGCGGACGACGCCCTGCTTACCGCCGCCGGCCTGGAATCTACCTGTAACTCCTACCCGGCCATCTCCGGAACCTTCCAACCCATTGACGCCTTATCTGTATTTATCGGAGAACCGGCGGAGGGCGAATGGAAACTGACGATCTCCGACCACTTCGACCAGGATGGAGGCCAGGCCAATAGCTGGGAACTGGATCTCTGCAGCACGCC
>JAGFJE010000025.1 GCA_024103175.1 Phaeodactylibacter sp.
TGATCAGTTTGAGGTATTCTTCGATCGCATCTATTCCTTTGTCCAGGTAGTGGCTGCCTATTTCCAGGGGGAGGGTGCGATAGGGATGGCCGTCGTAAAGATCGAATGCCCATGCTTCCTGCTCCGGCTCCAGAGCCTGTTTAGGCAACAGCTGATTGGTAATGCTGAAATCATCCGCCAGGAATAGCAGGCTGAACCAGAGGGTACGATGGCCCGTATTTTTCACCTTGAACTGAAAAGACGGCCGATGCCATTCACCATCTTTCCGCACGTATTCAAAATCGTTGACAGTACGCCAGTCCAGCAGATCTACCGGCGCATCGTCTTCTGTGTTGCCGGGTTCTCTCACTCGGTAGAGGGAAATATCTAACTCATTATCCCGGATGCTGGAGGCGGGGTTGGACAACCGAAGCAGCTGCTGCCAGTGAGCTACCGTTTCCAGCCGGTTGAGGAAATCGGTAGCGGCGGCTTCGGTATAGCCCTGTACTTTTTGAAAAAGAGGAATATCATCAAACAAACGGCTCAGAAACCAGGCTCCTTGCCGGGCATGTATGCAGTAATCGGCCATGCCTTTATCTCCCACGATAGAAAAAAGGGGAGATCTGTTGCGTTGGAGAAGCGTCTCAATTTGCGTGACGCCTTCCTCTTCGCTACCCTCTGCAAAGGCCAGTAATAACTTGGGGGTGGCCAGGTGAACCGGCGCCACCCGGTACTGCCGCTCCTTATCCAACCCCTCCGCTCCTTCCACCTGTGAACGGTTCGCCTGCACCCGGTATACAGTGATCTGTTGGCCTGTATTCTCTACGCGAAAAACAGTGGGGAACTCTTCGTCCCCCTTTTGAATACCATGAATAGCGCCGGCATTCAGCACCCACCCCAGTTTACTATCGTGAGCCAGCAGAAAAATGCGCCCCTCTCCAGCTGTAACTCCCGTTAGGAACAGTCCTTTCTTATCGGATTCATTTGCTGCATCTAATTGTACGGATTGATCCCGGACAAGCGAACGAACCCGCAGGTTGGCCCTGCCGGCGAGTTCAGCATATGAAAGCTGGCCATTGGATTGCTCCAGGGCTTCTACCAGGCTATAGGAGAACACCCCCCGCGGCGCACCCTTCGCATATACCTCCTTCGCCGTTTCCACATCCCGCGCCGCCCCCAGGTGCACGTAGCGGCGCCCCCGGGGCGGGCTGTAAAGCCCTTCTCCCGCCGGCCTATAATGCTCAAACCCCAAATATTGCTCGGCGGGTATCATTTTCCCCACCTCTGTGACTTCCCGCAGCCTCACTTCCGCCTCCCTGGTTACCTTGCCCGAATGGCAGCAATCCGTAATCGCTAAAAAGTGGACATCCCACCCCTGTGTGGCTTTCCAGATCAGGAACGACAACTCTTTATCCATCAGGTCGCGCCCCCCGGGAAGGCGGCTGTCCCAGCATACTAAAGATTCTACCTTACCGCTGGGCGACAGGTGGCGGAAGGCGTCCGGCGCTTTGCAGCGGGAACCGTGGCCGGCGAAGAAGAACAGGCAAATATCCTCTTCTGTGGCTTTCTGAAAATGCTCGAAACTCTTGACCAGATTATCGCGGGTGGCTTGCTCGTTGGCCAGCACCAGAGGCCGGAAGTTATGGCCGTTGGCCTGGCAGTGGGCTTCCAGGTAGGCCTGGAGTTGCTTCAGGTCGTTCAGGCAGCCGGCGAGTGGATTAACGGGAGGGAGGTAGTCATTAACGGCAACCAGCAGGGCATAAAGGGTTTTCATGGTGCTTAATTGGTTGGTTAGCAGAGTACAAAGTTAAAGAAATCCGCTGCGATTTTTGGTACTTGTTTTCGGTGACAGCTGGATGCCTGTAAATGAGTAGAAAAAAATACTGATTTCTGTGGAGGGCGCCGAAACGCATAAATTCAGAAATTTGAATTCGGATGACGGCAAAAATTAGTAATTTGACCTGTGTTACGATTAATTAAGCCAAACCTAACGCCCATGAAGCTATTCAAGCCACAGGTACAAATCGCGCGCCGCACCATTGTAGGAGCTCCTAATGAATATTTCCTGCACGCCGTCACTTTTTGCGATAAAAGCAACTACCGGGCCGCCGGGTTTCAACTGGATACCCACCTGGTGGAGGATGAAGGCATTTTAACGGTCAGTCTGAACATTGCTCAGGATATTTCTATCCCGGAATTCAACTACCTGACTCCAGTAGTGCATACCATTGACCTGGGGCCCCTGGCCTTTCCAGATGACGATGGCATCATCACTGTGGAGGCCGTCATGAGGACGGGAACGCGCAGCGCTGATACTGCTGAAGAAGAGAAAAAAAACAAAAGCACCGTAAGCGCTACCGAGGCGGATGAGGCAGGGCGCCCCGTGCCCTGAAAGAAACCGCACCATCATCTTACCTGAAAGCCATGAAACAAATACTATTTTCATTCCTGCTGGCCTGTATTGTCCATCCGGCGCTGAAGGCCCAGGAAGTAAACATTATGGATGCGGAAGAGGAGGAGCTTTTGAAGCTCCTGGAGAACCCTTCCACCCCAGAGCCGCTTCGCCTGGAAGTGCTCAATGAGCTGGCGTATGATTTCTGGAATACTCCTGAATACCGCGATGCTGCTATAGGGTGGGCGCAGGAAGCCCTGGCTTTGGCAAAAAAACTCGATGCCCCCAGAGGAGAGAGCAGCGCGCTTAACCGCCTGGGCTTGCTGGCCGACAGCGGCGGACAACTGGATAGTGCGCTTATTTATTTTAAACAGGCGCTGGACATCAGGCTGGGCCTGGGGCTGAAGCGGGGCGCCGCCAGTATTTACAACAACCTGGGCAACCTGTTTAAACGGCAGGAAGGCAAGGCGGAGAAGGCGGTTGAGTACTATTTGTCAGGGCTGGAAGTACTGGGCGGCGAGGATGTCAATTCGGATGGCGCCCGCCTGCACAACAACCTGGGGGGCTTGTATACCACCATGGGCGACTACAGCGGGGCCGGCCATCATCTGGACCAGGCGCGCCGTATCTACGAATCGCTCAACAGCGATTTTGGCCGGGCGCTCAACCTCATCAATAAGGGCATCTATTACCAGGCGCTGAACAACCATACCGCGGCAAAACAGGCATTTCAGGAGAGCCTTGCGCTGCTCAGGGGCTCCGATAAGGAGCAATACATCGGCAAGTGCTACAACTCCCTGGGTAATCATTATTTCTATCGCGATAGCTTCAACCGGGCGCTCCTCTACTATGATAGCGCGCTACAACTGAAAAAGCTGGAGGCGGACGACCTCGCTTCATTGATCCGCAACAAAGGCGCCATCTTCGTTGAAACCGGCCGGTTGGATAGTGCTTTCGCCAATTTTCAATACGGGCTGAACGCATTTGAAAAAATGGGGGACCAGCGGGAAATAGCCGATATCCATTTCAACCTGGGCAGGATATACGCCGAAAAGGGAGACTATAAGGCAGCCATCCAGCAATATGAAAAGAGCCTGGAGATGCTGGAGGCGCTGCAACTGCCGGCGCTCAGGAGCAATGTGCTGCTCCACCTCTCCATCGCCCATCAGGAGGAGGGCGAGTTGCGGAAAGCGCTGCGCTACAATAACCAACATCTGCTGTTGCGCGACAGCCTGGAGCAAAACATGGTGGCGGGGCTGAACCAGGAGGTCAACCTGGAGAAAGCCTACAACCAGGCCCTGCTGAAACTGTCCCGGGAGGAAAGGCAGAAGCTCATCTACTTCGGCCTGATCGGCTTTCTGGCGGTTTGGCTGCTCTTCATGGGAGCGGCTTTTTATGCTTTTATCAACCGCAAACGGGAGCAGGTGGCCCGGTTGGAACTGGAGGATGCCCTCAACCACCAGGAACTGGAGCGCGCCTATGCCTACATCGATGGGCGGGACGAAGAGCGGCAGCGCATCGGGCAGGACCTGCACGACCGCCTGGGCAGCATGCTCGCCATGGCAAAGATGAAGATCACTTCGCTGGACGCCAAAATTGAAGCCTTCCAGGCCGAAAACCGGCAGCAGTTTGAAAAAGGGACGGAACTGCTCGACCATGCCGTCGATGAACTGCGGGAGATCTCCTACAACCTGATATCCGGTATCATCGTCAAATTCGGGCTTAAGGCCCAGTTGGAAGCCACCGCCGAGGACTTGCGGGAAACCGGGCGGCTAAAGGTGGAACTGTCTACCCACGGCCTTCAGGAACGCCTCAACAGCAAGCTGGAAATACAGATCTACCGCATCATCCAGGAACTGACGGCCAATGTTGTCAAATACGCCAATGCCAAAAAGCTGACCCTGCAGGTCAACCGCTTTAACGGAGTAGTCAACATCATGGTGGAAGACGACGGCCGGGGCTTCGACCTGGAACGCGCCGTCAATGACGGCGGCATGGGCCTGAAAAGTGTGGAATCCCGCGTCAATAAGCTGGACGGTGAGCTGAAGATCGACACCGCCAAAGGGCGGGGCACTACTGTGATGATAGATATCCCCGTTCAGGAAAACTAAAACCCAATCAACCATGATCAAAGTACTCATTGCCGATGACCATAAGATCACAACGGACGGCATTCTGGCTTTCCTGGAGAAGGAGCCGGGCATAGAGGTCGCCGGCATCGTGCACAACGGGCGGGACGCCATCGGTATCCTGGAAAAGCAGCCCGTGGATGTGGCCGTGCTCGACATCAGGATGCCGGTGATGGACGGTATTGAAACGACCAGGGCTATCGCCAGCCAATACCCCAGGACGAAAGTGGTCATCCTCAGCATGTTCAAAAAGAAAGCTTTTGTAAAGGGCGTGCTGGATGCCGGCGCTATGGGCTACGTTCTCAAGGACAACAGCAAGGAGGCCCTGGTCTACGCCATCCATGCCGTCAGCAAAGGCGCCCGCATCATCCCGCCCGAGATCCTGGACATCTACTTCTCCGGGCCGCCCGAGGAGGAAGAAGAAGAGATCAGCCTGACAGAACGGGAACTGGAGATTCTCTGCCTGATGGTGGAGGGCCTGACTGCCCGGGAGATCGGCGAGGCGCTGAACATCGCCAAAGTGACGGCCGAAACGCATATCCGCAACGCCAAGAGCAAGCTGGGCATCAGCCGGAAAGCGCAGTTGGTGAGGTGGGCGGTTGATAAGGGGGTCTGTGGGTGAGAGTGGATGGTTGGATGGTTATATTGTTATGCGAATCCAGGGCTAAAACCACGGGCTGGCCCAAGGTGAAGGGGCTGGAGTGGCC
>JAGFJE010000048.1 GCA_024103175.1 Phaeodactylibacter sp.
GGATCTCATCAACCCCATCGACCCGGACAAGGTGGCGGAAACCCCCCACAACCTGCCCTACGCCCATACAGTGGGCGGTGTGCAGGTCAGGCCCATCGACAAAGGAAAGGCCAAAGGGCGGGCCGTGACGGCCATGTACAAACAGACGGACATGCAGCTCGAACAGATCAGAAAGCAGATCGAGCTGCTGGCCCGGCAGGCAAAGGCCATTCAGGGCCGGGTCGCCATCTCCGAGATGATCTACAATGCCGAAATGAACTTCGAACCGCTGATCGGCTCCACCTATCACCTCTACGAACGCAAGGATGAAGATTTCGTGCTTTCCATGGTCGCTCCCCGGGAGTGGGGCAAGAACCCGCCCTATAAATTCATCGCCACCGTCGAACTCCTGGCCGACCATACGTGGGAGGTGCGGGAGGGAGGGGAGGGATTGGATTGGTTGCCCGTCTTGGCTGAGGCTCAGCCGGGTAAAATTGGTTGATTGCTGGATGGTTGCCCGTTCGACAAACTCTAAAAAGCAGGCGTAATGTATATTCGTGTATTTCTTATCTTATTTTCCTCCCTGTTCCTGATGGCAGGCGCCCCGCCTTCTGCCTCCCAGGTGGAGTGGCTGGCGGAAACCACCTATGATTTCGGGGACATCCCTCACAGGAAGCCGGCAAAACACGAATTCAGGTTCCGAAATATCAGTGGGGAACCTCTGGTCATCGACAATGTGCGCCCCTCCTGTGGCTGTACCGCTCCCGGCTGGGATGCGGCCGCCGTCCCGCCGGACAGCACCGGTGTTATTTCCATTGAATATGACGCACGGGACCTGGGGTATTTCTACAAGAAAATAAAGGTGTACTTTCATGGCCAGCGCCGGGCGGAAGTACTTTACATCGAAGGGTTTGTGAAATGAGAACAAAAAAAGGAGAACGCCCGCTTACCGGCGCCCACCTTTCTCTAAAATCGTTATGCAAAAATATGGGTTTTAGAAGGGAAAGGAGGGATAACGGGGTTAGAAGCCATCGTAGTTCCACAGATTGATTTGCCGCAGCGCAATTCTGCACCGGACCCATGTTTTGTTATTCCCCCCTTTCAGGGTATTTAGCATAGCTAATGACCCCCTTGATTTTTTGAGGCGAGTAGGAAGGCCTCAAGGTCTTTTTTCGCTGGCTTTACCTTCTGCCACGAGGCGCTCATGCTCACCTCAAATATGCAACTATATTGTTGTGGGCATCTGGACTATTGTTCCAAAAATCTGGACTATTGTTCCAAATAGCCGTTTATTGATGTATATCTGTGGGGTTCACGCCGAATTCTTTTTTAAAGATGCGGGAGAAGTAATTGGGGTCTTTGAATCCGAAGTCATAAGCGGCCTGCTTGACCGTCAGGCCGGGTGTCCGTTCGAGGGCCTCTTTGGCGTAGGTGAGGCGGATATAGCGGATGAACAGGGCCGTGGAACGGCCGGTCAGCGCTCTGAGCTTATTGTGGAGTTGGGTTTTGCTCATATTCAATTCCCGGCACAGCTGTTTAGGGCCAAATTCCGGGACTGATATGTTTTTTACCACAGCCTCCCTGGCCTTGAGCAGAAATTCTTCTTCCTGGCCCGCCAAAGGCTGGCTTCCGAAATCGGGTTGGGAAAGAGGCAGGCGTTCGCTGAAATATTCCTGCAACCGTTTCCGGTTATCGAGGAGTTGCCGGAGCTGAGCGAAAAGTTCTCCCCGGTCGAATGGCTTGGGGAGATAGGCGTCTGCGCCGGCCTGATACCCTTCGGTGCGGGAGGCAACATCCGTCCGGGCGGTGAGCAACAGGACGGGGATGTGGCTTGTTTCTAAGTTGGCTTTCAGTTGCCGGCACAGCTCGATGCCATCCATTTCCGGCATCATCACATCGCTGATGATGATGTCCGGTACTTTTTGAATGGCCTTATTCAGGCCTTCCTGGCCATTTCTGGCCACCAGCAGCCTGAAACTGCTGTTGAGAATGGCGCTCAGGTACTCGACGAGGTCCCCATTGTCTTCAACGATCAGCAGTTGGTAGGTATGCGGGGCGCCGTTAGTATGGGCTTTGGCGCCTTTCTCCGGCAGGGTTTCTCCCATGGGGGGCAGGGGCGCCGGTTTGTCTGCGGGCGCCTCCCGGTGAATGGGCAACAGGACGCGAAAAGAGGCGCCGGCGCCTTTCGGGCTCCGGGCTTCAATCGTACCTCCGAAGAGGAACGCCAGTTCCCGGGCGAGGGCAAGGCCAATGCCGGCTCCGGGCAGGCTCCCTTTGCCCCGGAAGCCCCTGTCGAAAACAAAGGGAAGCTCTTCGGGGGGTATTCCCCTGCCGGTATCTTCGACCGTGAACTCAAAATGAGGCTTGCCTTCAATTATCACTTGCCGGCTCCTGGCCGTGATGGACTTTCCTTCGGGAGTAAATTTCAGGGCATTGGACAGGAGGTTGGATACGATTTTCTGGAGCTTGTCGGGTTCGAAGTCCATGACCAGCTGTTCCGGATGAAGCGCGCCGTTCCAGCGGATTCCTTTTGCCGTAGCGAGCGTGGCGAAGGGGTCCATGATGGCGCGGATAAAAGGAATGACATCGGCCTGTATCATATTCACCTTCAGCGAACCGGTTTCCAGCTTACTCAGCTCCAGCAACTGGTTGGCCAGCAGATACAACTGCCGTGCATTGCGCTGTATCATCTCTACTCCTTTTTCCAGCCATTCCTGCGGTTTTTCCAGAACCTGCCCCGCCACGCCCCTGATTACCGTCAGCGGCGTGCGCAACTCGTGAGCGATGTCGGTAAAAAACCGGGTTTTGGCAACGTCCAGCTCTTTGAGCCGGGCCGCTTCCCGCTGTTCGAATTCCAGCTGCGCCCGCAGGCGCAGGCGCCGGCGCTGGAATGCGAAGAGGGCATAAAAGAGAAGCCCGAGCAGGAGCCCGTAGGCCAGGTAGGCGGCCCGGGTTTTCCACCAGGGAGGAGCGATGGTTACTTTCAGGCGCAGGGGGGATTCCATCCATTGGCCATCGCTATTGGCTGCCTTGAGCAGGAACGTGTACTGCCCGGGCGGAACCTGCAGGTAACGCTCCGAAACCCGATCAGAGGTATAGTTCCAATGCTCTTCGTATCCTTCTAGCATGGTGGCGTAGCGGATGTTTCCCGGGCCGGTGAACTCCAGCCCCACAAACTGTATGGAAAAGGGTTGCTGGTGGTAATTCAAGGTTATTTCGCTGGCCACTTCAATGTTCTCATCGAGGGACAGTAGAACGTTTCCCTTTTTTTCCGGGCTGTAGTATTGAACACCCGTAACTACAACCCGGGGCGGGTTGGGGTTGATGCGTATTTCCGCCGGGTCAAAAACCTGGAGCCAGCCGTTTATGGAGCTGTACACCATGCGGCCGTCCTTGAGGGTGAGCAGCAGCCGGCCGGGGTCTTCATCCTGTATGCCGGAGGATCTGCCGAAAGAACGGAACATACCGGAACGCGGGTTGTAACGGGTGAGCCCCAGTGAGGAAAACCACAGGTTGCCGGCCTTGTCCTGTTCAATACCCAGCACACTGCCGCGCTGCAGGTGGTTCTCCATATTCCACAACTCGTGCGTACCGGTTTCCGGGTCAAAAATGGCGATGCCGTAGTTCATGGCCGCCAGCCAGAGCTTTCCGTCGTTATTTTCGAAGATGTCGACGATGTACATACCATCCAGGTGGCATTGGAAAGAATAGCTCTTCCGGCCTTCGCCGCCCGGCAGGGCCTGGCACAGGCCGCCCATACCGGTGGCTACCCAGCTTCTGCCCTTGCTGTCGGTATAAACCATATTGATGAAGGAGCTGTTCAGGAAGCCTTCCCGCTCGGGCCCGGCTTTGAACTGATCGACAATCCGCTCATTTGCGGCGTCCAGCAGCAGCAACCCCTCCTGAATGGTGCCGGCCCACAAAAAACCATCGGGGCCCCTCGTGATCGAAGTAACCTCGTTTCCGGATAAGCGTTCTTCCGACAGCAGATGGTGAAAAACGGGAGTAATGGAGCCACTGTCCAGTTCGGACAGGCTTACCCAGTCGAGCCCTTTTTCTGTTCCGATCCACAACCGGCCCTCCTGTTCGTCGACAAACAAGGCGTATACTTTGTCATGGGCGATGGAGGAGGGGTTTCCTTCCTCGTGGCGAAAGTGGCTGACCTTGCCGTTGTGGAGGTTTACGCGCTTCAGCCCTCCCTTGAAGGTGGCCACCCAGAGAATACCGGCCGGGCGCTCCACGGCCGCCCATGCCGAAAGGTTATCTGCTTCGGCAGGGGCCTCCCACAACTCGAAATTTTCGAATGCCGGCTGCAGGCGTTGCCCGGGCCACTCCGGCACGAGCTGATAAAACCCCGGAAAACAACCGATCCAGGTGTTTCCGTCCGGAGCACTGGCCATAGAGTATACCATGCCAAAGGAAAAGTTTGGCTGAGTGGGGTTGGCATTCAGCAATTCGAGCCTGTCCGCTACCGTATCCAGCCTGTAGATCCCGCTGCGGATGTAGTATTTCTCGCTTCCCCGCACGAAAGCTGCCGGAGGAAAACCGAGTGGAACCAGCCAGGGCTGTCCCGAAGGGCCCGGGGAAATGCAGAAGAGAGAATCCCGCAGCCCCTGCCAGAGCGAGGCATCGGGTTGAAGTTCGGGCGCGAATACCTTCGCACTTCCATCCCTGAGGCCGATCCTGCAAAGTTCCCGGGAGGATAACCACAACTCTTCCGGCCTGCCGGGAGGATGGTAAATACCCGTTGGCGCATAAGTGAGCAGGTTTTCGGAGGAGAACCCAAGCTCGTCTACCTCGAGGGTTTTGCTGTCGAGCCGGTACACATGCCCCCTGTCCAGGCCCTCCGAAGCGGCAAGTATCCAGATCAGGCCCGGAACAGCCGGAGATTCGTAGAGGTGAAAGGGGTGTTCCCGGCGAGCGGCCCATGGCCCGGGGATCGTCCGAAAGCCATTGGCGCCGGGGACATACAGGTTGACGCCGCGCCGGGCCGCCACCCAGATCTGCCCATCCTGGCTCTGTATCATCGGCTGCAGGGGGCTTCCGGCCGGAGCGATGAGGGAGATGGTGTCGGAATTCAGGGAAAGGGCGTTTTCCGGCTGGTAACGGAAATGCTGCACCCTGCCGCTGCGGGGGTCGAGCCGCTCCAGGGCCGGAACGCCGTTTTCCAGCGCCACAATGGCCCACAGAAACCCATCCTTGTCCATCATCAAACGCAGGGCCTTGTTGGCCGCCAGAGACCCGGGGTCATCCGGCGCGTGCACGTAATAATCGAATTTTCCCGTTTTCCGGTTCCATTTATTGATCCCCCCGTCATAGGTCGCCAGCCAGATGTTGTGCTGAGCGTCCTCCAGAATATCCCAGATATAGTCCGAAAGGATGGAGTCAGAATGGGTGACGTATCTTTTGAATGGCTTGAACTGATACCCGTCGTACCGGTACAGGCCGTTGGAAGAAGCACACCACAGAAAGCCATAGTGGCCCTGGTGGATCTTCTGAAAAGCCATGCCCATGCTTTGCTCCGGCCCAAAATACCTCCAGTGGCGCAAGTCCTGGCTAAAGGTAGAACGGGAGGTAAGGAAGGCAAGTAACAGAAAGATCTTCCATAATTGTCGCTTTCGCCTTGTCGTTTTTACCTGCACAGTGTTGCTCTTGCATTTGTGGCTGAATACCCGAAGGTAAAGATAGAATTAATTCTCTTGCCGATGGACACAAGGTTGAAGCGAGCGTTTGAAAAATGGCGGTAGGAAGCCTCCGGGCTGTTAGCCTATTGCAAGCCATCAGAACTACCCACGATGCGAGCGAGGTTTTGGCTGCCATTGGCGACATCCGCTTCCAGCTGGCGGAAGCATCTTTTCCAATACGGCTATGTCCGATGGTTCCTCATAGAGTGCTGCAACCAGGTGACATTCCAGGTTTTTCCCACCGCCAGGCTTGTGGTGCTTTTGATGAAATAGGCGCCCCCGCTATAAAGTGGCGCCTCTGGCTATCCTTTTACGAAGAAGGGTATATTGGCGTGCGCCGCATGCTCGTTTCCGTCGAACACATAAACGAAAAGCCGGTAAGGCCCGGGCTTCTCCGGCGCTTTGAACCGCGCTTTGGCCGCCGGTTCCTCTTCGAATAGCCCCTTGACTACCTCGGGAGTAGTTTCGAAATCTCCGCCTTCCCCCAGGTCGGTGCTTTCCGGCATTACCTCCCATTTGTAGGACAGGGCGTCGCCGTCCGGGTCGGTGGAAAATACCTCTGCCTGGTAAGTTTTTCCCGGCTCCAGATAGACGTTTTCATAGGCGGTTTGGCCTTCCAGAAGGAAAGAGTCCAGCCTGGGGGAGCGGTTTTCCGGCCATTCTCCTTTCCAGATATAGTGCATCACGTCTACGGATTCGGTCTCTTTGCCGGACTCCAGAAAGAGGCCGTACCAGGTTGGTGTGCGTTCCTGTTTTTGCCCCCAGAGGAAGACGTAGGAACCGACGCATTGATCTTTGTAGGGTTCGATGGCCTGCTTATAGCGCTCCAGGTAAAAATTGGCCTTTACGCTGCTGTGGTTTTCAATAGGGGCGCCCCATTCTGTTTTGGCGGCCTCCCAGTGGCCGGTGGCGCCCCATTCGGAAACTATATAGGCTTTTTCCCAACCGGCCTCTTCGATATTGCGGGGCAGGTTGGGCAGGTTGGCGTACATCTGTACGCTTAACAGGTCGATATCCGGGGCTCGTTCTTTGATGTCGTCCACCAATTCCTTGCTCAGGCCGGCCAGGGTAGTGGTGGTCAGGTGGTTGGGGTCTACCTCGTGAATGTATTCGGAGATCTGGTTTACGGCGTTCCACACCTTGGGGTTGGCGGCACGCAGGTTGAGTTCATTGCCAATGGCCCAGATGATAAGGGCAGGGTGATCCTTATACATCTGGATCTCTTTTTTGATGCGTTCAAACTGTTCGGCAACGGCAGCTTCATCATTATAGTCGAAACCATGGCGTTCGCGCGCCACCTCTAGGCCCATGGTTACATACAGGCCGTTGGCGAGGGCGCGGTCCAGTACTTCCTTGCCGCTGTTCCGGCCATTGTCCGTCCGCCAGGTGCGGAAGGAGTTGCCGCCGTGCTCGGCCAGCTTCTCCTGATTTCCGAATTCCAACCCGGCCCCCTTGATCCAGAAGGGCTCGCCGGCTACATAGAGCTGGAATTTTCCGTTTTCTTGTCTGAGCTCCACCTTAACCGGGCCGGAGATGGATTCCTGCCCGGATTCTTCCTTTGGCGTACAGGAAAAAAGGAGGATAGCGAGCAGAGATAACAATAGGCTTTTCTTCATGATTTAAAAGTTGTGTTATGAAGGCCTCCTGCGGACAGCCTGACTGTTTTGGTAATCCGCCTTTCCCCCTTCCGCCTTCAAACTTCCTTTTGTTAAGGAAGCTTCATTTTTTAAGGTGGAAGCGCCTTTCGCCCTCTTTCCGCCGCCCCTGGCAAGACATTGTTCCGACTTCCGACTTCCGCGTTCCGACTTTAAGGCGCCGTTTGCACCTACCGGCCTTCCCCCTTCCCACTTCCCCCTTCGAATCATTCCTTCACCAATATCTTCTCCAATTCCTCCAGAGACTTTCCTTTTGTTTCCGGCACGACCAGGATGATGAATATCAGCCCCAGGGCGGCGAACAGGCCGTAGATCAGGAACGTCATGGAGCTGCCGAAGGTGGCCAGTTCCCAGGGGAACACCAGTTGTACAAGGAAGCTGACGGCTGAGTTGATGAAACCGACAAAGGAAATGGCGATTCCCCGGATCTTGTTGGGGAACAGCTCCGAGAACAACACCCACATCACCGGCCCGATGGAAATGGCGAAGGAGGCAACAAAACCGAGTATGCCGATAAGAATGACTACCGGATTCATACTGATGGCGCTGGTGATGAGGTTGGACTCATAGGATTTGGAAACCTCTTCTCCCAGGACGTCCATCATGGCGCCTTTGAATTCGACGTCGCTGCTGAACGTCTGCCCAGTTATCGAGGCCAGAGCGGCCCGGTCGATCTCCTCGGGCAGCGCAACGATCGATTCTTCTGTCAGCGTGTAGGTGGCCTGGTTGAAACCATAGGCTAGCAGGAACATGGACAGGGCGATGCCCAGCACGCCGCCGACCAGCAGCGGTTTGCGGCCCAGCCGGTCGATAAAGGCAATGGCCAGGACGGTGAACACCAGGTTGATCAGGCCCACCAGGATCGCCTGAGAGAAGGAGGCGTCGGTGCCGATGCCCGATTGTTCGAAGATCATAGGTGCGTAAAAGAAGACCGAATTGATGCCGGTGATCTGCTGCAGGATGGCCACGACGATACCGATGGTGAGCACCAGCCGCATGGCAGGCCGGAACAGTTCGGCGAGCGGCACTTTTTCCTTTTTTTCCTCCGCCCGTATACTCTTCTGGATCTCTTCCATTTGCCGGGTAGCGGCTTCCTCTCCGCTGGCCTTCTTCATCACGCCCAGGGCTTCGTCAAATTCCTCTTTCATGATGAGCCAGCGGGGGCTGCGCGGCACGAGAAAAAGGCCGAAAAAATACAGGATGGCGGGCAGGGTTTCCAGGCCCAGCATCCAGCGCCAGTTGTACTCATCGAATTTAAGGGCCTGTGCCCAGGCGGCGTCAGACTTGCCCAACTGAAGGATGAGGTAGTTGGTGAAAAAAGCCACCGAAATGCCGATCACGATATTGAGCTGGTTGAACGAAACCATCCGCCCTCTCATCTGGGGGGGAGATATTTCGGCGATGTACATGGGGGCAATAATGAGGGAGGCGCCTACGCCCAGCCCCCCGATCATCCGGGCAATGACCAAGAGCACGAAATTGGGCGCCAGCGCCGAACCGATAGCGGAAACGGCGTACAGAATTGCCGCGTAGAACAACACCCGCCGCCGCCCGAGCCGGTCGCTGAGCGGTCCGGCAACGATCATAGCGGCAGTGGCCGTTAGGGTAAGCGAGCTGACCGACCAGCCCAGTTCCAGCTTGGTCAGGCTGAACTGCGCCTCAATAAATTTGACCACTCCGGAGATGACCGAAGCGTCGAACCCCATCAGGAAGCCCCCCAGGGCGACGATCAGGGCGGTTTTAATAACGTAATAGTTGGTTTGCTTCATGAATTCAATTTTCCTGAAATACCCGAATGTAATCCACGATCATGCGCTGGGGAAAAACGGTAGTGGCGTCCGGATAACCGGGCCAGTTGCCCCCCACCGCTACATTAAAGATAAAGAAAAAGTCGTTTCGGAACTCGCTCAATTCCGAGGGCGTGATGTCGATGTTGTGGTATTCCTGCCCGTCGAGCAGCCAGCGGATACGCTGCGCATCCCATTCAATAGAGAAAACGTGGAACTCGTCGTAGAAACGGCCGGAACTCAGCCTGGTGCTTCCGCCGTATTGAGCATGCTGGCCCCCATTCGACCAGTGTACCGTTCCGTGTACCGTGGAGGGTTCATGGCCCACAAGCTCCATAATGTCGATCTCGCCGCAGGCCGGCCAGCCCACGCTTGAAAAGTTGGCGCCCAGCATCCATAAGGCGGGCCAAATCCCTTGCCCGAAAGGTAGCGCGGCCCGGATATCCACCCGGCCGTATTGGAAATCGAATTTGTCTTTGGTGATCATGCGGGAAGAGGTGTAGGCGCGTCCGCCAAAGTTTTCTTTCCTGGCTTCGATGACCAGGTTGCCGTCTACCAGATAGGTGTTTTCTTTGCGGTAGTATTGCCATTCATTATTACCCCATCCATTATTTCCGGTGCCGATCTCAAAGGTCCAGAAATTGGCATTTACTTCCGCCCCTTCAAAGTCGTCCTGCCAGATCAATTCCATGTTTGGGTGAGAGGCCGGAGAGGTATATCCTTCCTCAGGAATAAAAAGATCGGTATTGGTGTCGTCGTCGAGCAGGGTGATCGTGGCGCTGCCCGTGCCTATTTGCGCTCCAACCGCATCGGCGATCCGGACGGTAAATGCTTCATCTTCTTCAGATTCTTCATCGCCCAGGATGTTGACCCGGTAGTCCTCGCGCAGGTCGCCGGGCGTAAACACCACGGGTTTGAAGTTGATGGCTTCGTAGTCTTCACCGCCCCTTGCCGTTACATCCACACTTTCTATAAAGGCGATCACGGTGTCCGCTGAGGGTGCGGAAAGCCGCAACGTTACAAAGATCGGGTTAGTGCTGTTGCCTTCTTCTATCGTCAGCGGGTCAATGTTTAAAACGGGCAAAGCAGGGGCTGCCGTTTCATCATCTTTGGAGCAGGCCAGGAAGGCTGAAAACAAAAGAAAAAAAAGTGTCAATCGCATCATAATGAGTTTCTGAATAAAAAAGAAAGCTACCATTCTAAGGTTGGACAGCCAGGCGTACACAGCCCGCCGCCGCTGCTGTGCCCGTCCATCGTACACAGCCCTGCAACCGTTGTCCAGCATTAGACGGGTAGCTAAAAAGAATGAGGCTGCCCTAAATTTCGTGTAGCTCAGGTTTAGCGACAGCCTCATTTCAAAAGAACGTAACGGATCGAATAGACCCGAAAAATCACCTAACTAAATCTAATTAATTCTCCGATATAAGCCTCATGGTCCACCAGCCGGCGGTGTAATTAACAGAAATGGTGATTACGTCGGTGCCACCGGCGGAACTATAATCTATCACTTCATAAGTGATCTGTCCGGGGGGGGCGACCGTGCCGTCCAGTTCTCCACTATTGTTGCCTTTGGGGAAACCGATGAAAGCTCCATCGCCGATGACGGTTATCATAGCGTTAGTATCATCGCTGCCTTCCATCACTTCGAAGGTGTACGTACCGGAGCCCAGGACATCGTAGGGCGCCTGCAACTCGCTTTCGTCAACACAGGCGAAATCGACCAGCATAAAGGGTTCGCCCCAGACGGACCCTTTGGCATCGTACTGGAAAGTGCCGTCGTCGAAGAAAATGAATTCATCATCCATCTGGCAGGCGCGGGTTTCGACATCAGCTTCCGTAATGCCGGCCCACCATCCATTGCTGCCGATGGTCTCGCCTACATAGTAGGAATTGGCGCCATCGAGCCTCCAGACTTTGCCATCGGCGCTGGAGAGCGCGGCCGGCGTAAAGGCCACCGAGCTGAGGACGACCTCCTTGGATATTTCGTCCATGTTGCCGTCATCATCCATAGCGGTCAGCGTGACCGTATAGGCGCCTTCCGCCATGTAGGTGTGGGTGGGGGATTCTTCGGTAGAGATCATGCCGTCGCCAAAATTCCAGGAATAGCTGGTGGCGTTGGCAGAAGTATTGGTAAAGGTAACGGTCAGGCCATTTTTCTGGAAGTCGAAATTAGCCCGGGGCTCCGAAGCGGGAATGTCGGGCAGGTCGGCGGGGTTCTTGTAGCTGACCAGGTAGAAATTCCAGTAGCCACCGCCACCATTAGCGTTGCTACCACCATTGATCGGCAGGCCAAGCTGAAGCGTATCGGCAATATCGCCCTCCGCCAGGGTGATGATCTCGTAGAATTTCGTGCTTTCCGGATTGGGGTTGTCCCCCGAATTGGTCTTGTTGGCCAGGCCGATAAAGGCGCCTTCACCGTTGATGGTCAGGGTGTTGGCGGCCTGGTCAAATTCAAAAGTATAGTCTCCTCCGTTGCCAAAGGCAGAACGGGAAGGGTTGTCGCCCCATACATCGGGGTCGGATTCATCCCAGCAACCTGCGGATTCATGCCAGCCGCCGCAACAGGCAGCTTCATCGATGTAAAGGGTGCCGTTTGAGCTGTATTCAAAGGCGCCATCCCGGGTGAAAGTATATGCGTCATCCAGGATACAGGGCCGGTCTGCCAACGGCGCCGCTGCACCGCCGAAAGCCCACCAGCTAACATCATTGATTTCCGGGCCGATGCCCAGGGCCACGCCTTCCCGCAGCAGATACCAGGTCTTGCTTTCGGCGCCGGCGAGGAGGGTCAGCTGTGCATCCGGGTCGGTCAGGGTGATCGTCTCCTCCCGCTTGGCGGATTCGCCGGCGTCGTTAGAGGCCGTGAGGGCTACAGTATAGACCCCGGCCGCATCATAAACGTGTGTGGGGTCCTTCTCGGTGCTGGTTTTTCCATCGCCGAAATCCCACGCGTAAGATGTGGCATTCTGGGAGAAGTTCGTAAAGCTCACTTCCAGGAAGTTGTCCGTACTGACCTCAAACTGGAAGCTTGCGATCGGGGCTTCCGGAGTAGGCTCCTCATCGTCTTTATTACAGCCAATGGACAACATCAGGCCCAGGCTGAGGGCAACAAAAAATGCCCACTGAAAATTAAAGGAAAAAATGCTTTGATTTTTCATATTCGCCAAATGTTTAAATTGAATTAAAGGTTATTGAAATAGACTCGCATCAGGATATTCCGTAAGATTGGGGGCTACCGAGAGCTCTTCCAGCGCGATGGGCAGCCACAGGTCGTTATCGTCAAAGTTGGACTCTCGTATGGGGTCGCCGGCAAACAGTTCCCGGGTGGCCCTGCCGGAGCGGACCAGGTCGAACCAGCGGTGGCCTTCCATGGCCAGCTCGGCCCTTCTTTCATACCAGATCACGTCGAGCAGCGTCCAGCCCATATCGCTCATCAGTTGCTGAGCGGTGCGGAAGTTGCCGGTGTTGTCGCCGGGGCCGGCGGCGCGTTCCCGGACGATGTCGATGTATTCCATGGCCTCGGCATCGGAGCCGTTGCTGCGGTGGATGGCCTCGGCCAGCATGAGCAGCACGTCGGCATAGCGGATGGCGTAGATGTTGGCGTCCTTGGTGAGGTTGGGGTCGCCGCCATTGACATTATTGCCGAGGTAGCCTTTGTAGTTGGCGTATTTTTCCTGCCAGTAGCCGGTGTAGTCTACCGGGGTAGTCTGGGTTTCATCAACTACGACGGCACAACTGGCGCCGGCATCTTCGATCTCCTGGGCCAGTTCGTCGACCGTGATGATCGCGGCGTCTCTTCGATAAGTGTCATCTGCCAGGTAATGGTCATAAAGATCTTGCGTTGGCAGCATGAAGCCCCAGCCGGGTTCGTAAGTGGGGTGGTCCGTACATAAGCCCCGGACGCCACACAATTGTACCATGCCATTTCCGTCGATGCCCTCAAACCAGCCCCAGTTGCTGGGGTACAGGTTGGATTGCTGGAGTTCGAAAACGGATTCTGCCGGATTTTTGGCCCCCAGGGCATAAAGGGCCTCCATATCGTCTACCAGGGAGTAAATGCCGAGGTTGACGACTTCCCGGAGGTGTTCTGCCGCCAGGGCAAATTTCTGCGGATCGTCGTTATCCATGTCGGCCCAGTACAGGTAGGCTTTGCCCAGCAGCGCCTCGGCAGCACCCTTGGATGCTCTTCCGGCCTCGCCGGCGGACAGGGTGGCCGGCAATACGTTGATGGCCGCTTCCAGGTCGGAAACGATGGCCTCGAATACTTCCGACATGGTGTTCCGTTCCCGGCCGATATCATCAGGAGTGAGCGTCTCGGTAACGACTGGTATGGGGCCGAAGTGCTTGAACAGTTCAAAGTGATAATAGGCCCGCAGGAACTGTGCCTCCGCTACGTACCGTTCCACCGCGGGGGTTGAGGCCTTATCGGAATTGCTGATGACCAGATTGGCCCGGAATATGCCGATGTAGTGTTTCCGGTAGATCGGATGCGTGACCGTATTGGTGTTGGTGTTCCGGAAATCGTCGAACTCCTGCCATCCAGGCTGGTCGTTGTCCGACGGGTCGCCACCGGCATTGGCATTGTCCGAACGGATCTCCGCGAACATGACGTGGGAGACCCAGTTGCCGTAGGCCATGGTCCATCCCAGCGGGTCATAGGCGGCGATCAGGGCGGAGAAGACCTGCTCCTCCGTCTGGTAGAAATTGGCGGACAGGAACTCGTTGACGGGCTCTACGTCCAGCCGGTCCTCGTTGCAACCGGTGGCGCTGAGCATAAAGGCAATTAATGCGATTACTGATATTTTATATTGATTCATGGTTGTCGTTTTTACATGGTGATCTTAATGCCGCCTCCGATAACCTTATTGGAAGGGTAGTATCCCTTGTCGATACCGGTATCCAGTATCCAGCCGTTGGTGCCGATATCCGGGTCAAAACCAGTATAATCGGTTATCGTGAAGAGGTTATTGGCGGAGAAGTAGATCCTCAGGCCGCTCAGGCTGGCCTTCTCCAGTAAGCGCGCCGGGATATTGTAACCGACCTGCAGGTTGCGGAGCCGGAAGAAAGAAGCGTCTTCCACGTAGAAATCAGACGGCCGCTGGTTGTTGTTCGGGTCGTTGGAGACTAGGCGTGGATAGGTATTGCCCGGGTTTTCCGGGGTCCAGCGGTCCAGCCAGAAGGTTTGGTAGTTGGTGAAGGTGATGTCCGACCGTTCGTAGGTGCGGTAAATGTCATGGCCCAGTTGAGCGGAAAACAAGGCGCTGAAATCAAAGCCCTTGTAATTGGCGCTGAGGGAGAAACCGAGGATATGGTCGGGCCAGGGAGAACCGATATTGGTGATGTCATCCGAGTTGATCACCCCATCGCGATTGATGTCCAGGAAGCGGAGGTCGCCGGGTTCTGCCTTGGGTTGCAGCAGGTCTCCACTGGGGCTGAGGTGAGAAAAGACCTCAGCTTCGCTCTGGAAGATGCCGTCGGTGACATAACCGACGAAGTGGCCTACCGGGAAACCTTCGGTCATTCGGGTAATGGGGGTATTGCGGACGGGCCAGCCGTAACCCTGCAGGAAGCCGGCCTCACCCGCTACGTTGATCACTTCATTGGTGAAAGTCGTGTAGTTCAAATTGGTGGTAACGTCCAGCGCTCCCAGGGAGAACCGGTAGCCCAGCCCGGCTTCGATACCCTGGTTCTGGATCTCTCCCAGGTTGCTGATGGGGTTGTTCGTTGCGCCGACATACCCGGGAATGACCTGGTCCATAAGGAGGTCCTTGGTATTCTTCCGGTAGTAATCGACCTCGGCGGTGAAGCGCCCTTCCAGCAGGCGCAGTTCCAGGCCGATGTCGAGCTGTACGCTTTCCTCCCATTTGATGTTGGGGTTGGGCGGCGTAGCCAGCGCGGCGCCGGTCAGCAACGATTGGGGTTGCCCGAAGGCATAGGTGAACACGTTTTCTATGGTGGATGCGTAACTTAGAGGGGCGATCCGGTCGTTGCCGTTCTTACCCCAGCTGGCCCTCAGCTTCAGGAAATCAATGGCCCTGAAGTTGAAAAAGGATTCATTGGAAAGGACCCATCCGGCGGAGAAAGAGGGGAATACCCCCCACCGGTTGTTGGCGCCGAAGTTGGAAGAACCATCTCGCCGCAGCGTTGCCGTGAAAAGGTATTTGTCTTCAAAGTCATAGATCAAACGGCCGTAGTAGCTGATGAGGGCATAGTCTACACTGGCCGACCCGAACGCCAGGTCAGTGGAGTCTTCTCCGGCATCAATGAACTGCCAGTTTTCGTCGAACATGACTGCATTCGGGATCGCATGGGAATCTCCGCCGGCCGTTTCGAAAGTAGACTCCCGGTAGGAGGTTCCGACCACGACGTCCACACTGTGCGGGCCGAAATCCCGGTTGTAGTTGAGGTAATTCTCAAATTGCAGGGCCTGGGAGAAACCATAGCCCTGGGCTATGTCGTTATCGGCGTTGATGGCAGCTGCGTGGAAGGCATAATCAGGAGTAAAGCTACGGTATTTGTACCAGCTGTAATCAATGCCGAAGTCACTCCTGAATTTTAAACCTTCGAAGGGTTTGACATCCAGGTAGACATTACCCAGCACCTGGTCGGCATGGCCATTGTTGTTGGCGAGGAACAGGCGGCTGAGCGGGTTGATGTATTCCTTTTGAACCCAATTGGATTGTGCAAATCCATATTGCGCGTTCTCGTTGTACACCGGTGTGAGCGGGTCATAGGCGAAAGCATCGGCGATCACCGTTCCGAAAGCGTCGTTGACGCCGATATTCTGGTTATCCACCCGGTTGACGTACAGGTTCTGCCCGACAGAGAGGAGCCAGTTGAGGTCTCTGGACGAATTCAGGCGGGCGGCATAGCGCTTGTAGTTGGACTTCTCGCCGCCGACCACACCGTTCTGGTCCCAGTATTCAAGAGAGACAAAAAGGTTTTTGGCGGTGACGTTGAGGCGGTGGCTCTGAAGGGTGGCCTCGTTGAAGATCACATCCATCCAGTCTGTATTCTCGGCCTGTGCGCCCCGGGCGGGAAAACCGAGCGTTTCCAGAGAGGAGCTCTGGTTGCCGTTCTCGAACTTTTCCCGGGTCAGGTCGATATAATCCGAAGCGCCCAGCATTTCCGGCAGCTTCCAGGGGTTGGAGGCGGAGGTGAACCCTTCGTAAGTAATGCTCCCCCCGTCTTCCGATCCTTTCTTCGTCGTGATGATCACCACGCCGTTGGCGGCCCGGGCGCCGTAAATGGCGCTGGAGGCGGCGTCCTTCAGGACGTCCACGGATTCAATATCCCCCGGGTTGATGTTGTCGATGCTGTTGACCTGAAGGCCATCGACGATGAAGAGGGGCGTATTGTCGCCGTTGGTGCTGATACCCCGGATCAGGATGGACTTGCCGGCCCCCGGCTGCCCGGAGGACTCGTTGACGATCAGGCCGGTGACCTGGCCTTCCAGAGCGGACTGTACATCCTGGACCTTGAAGCCTTCCAGGTTCTTGTCCGATAGCTTGGAAATGGCGCCGGTGGCCACGCTTTTTTTCTGGACGCCGTAGCCTACGACCACCACTTCTTCCAGCAACTCAGCGGCGGGCGCCATCACCATGTTAATGACCGTTTGGCCGTCCACAGTGACTTCCTCGGTTTTCATGCCGGTGTAAGAGAATACCAGCACCGTTTCCGGGCCGGGCACTTTCAATTCATAATTTCCATCGATATCCGTAATGGTTCCGGTAGCGGTGCCTTTCACCAGGATGTTCGCTCCGATGACCGGCAGGCCATCCTCTGACGAAGTGACGGTTCCGGACACCGTCCTTTCCTGAGCGTACAGGCCAGTTGCCCCAAGGCAGGCTACGATCAAGGTCAAGAAGAATTGTTTCATACAGCTTGTTTTTATCCTACGATTGTGGATCACGTTGGTGTTGAGTATAAAGGTTGATTCAGATTTATTTCTGCCTGGCCTGGGTGTTCGGGTTCTGCAGCCGGAGGCCCGGAGTTATACCCGCCACTAGTGCCTCGCGCACTAGTGGCCGAGGTGGGTATAGAATTTTGGGCCACTTCAAATCCGGATGCAAAAACTTTGTTTGGTAAAACTAGCATCAAATGATACAAGCAACCGAAAATGTGTACTGGACAAATGCTGGACAGGATGAGAAAACGTGTTTTTCAGGAAAAACCGAGGATGTAATTGTTGAGGTCTTCTTCTTTTTCCAGGGCGAGTTTCTTTTTCAGGCGGTACTTACTCTTTTCCACGGCGCCGACCGAAATATTCTGAATGGAAGCGATCTCTCTGTTAGTCATATTGATCTTGATGAGGCAGCACAGGCGGATATCGTTGAGAGACAATTGAGGGTGTTGCTCGTGGAGCCGGGCCGAGAACTCCTGGTGTACCTGGTCGAAGTTGAGCTGAAACTGTTCCCAGTAATCTTCGGAATCAATTTCGGAGTCGATCTTTCGGATCAGGTGCCGGAGTTCGCGCTTGCGTTCCGTTCCTCCATTCTGAACCTGTGACAGTTCGGCCAGTTCTTTTTTCAGTCCGCTGAGGGAGTTGTTCTTGTGTGCGGTTTGCAGCAGGGCGGCGGCGAGTTGTGCATTTTTTTCCTTTATTTTCCGCCCCAGCTTTTCATTTTTCAGCTTCAGGATCTCCTGTTCGGCTTGCATCATCTGCTTCTGGTGTTCTCTTTTTCTTCTGGCGTCTTTTATCCTGACGTAAAGGATGACCAGCGCGATGGCCAGCAGGGCAAGCAGAAGCCTGAACCACCAGGTTTCCCAGAAAGGAGGGGTAACTACGATGTGGACGATTTTGGGGCTGTCGTTCCACAATCCGCTGTTGTTGGTGGCTTTGACCTTGAAGGTGTATTCCCCGGCGTCGAGGTTGGTATAGGTTGCCCGCCGGTGCGTGGCATCTACATAGTTCCAGTTCTCCTCGAAGCCTTCCAATTGGTAAGCATATTTGTTTTTGTAAGGGTTCGTGAATTCAATGGCCGCAAACTCGAGGGTAAAAACATTATCCGAATAACGCAGCGTGATCGTCGGTTCTTCGTTCAGGGGCTTGGGAAGGATGCTCCTTCGGCCGTGGCGGCCCACCGGGACGGATTGGTTGAACAGTTTGAAATCGGTAAAAACGACCCGGGGGAGGTTGCTGTTGACCGTCACTTCCCGGGGGTGGAAGGCATTTACTCCGTGGATGCCGCCGAAATACATTTCTCCGGAGCGGGAAGTGAGCGAGGCGCTGCGGTTAAACTGGTTGGATTGCAGGCCGTCATTTTTGTCGTAGTTGGTAAATTTCTTTGTGTAAGGGTTGAATGCGGAGATCCCCATGTTGGTACTGAGCCAGAGCATGCCTTTTTCATCTTCCTCTATGGCATTCACCACATTGGACGGGAGGCCGTCCTTGACGGAATAGTTTCGGAACGACCTTTCGTCTTCCATCAGGAGGTGCAGGCCTCCGCCTTCAGTGCCCACCCAGATCCGGCCGTTGCGGCTCTGGTGAATGCACAATATCGAATTGACCCGAAGGCTGGTGCTGTCTTTTTCATCTTTTTGCCAGGACAGGAAGCCCTTTTCTTCGGAGATCAGTTTATTCAGGCCGCCGTACTCGGTTCCGATCCACAGGTTGCCTCCCTTGTCGAGCAGAAGCACCTGGACATTCAGCCCGGAGAGGCTGCTGGGGTCCCCCGGAACAGGCTGGAAATGGTGAAAGCGGCCGGTGGCAACATCAAACTTTTCCAAACCTCCGCCCAGGGTCCCGATCCACAGGTTGCCGTCCTTTCCTTCCTCGATGGCCCAGACGTTGTCATTGCTGAGGCTAAAGGGGTCGGAAGGGTCATATTTGTAGTGTTCGAAGGCGTTTTTCTTTCGGTCGAAGCGGTTGAGGCCGTTGGCAAAGGTGCCGGCCCACAGGTTTCCTTTACTGTCTTCATACAGGCAAGTGACGACATTGCTGCTGATGCTGTTGGGGTCTTGCTGGGAATAATGGTAGGTGGTTTGAAACTGGCCCTTAGGGTTGAACCGGACCAGCCCGCCGCCATCCTTGCCGATCCAGATATTACCCCGGGCATCTTCGCAGAAGGCGAGCACCGATTGGTGGCCGGGAGCATCGGTCAGAGCGCCGGATTGCAGATAGGTCAGAAAATTGACTTTATTGGCCTTGTGGACATTCACCCCGCCGTTGAAACTGCCGATCCAGATGTTGTTGTTGCTGTCGATAAAAATGTCATACAGGGCGTTGGTATTCAGGCTGTTCACCAGGGTAGGGGAGAACTGAATGTTCTGGAATGTTTTTCCCTCGTCCTCGGTCAGGAAGAGCCCTTCCCCGTCGGTGGAGATCAGGATAGTGCCGCTGCTGCTGCTCTCAATGTCTTTGATGAGTTTGTTGTCCAGGACTTTCCGGGTGAGTTCCTTTTTGTGGGTATCGTAGATGTATAAGCCGTCGCCCTGGGTGCCGATCCAAAGTTTCCCGTCGGCAAACAACAGCGATTTGCTGAAGGAATAGTTGAGGTTCATCCCTTCGGTTTGGGGCAGTTCTCTGATGGCGCCGCTCTTTCGGTCGTAATAAGGGATGCGGTTACCCTCGGTGCCCATCCAGATGTTGCCGGCGTCGTCCTCCGCAAAGGAAAAGCAGAAATAGCTGGAGATGTTTTTGGGGTTGCCCCGCTCCAGCAGAGAGTAATTGGTATAGCCCTGAAAACCGGAGTCGATGTGCACCACGCCCTGCCCGGCAGTCCCGATCCAGTAATCGCCCCGGGAATCCTGGAATATGGCCTGGACGGATACTTCCCGCCAGTTTGGAAAGCCTATGCCATTGAATGGGGTGGGCCTGAGCTTTTGGGACTGCCGGCCAAAAATGCAGAGCCCGCCGACTTTCAGCCCTATCCAGATGTCGCCGTTTGGGTCCAGGAAGAGAGATTGAATATTATTACTGGGCAGGGAAAGGCTGTCTTCCGGGTCCGATTTGAAGGTCTTGAATTCATAACCGTCGTATCGGTGCAGCCCGTCCCGGCTGCCAAACCACATGAAGCCATCCTGGTCTTCGACGATCGAGTAAATGGTATTGCTGGAGAGCCCCTCGTTGATGGTAATATGATCAAAGGCCAAGGTTTGCGCGGGGCAATGCCTGGAAGAGAAGAACAGCAGGAGAAAAAAGAATATTGCAACCAGTTTACGCATGTACTAATTGAGGAGTCAGCTGATGAATTTGATTATTAGTTAATAGTTCTGATGAAGGCGTATATGGTTGGACCCGTAAAGGTAAAAAAAAAGGGGCAATTGGAAGGGCATCCTCGGCAGGTATTTGTCTGGCAGGAATACACGCATCCTCATATTTTCGTTTATCTTTGCAGGCCGATAATTAAATACAAGATATGTGGTTCTTTATATTTCTGATCGTTTCTTATCTGCTGCTGAGCGTTAGCCTGTATTTCCTGTTTCCCAAGGCCGGCCAGGCCGGCTGGAAGGGCCTGGTTCCGGGGCTCAACTTCGTTGTCTGGTGCCGGCTCATCGGCCGCAGCGGCTGGCATGCGGCATGGCTGCTGCTGCCCATGGTCAATATATTTATCTATGCCGGCATGGCCATCGATATGGTGCGGTCCTTCCGCAAATACGAGTTCTGGCACAGTGTAGTGGCGGTGCTGTTTGCCCCGTTTTTCTTTTTCTATCTGGCCTTCAAGGAAGAAGAGAAGTATGATGGGCCGACCCTGGAGAAAGAGCGGGAGTACAAAGCCCAGATCGCCGAAGCAGCAGAGAAGGGCCAGGCCCGCCGGCTGCAGAAGCTGCAGGCTAACAACCCATACCGGAAATCGGCTACGCGGGAATGGGCCGAGGCCATCATCTTCGCCGTTTTTGCCGCGGCTTTCATCCGGATGTTCCTCATCGAGGCCTACGTCATCCCCACTCCTTCTATGGAAGGGTCGCTGCTGGTCGGCGATTTTCTCTTTGTGAGTAAAGCCCATTATGGTATCCGGACGCCCCAGACGGTGGTGATGGTGCCCCTGCTGCACAACCGCATCCCCATTCTGAATACCGAATCCTACCTCGAGGAGCCCAGCCTGCCCTACTACCGGCTGCCGGCCCTGGAGGCCATTGACCGAAACGACCCGGTCGTGTTCAACTTCCCGGAAGGCGACAGCGTCTATGTTTTCCCCGACCGCACCTGGAGTATCTACGATTACCGCCGGGGCGCAGTGCCTGCTCTGCAGGCCAGGCAGATCGAATCGGGCGCCAAAAAGCTGATCACCCGCCCTATGGATAAAAAGGACCATTACATCAAGCGGTGTATCGGCATTTCGGGCGACAGCCTCCAGGTCATCGACCGGCAGGTATACATCAACGGAAAGCCGGCGGAGAACCCCAAGCACCTGCAGTTTATGTATGTGGTCAATTTCCCCGCCGGAGCGATAAACACCAGCCGGTTTTCCGAGTGGGGGATCTCCAGCGGCGACATCATCGCCCAGCAGGGCGCGCTGTCCTACGTCATCATCCTGTCGGATGAACAAAGGGAAAAAGTCGCCTCCCTGGACCCCAACATACAGATCACACCGGTGGATATGGGGCAGCTCGACGGCAACAGCGAAAAGTTCTTCCCGCATGATACGGAGCACTTCCCCGGCTGGACGGCCGATAACTACGGGCCGGTTTACATACCCGAAAAGGGCGCAACCGTCAAGATCAGCCCGGAGAACCTGGCCCTTTACCGCCGCGTCATTGAAGTATACGAGGGTAACGAACTGGCCGTCCGCGACGGCAGGGTATTCATCAACGGAGAGGAAACCGATGAGTATACCTTCAAGATGAATTACTACTGGATGATGGGCGATAACCGCCACAATTCCGAGGATTCCCGGGTCTGGGGGTTCGTGCCGGAAGACCACGTGGTCGGGAAACCCGTGATCATCTGGTTCTCCACCAGTAAGGAGGGCAACAACATCTTCCGCCGCATCAATTTCAAGCGCATCTTTAAGCCGGTGGGCAACCTGGAATAGGGAGGAATAGAAATATTGACTATATTTGGAAGTGGGAAGTGGGAAAGGGAACGGCAGGGTGGGCGCCCGGTTTGAGGGACTTCGATTTCCACATCAGGTAAGTAAGCGTTCAAAACTATCCAATACCCATATGTTTAAGAAAATCATTGAAGCGATCGGCAGCCTTTTTTCCAGCCTGTTCGGCGGGGGTAAGAAAAAACCTTCCTCCGGAGGGAAGCCTAAGCCTTCTCTTCCGGATACTGAACTGCCGCAGGATGGCTCCGAGATCCGGCCCGACACCATTGTCGTGGTGGCCGATGAGATGGAAAAGATCGTCATTCAGCCCGGAGAGGTTGATGCGGATTTTGACGAAGACCTTTTTGAAGAGGAGAAGCCTGCCAACGAGGGCCCCGGCCCGGTTGTCGTTACTCCCGATCCGGATCCTGAACCTGTGCCTCAACCGGAGCCTCAGCCCAAAGGCCGCTACCTCTGGTGCCTGGACAATGGCCATGGCAAACAAACGCCCGGCAAGCGGTCGCCCCTGTTCGATGACGGCGCCACCCGGTTGTTCGAATACGAGTTCAACCGCGATATCGTCGCCCGCATGGTGAAACAGCTCGATGAAAAGGGCGTGTCGTACTTCATCACCGTCCCGGAAGTCGATATTGACGACTTCCTCGAAGGCCGGGTCAACCGCGCCAATGCCAAAAAGTCGAACCTGCCCAAGATCTTCGTTTCCATCCATTCCAATGCCGCCCCGGCCCGCAGCAGTGAATCCTGGGCGCCGGACACCATCAGCGGCATTGAGACCTGGCACTTCCATGGAAGCAAAACAGGGCAAAAGATCGCCAGCATCTTCCAGAAGCACCTCATCAACGAGACCGGCTGGGTGAACCGCCATCTCAAATCGAGGCCGCAGGGCCAGTTCTATGTCCTCCGCAGGACCCGAATGCCGTCCGTCCTCACCGAGAACGGCTTCTACAACAATAAGGCCCAGGCCGCCGACCTGATGAAGCCGGAAGTACGCCAGAAGATCGCCAATGCCCACGTCAAGGCCATCCTGGAGATCGAGGCGAATGGGCTGGAGTCGGCTTAGTTTTTCGTTGATTGGGTGATTAAGTTGATTGGGTTGAATAGGTTACCCCGGCGTCAATCACCCAATTTTACCCGGCTGAGCCTCAGCGAAGACGGGCACCCAATCGCCCAATCAACCCAATCAACCCAGTCAACCCAATCAACCCAATCAACCCAGTCAACCCAGTCAACCACCATCCCTATGACGCGAACGCTACTTCTGTTTTTTCTGACATTACTGCCTTTCACCCTTCCCGCCCAGGAAGATTTCAAGATCGTCGGCTATTTGCCCTATTACCGGTTTGGCTTCAGCGATCAGATCGACTTTCAGCAGCTGACCCATCTCAACATTGCCTTTGCCAACCCCCTGATGAACGGCCAGCTGGAAGTCGGTGGGCAGGACATCGGGCCCGTCGTGGATATGGCCAGGAGCCATGGGCTGACGGTGCTTATTTCCATGGGAGGCGGCCTGACGGCCGAGTGGCGGGAAGCCTGGCGCTCCCTGATGGAGCCCCCCAACCGCACGGGGTTTATTCACACCATCATGGAGTTCGTCCGGGCTTATGAACTGGACGGAGTGGATATGGACCTGGAAGGCGGGGATGTGACCTACCTGTACAGCCCCTTCGTACTCGAATTACGGGATTCCTTATCGGCGGAAGGCAAACTGCTGACGGCGGCCCTGCCCGGCATTTCCCGCGACGCCGACATTACGGATGCCGCCTTGGCGGCTTTCGACTGGGTCAATATGATGGTCTATAACCTGACCGGCCCCTGGGCGCCGAACAACCCCGGCCCGCATTCGCCTTTTGAGTTTGCCGTAAATTCCATCAACCACTGGTTCGGGCAGGGGGTGCCGCCCGAAAAACTCACCCTGGGGGTCCCCTTCTACGGCTGGGATTTTTCCGCCAACCCGGTGTCGTCTTTTACCTACCGGACGATCGTCCTTCAGGATCCAGCCAACGCCTTTGCCGACCAGGCGGGGCTGGCCTATTACAATGGTATTCCCACCATTCAGCGCAAGACCGAACTGGCCATGGACTTAGTCAGCGGCGTGATGATCTGGGAGGTTGGGCAAGACTCCTACACGGAATACTCTTTGCTGAATGCCATCTATGAAACCGTTTATCCGCCGTTGAGCGTAGAGGAGCCGCTGGCCGAGGCTCTTTCCGTCTACCCCAACCCCTTCGGCGAAGAACTTTCTATTCAGAACCAGGCGGATGCACCGCTCCACCTGCGGCTGTCGGCCATAGACGGCAGGGCCCTGCGGCAGTTTACGGTCGGCGCCCGCACTACCCATTGGATGAATACGGCCTCTCTGGCCCCGGGCATGTATGTGTTGCAGGTGGTTGGGCAGGAGCCCCCTCAGGCGTATAAAATACTTCGGTATTGAGGGTTCTGGACTTTGGACGTGCAACCAATTTAAGTCGGAAGTGCGAAGTCGGAAGTCGGAATAGGGCTCTAAATGGGCGCACAACGCCTGCTTTTCCGACTTCCGCCTTCCGATTTCCGCCTTTGACGCCGGAACGTCCAAAGTCCAGTGAGGGTTGCCCTCCCCAAATAATTATCGGTTTTCACTTACTTTAAGAAAACGTTAATTTTTCCATAACAGGATTATTTGCGGATCTTTTCTATTTTAGCGCAGTGAAAATTCACTGGTTAACCAAAAGAGCGATCATGAAGCAATTTTTCCTGTTGACTGTACTCTTTGCCCTCTTCTCTGCTGCCAGCGCCGAGGCGCAGGATTGCCCTTATTCCAGGACGGCAGAAACCAAGGGCTGCCCTCACCCCACGACGGCGGCTAAAGCGGCGGCGATGGATGCCAGCATTGAAAAGCGCTTCGATGAGCAGGCCGGCAAGACAACCTATGTCCGAAAAGAGGTGTGCTCTACTACCGGTAAGGTGAGCTACACGGCTGTGGAGTATTGTAGCCGGTCGGGAAAATTCGTCAATGTTTCACCCCAGGAAAAGCAATGCCTGAAATCAAAGGCAGACTGTGTTTCCAAAAGGGCAAGGGCCGCCAAGGCCTCCGGCGCCGAAGGTGAGATCCACTGCACAACTGCTCAGAAAGCCGCCTGCGCCAAGGCCAGGGCCGAGACGAACAGCGGCAGCGGTGGTTCCGGCGCAAAGGCCAAGCTGGTGAAAAACCAGTAAGCTATCCGGAACAGCATATTTACTTTTTTACATACTCCGAGTAGAAGCGCCCTTTGCGGTATTCTTCGAGGACAAGCCTTACGGTTTCGGTAAGGTTGGGGGGCAGGTCGTCCAGATAGAACCATTCTGCTTCTTTGAATTTATGGGTTTCCCTGGCCTTGAGTTTTCCTTCCCACCGGTAAGCCTTGAAGTAGAGTACGAGGCGGTGTTCATCTCCGATGACCTTGTGGAGGATGTGGACCAGTTGCAGGTCTTTTTCTTTTAGGCTGATGCCGGCCTCTTCGTAACTTTCCCGGATGAGGGCCTGGCGGGCAAACTCCCGGTCGTCGATATTTCCGCCCACCAGCGTATAGTTCCCCCCGTTGGGTTTCGTTTGTTTCAGCAGTAAGATCTGGCCCTTGTAGTACAAGATGAGGCGAGCCTTCAAGGATATTTTTGAGTTTGCCATGTTTTGACCGTTTTAACTGCCGGTGAATTAAAGGGCTGTTCAATTAAATGCCTTCAGCCGGCCCGAAGTTCAGATCCGGCGCCGCATTTTCGGCAGGCGCCGCCAAATGGGAGCAAAAACCGGCGCTCCTCTTCAAAATAAGCTGTAACTCTCTTCTCCGGCGCCGATTATCTTTTTTTTTTGCTCCTTCATTAGTATTATTGCATATTGCTTGGCGTACAACGAAACACCCAATCCTTTTTTTTGCCAGGCGAGCGTTTTCATTGCCTTTCCAGATATAACAAAAAAGGACAGACTTCAGAAAAGGAAAAGGTAATGGCATTTCCCAAAAACATTTTCTGCCCGCTGGAAGAGGCTGGCCCTCGGGCAAAGAATTTACACAGCGTTCACCTCTGCTCTACACCAAATGACGGAGTGAATTTATAATTTTGCTTTGTAAACTAGCGGCCGGCCCGAAAAAAGTAAGCAAAATAAGCTAGCATATATGCGATACGAAAATGTTTTGGCAACTATCGGCAATACTCCGCTGATCCGGCTGAGCCGGATCTGTGAAGATATTCCGGCACAGGTATACGGAAAGGTCGAGGCCTACAACCCCGGGAACTCCGCCAAAGACCGCATTGCGCTCTATATGGTGGAACAGGCGGAAAAGAACGGCAGGATCAAGCCGGGAGACACCATCATCGAAGCCACTTCCGGCAATACCGGATACAGCCTGGCGATGGTGTGCAGCCTCAAGGGGTACCGTTGTGTGCTCACTGTTTCCAGTAAGGCTTCCCAGGAAAAACTGGCCCTGCTCCGTTCGATGGGGGCGGAGGTCGTCGTTTGCCCGGCAGACGCTGAGCCGGAAGACCCGCGTTCCTACTACTCCAGGGCCGAGCAACTGGCCCGGGACATTCCGAACTCCTTCTATCTGGGGCAAAACTACAACCTCGACAACTCCATGGCCCATTACCACTCGACCGGCCCGGAGATCTGGAAGGAGACCGAAGGCATGGTCACGCACTACGTATGCTGCGCCGGCACCGGCGGCACCCTGTCGGGAACGGCCCGCTACCTCAAAGAGCAAAACCCCGATGTCCGGATCGTTGGAGTGGATGCCTACGGCTCCGTGTTGAAAAAATACTGGGAAACCGGCATTTTCGACAAAAGCGAGATCTACCCCTACAAGGTGGAAGGCCTGGGCAAGACCATTATCCCGGACAACGTGGCTTTCGGCCTGATCGACGACTTTATCAAAGTGACGGACCGCAGCAGTGCGCACCGCACCCGTCAACTGGCCCGCATGGAAGGCTTGCTCGTCGGTTATTCCAGCGGGGCGGCCCTGCAGGCGGTCTTCCGCATGAAAAGCGAACTCAAACCTACTGATGTCGTCGTGGTCCTGTTCCCGGACCATGGCACCCGCTACCTCGGCAAGGTCTATAACGATGAGTGGATGAAGCAACAAGGGTTCATGCGGGAACAGCTACCGGAGGATTCCTACGCCAGGTACCGGAAGATCTACCGGGCCTACCGGATGAAATACAAGCGCTACCTGAGACAGACGCTAAAGAACCTGAGCTGATAACTGATCGTTTAAACAAAAAACATCTACATTCATGAAGGATAAAAAATTTGTATCCAACGAGAACGTTTCTCCCCGCCTCTTCGAGAACAAGTGGCTGGACCGGCTCACGCGTACCCACATCGCCATTCCGGTGACTATGTTTTTCCTGTATGCCGCAGGGCTGATCTATTACACAAAAGTGACGACGGAACTCGGCAACCTCCTGATCGTCGGCCTCTTTTTTGGCGGCTGGTTCCTGTTCACCTTCGCCGAGTACATGTTCCACCGTTATGTTTATCACATCGACCTGGGAAGTGAGGCCAGCCGGGAGTTTGCCTATAAAGTCCACGGGGTTCACCACGCCTACCCCAAAGATAAGCAGCGCCTGGCCATGCCTCCACTGCTCAGCGTCTTGATCGGCACCATCCTGCTGCTGATCTTCGAATTGGTGCTCAGCCAGTATTCCTTCGCTACCCTCGCCGGCTTCATGGTGGGCTATGCATTCTACCTGCTGGTGCATTATTCCGTGCACATCTTCCGCCCGCCGAACAACATCCTGAAGGAGCTGTGGAAGAACCACGCCATCCACCACTACAAGGACGATACGATCATGTACGGCGTTTCTTCTCCGATCTGGGACTATGTGTTCAGAACCTTGCCCAAGGATAAGAACATGAAGCGAAACCTGGAGGTGAAGGGGGGAGTATAGTTGATTGGGTTGATTGGGTTGATTAGTTGATTGGGTTGATTTTGTTTATCAGGTTGGTTGCAAAGGATACCTTGAGGGATCAACCCAATCAACCCAATCAACCCAATCAACCAATTAACTCAATAAACCACCAGACCAGGCTACAACATGGATGACATCAACCAACTGCGCGAGGCAGTGCGAAACTCCCCCGACAACCTGCCCCTGCGCCGCTTTCTGGCCAATGCCCTGATGAAAGCCGAACGCTACGAGGAGGCGGAGGCCGAATACAAGGACGCCCTGCGCCTTGCGCCGGACGATAAAAGCCTCAAGACAGGCCTGGCCGATGCCTTTCAGGCGCAGAAAAAGACGGGCCTGGGCCTGGTGCTTGTCGAAGAACTGGTCAACGGCCCGCAGCCGCCTGCCCGCGCCTGGCTGGTGTACGCCAAACTCCTCCTGCAGAGCCGCCAGGCCGAAGAGGCTAAAGAAGCCTACGAAAATGCCATCGCTCTCGATGAGGGGCTGCGCGACTCCTATCTCGAATCGGACATCAACCTCAAGCTGAAACAACCTGCCGAACCGGAAAAGATCAAGCTTCGGGCCGGGGGGGAAGAAGGACAAGGCGATGCGCGGGATGGCATCGACATCGAACGCCCTAAAGTAAGTTTCGACGACGTCGGCGGCATGGATAAGGTAAAGGAAGAGGTGCGCATGAAGATCATCCACCCCCTGAAACACCCCGACATCTACAAGGCCTACGGCAAGAAGATCGGCGGGGGCATCCTGCTCTACGGCCCTCCCGGCTGCGGCAAAACCCACCTGGCGCGCGCCACTGCCGGAGAGGTGGCCTCCAATTTCATCCCGGTGGGCATCAGCGACATCCTCGACATGTACATCGGCCAGAGCGAGCGCAACCTGCACGCCATCTTTCAGAAGGCGCGCAGCCTCAAGCCCTGTGTGCTCTTCTTCGACGAGGTGGACGCCCTGGGCGCCAGCCGCACCGACATGCGCCACAGCGCCGGCCGCAACGTCATCAACCAGTTCCTGGCAGAACTCGACGGCGTGGAGTACGACAACGAGGGCGTCCTCATCCTGGCCGCCACCAACGCCCCCTGGCACCTCGACCCCGCTTTCCGCCGCCCCGGCCGTTTCGACCGCATCATCTTCGTGCCGCCGCCGGATGAGCCTGCCCGCGAGGCCATCCTGCGCATCAAGCTGAAGGGCAAACCCGTGGGGGACATCAATTTCGGCCGCCTGGTAAAGAGAACGGAAGGCTTCTCCGGCGCCGACCTGGAGGCCGTCATCGACCTGGCCATCGAATCCAGGCTGGAGGAGGCCATGCGCAAAGGCGTGCCCGCTCCTCTCGAAACCAGTGATCTGGAAAAAGCCGCCAAAAACCACCGGGCGACGACAAAAGAGTGGTTCAGCACCGCCAAAAATTACGCGCTCTTTGCCAATGAGGCAGGTATTTATGACGAAATCCTGCAGTATCTTAAAATAAAGAAATGAACCTTTTCAATGCCTCTCGGGCGCCAATTTACCGTTGGCGCGCGAGTTACCCGAAGCACACTTAGGATGAACATACATCTGGAAAGAGGAAAATTATTGCTGGCGCAGAACCGCCTTTCGGAAGCGGAGCGCGAATTAAAGGAAGCGCTTTCGCAGCAACCCAACGACGCCTATGCCATGGCCTGGCTGGCAGAGTGCTACCTCAACGGCAAGCGCTTCGCCGACGCCCTGGAGGTGAGCGAGCGGGCGATGGGCCTGGCGCCCAACAACGGCTTCCTGCTCTATACCCTGGCGCGTTCCTACTTCTACAACAAACGCATCAAAGATGCCCGGGAAACCGTCAGCCGCGCCCTGAGCCTCAACCCCAACGACCCGGACTTTTTCCTCTTGCTCGCCCATATCGAATTTTACGAAGAGAACTGGCAGAAAGCCCTCGCCGCCGCCGAGCAGGGCCTGGAACTCGACGCCGAGAACGTCAACCTCATCAACCTGCGCACCCAGGCGCTGGTCAAGCTCAACCGCAAGGCCGAGGCGGCCGCCACCATCGACTACGCCCTGCACCACGCCCCCGAAGATAGCTACTCCCACGCCAATAAGGGCTGGGTGGCCATCGAGCAGGGCGGCTATGAGCAGGCCTTCGGGCACTTCCGGGAGGCCCTCCGCCTGGAGCCCAACAACGCCTACGCCCGCACCGGCCTCAAGGAGGCCATCAAAGCCCGCAACTGGCTCTACCGGGGAGTGCTGAAGTACTTCCTCTGGATCGGCAAGATGAACCAGCAAGGCCGCTGGGTGTTCATCATCGGCATCTATATCCTCTACCGCATCCTGATCGAGGTGGCGGAGAATTCGCCGGCTATGGCGCCTTTTTTGTATCCCTTCATTGGCCTGTACATCCTGCTGGCCTTTTCCTCCTGGATCGCCATGCCGGTATCCAACCTCTTCCTGCGCCTGCATCCTCTGGGTAAGTACGCCCTGGATGAGGACGAACTGCGGGCCTCCACCATCGTGGGGCTGCTGGGCGCCGGGGCTGTCATCAGCCTGCTGGCCTGGGGAATTATCCGCATCGAGATGCTGCTTTACCTCGGTATCTACCTGCTCCTGCTGCTCCTTCCGGTAGGGGGCCTGTTCAGCGTGGATGCGCAGGGGAAGGCCCGGAAACAGCTTTCTTACTACACTTACGGCCTGGCGGGCGTCGGGCTGCTGGCCGTCTTTACTTCTGGAATGAACATCCTGGCAATTATCTTTCTACTTGGCGTTTTTGCCTATAGCTGGGTAGCCAACTATCTGATCGGGAAGGATGCGCGGGAGTTCCGGTAAGGGGCCCAAATGAACCCTCTAAAGTGACGCCTTCCCGGTGAGTTCATGCCCAGGATAAAGGTGTCGCTTTCAAATCGTGAGCAGCGGATCAGGGATTACCTCCAAAGCGTAGGCCCGGCCCTTCAGGAAGACATTGCGATCTTGTTGTTGCCCCTGGACAACCCCAAGGAAAATGCCCTGATCGTCAACGCGCTGCAGCGTTCTTCCAGTATTGTGGCCCAGAATTCGATCCAGGAAGGGTTTGGGCTCACCGCTACGGAGGCCAGGTGGAAGCAGCGGCCTGTCCTGGTTTCGGCGGCCGCCGGGCTGGCCTACCACTCGGAACAGCGCAATTCCGATTAGAACCATGTTTTATTGACTTTTACGACAAGTGTCTGTATTTTTACGACAAATGGCGTAAAATGACAAGAGAACTAAAACAGATCCTTGATGACCGGTCCATTGATTTTGAACTGGACGACAAACTCGGCCTTATTAAACTCAGCAGAAAAGGATTGACCTATAAAAACCTGCTCGCCATATTGAATTATACTTCACTATCTATCAAAGATATTGCAAAGATCCTTCCCCTTTCGGAAAGGCAGCTTCAACGATACACTGAGGATCAGGTGCTCAGGACGGATATTTCGGTTCAATTGTTGTTAATGCTGGAACTATATTCAAGAGGGTATGAGGTATTCGGTTCCAGAGAAAAATTCAGGAGGTGGATGGAACTCCCCAATGTAGCTTTGTCTTCCATCCAACCATTGGAATTACTGGACACTTCTTTGGGGATCCAGTTGGTACTGGATGAAATCGGTAGGATCGAGCATGGAATAGTTGCCTGAAAATGAAGGTATACCGGATATCAAAGGCGCAATATGCCAATGACCTGAGTGGAACCGGCGCGCGGTTGTACGGCGGAAGGTGGAATCCAAAGGGCATAGCCATATTATATACAGCAGAATCAAGAGCTTTGGCGGCCTTGGAATTACTGGTTCGTTTGGATCCAAATCTCCTGCCCGACAACCTGAAACTGATAACAATAGAAATTCCCGGAGACTTGCCGGTTGAGGTACTCAGTAAAGAGGCCTTACCGCGGAACCGGAAAAATTACCCGGCGCCATCGGAATTGGCAAAATTGGGAGAAAAGTGGGTGTTATCTCAAAAGACATTGGCCTTAAAGGTTCCTTCAGTAATCATTCCGGAAGAGTTTAATGTATTGATCAATCCCTTACAAACTAATTTCAATCAGGCCAGGATAATTGAAATAGAGGACTTTTCAATAGATGGAAGATTAGTAGGAAAGGAAGGCAAAGAGTACTATAAAAAAACAGATGAAGGTAATCCTCATGGCCAACCGAAAAAGCGAACTCCGAAAAGCGAATACCGAACACCGGTTATTTCCTGATCAATACCACCCAATCCTCCCCAATATCCTTTGGCGGCAGGCCGATATTCACTTTCCTGCCCTGGGTTACCGTTTTTACGCTGCCTTCCTGAAGTTGCCCGCCGGTTCGGGGGTTATACCACAGGACCGAATAGCGCGCTTCCTCTTCACCCAGGTTGATTGCCGTCGTGCCGCCGTCGGGCAGGTAGACGGCGTAGATCTCTCCCTCTTTGGCCAGGCAGTAGTCGGACCGGGAAGAGGTGAGGGCGTCGTTGTTTTCCATTTCGGGGAAGGGCAGGTGGTTCTGAAAAAAATCGAGCGCATGGCGGGTAATATCCCACAGCTGGTCCCGGCTGCGCCAGTCTTCGCAGTTGAGGTCGTTGTGGGGGTAGCGGTAGCCGAAGTACCACTCCACGCCGCCGCCGCCCGCCATGAGGTGGGGCCAGAGCACCGCCTTGCGGATGGTGTCGTGCTGTGGGCTGAGGGCATCGGGCAGGGCGCCCTTGCCGGCTGGGCCGATCTCGTCGAGACAAACCACCCACTGGTGAGCCGAATCGGCGGACAGGTTCAGCCATTTGAGCGTTTGCTCGTGGGTGTCGTAGATGTCGCTCACCTGAATGGAGGGCCCGTCGATGGCTTCGAAACCGAGGAAGGGGCGGATCAGTTCATCCCGGGCGGGCTCGTAGGAATGCGTATGGACGGCGATGAAATTGTCGTAGGGGTCGATGGCGCGCAGGTAGGCGGCCATGGTCATGGTCTGTTGCGGCGTCTGGCCGCTGGGCGACCACTCCACCGGGCCGTGCTCTTCGCCCAGGTTCCAGGTGATGGCCAGGTGGTGGGCAAAGCGGGCGGCCAGTTCGCGCAAATACAATTTGCGCTGTACGTCGAGGTAGCCGCCGTCGAGGATGGCCTCATTCTCGGTCTCCTGCAGGACGATGTGCAGCATCAGCCCGAGCTTATCCATGTGGCTGAAGACAATCTCCCACTGATCCAGTTTGCTGCAATCGAAGCGGTAGCGCTCGTTGCGGCTCGTCCACGGCCAGACGTCCTCCCCGTCGCCCTGCACGTTCATGGTGAGGAAATAGACGGAATTCATGCCCTTGCCCGCCAGGTAGTTCAGCGCGCCGATGATACCCTTACCCTTGCCACCCTGCCAGGACGGATCGCCGGGCCGGAAGTCCTTTTCATGGGCCAGATAAGCGTGCAGGCCCTGGTTGGGGGCGCTTTCTCCGGAGCGGTGCTGCTTATCGCCGCCGTAGTACGTGCCGTCGAAACCCTGATAGGCGAGGAAATTCTCGGGGCTGTCGGCGCCTCCTTTGAGGAAGTACCGGCGGCTTTCGGCAAAGCGCAGGTAGCGCTCGCCTACATACTGCAGCCGCCCGTGGGCCCGAAAATCACGCCCTGTTTTGTCACTTTCAGAAACGGTAAAGGAGCCCGAAAGGCCGTCAAGATCCGTTGGTTCTCCCACATCGGGATCATCGCTGACGGCAATGGCCCGCCCTTTGCGGAAGGAAGCCCGCCAGGCCCACTCGCCCTCCTCGTCCGGGCAGAAATGCACCCGCCACTGTCGGCCCGAGCTGGCGCCCGTTTCGGCGGCATTGCCGTCGGCGGCAAAGTAGCCGGGCACAATGGCCTCACGGCCGCCTTTGGAGAAAGTGACGTCGAGGCGGTAGTCGAGAAAGGGATTGGGCAATCCCTGTTCGGACAGCTCTTCTTCGCCGGTGAAGGTTAGGGTGATGCGGTGCCATTGGCGGAGTTCGCCGGTGAGGGCGGGCTGGGCAGGGAGGAGGAGGGGAAGAAAAAGCAGGAGCAGGAGGGCGCAGAGGGATTTGCACATGCGTAAATCTTTTTGTTGAGGGGTAAAATACGTAAAATTTAGGTGTAGTACTGGCGCTGTTCGGAATTCGGTGTTCGGCAGTTCGC
>JAGFJE010000074.1 GCA_024103175.1 Phaeodactylibacter sp.
ACAAAGCGGTTGACCTCTTTTCCGAGGACATCGACGATCTGCAGATCGGCTTCCCCGATCGATGGGCTTTCCATCAAAAAGGACACGGACGCAGAAAAAGGATTAGGGAAAACATGCAATTCGGCTAAAGCCTTTCCCGGGCCTTCGGCGTTCAGGGCGGAACAATCCCCTATCATGTTCTGGTCCATCCATTCGAGCCGGCTCTGAAGCCATTGCTTGAGAAAATTAAGCTCATCATCGTAATCCTGCCCGACATAACTGTTGGGCCATACATACTGCCCCAGCACCGGCCAGCGCTCGAAGTTGCGCACTCTGGCCTGTTCGATCAGCGCGGCATTTTCATCAATGAAGGCCATGAGGCTGTCCGTCCGCCAGGGCCCCTGCCTCAGTTCCCGCCAGCGGCAATCGATGCGGTTCTGTATTTCGGGCATATCAGTCAGGGTAACCACCCAAAACGGGCGCAGATAGCCCAGATTCGCCCACACATAGGACCAGCCGTCCGGGCCGGGGTCCTGGGCAAAATCGAAATTCCCGAAGGCCAGGTTCAGGTCCCACTGCGGCCCGAAATGAAGCTTGCCGCCATTGCTGTCCTTTCGTTTATACATGTAGAAGCTGAACTTGTAATTGTCGATGTGCTTATAGATCTCGGTAGCCAGCCAGTAATCCACCCAGGAGCCCACATCGATGTAATTATTGTAAACAGCGGCGGCATTGGGGCCATTCATGGCCGTTTCAAAACTGGTGATGAAGTTCTCAAGATATGCTTTCTGTTCGGGCGCCAGCTCGTCGTGGTCGGGGTCCTGGAATTTGTAAAAACAATTATCGGTATAGGGCGAATACCAGCCCCGCCCCGGCCCTTCGTCATCCCGCTCGATACTAAAAATATAGCCGCCGGTCAGTTCATCCCCCGAAATATCTTCCGGCCTTAAATTGGCGATATCCACGCGGTTGTCGTCCCGCTTAATTTTTTCCATAAGCACATAGAGGCCGTAATAACTATTGTTGATGAACAACTCGCACCACCGGGTTCGCGGGGTATAACGCCCGGTAGCGCTCGAAATATGAAAAGCCAGAACATTGCGCATCAGGCTTTTATCGCTGTACGGCCCATGGAGCACCCAATCGTTTTCCCTGGGCATTCCCAGCAGGGAGACATTGTTGTTTTCGCCATCTTCGTCGCGGGTTTCCAGGCCGTAGTTCTTTTTGGCGAAACTTAGGGAGGAGGACCCTCTCAGTTCGATGCCGATCCTGCCGTCATACCCGTTGAAGGGGTCGGATAAATGATTGGCCGCCCCGGGCCCGTTATCGATAATGCCCATGTGAGCGTCAATTTTGGGCTCGTCGGGAATGCCCTGCCCGTAGGTGTCGATAAGGACCAAAGGCAGATTGGACGACTCGGAAGGCATGGAAAACCAGGACGGTGTATCCTGATACCCTTCCGCCCCCTGATCCACCCGGAGAAACAGGAAAAATATCGCAGACAGGTCGGAGGAGGAGGTGGTGGCATTATGGGCCTGGACCGCCAGCGTATTGGTTCCGTTCTTCAACAGGCCGGCCAGGCTGCTCAGGGGCAGGGGATACGCCTCGGGCAGCCCTCCCTGGTACATCTGCGCTTCGCGGAAGCCATCCGCCAACTGATCAAAGGCTGGCGCCACGCCCGGAGCGCCCAGGTTGGACCGGGCGATCTCCACCCCATTGAGGTAGGCGACAAACCCGTCGTCGTAATCGGCATACAGGGAGAGGGCCGAAACCGCCGCCGTATCCGCAATCTCAAAATCCCGGCGAAGATAAACGGAAACCGAAGGGCCAATGACCGTATTGTCATCGCCATCTCCATAACCGATCCCTCCCGGGCCTTCCGCCCACCAGCTGTCATCGTAGCCAGGCTGATTCCAGCCGGCGGGGGGCGGAGCATTGCCCTCCCGGTAGCGCCATTCGTTCTCGGCGAGCACGGCGGCCCTCCACTCGCCTTGCGCGGGTCCGGCCAGGGGTAAAAAAATAATTGCCAGACAAGTGAGCATTATCTCTTTCATCATTTTTTCCGTTATTTCCTAAATATAGGAAACCATGCCCATTATCCTATTTTACCACCCCTGAAAATGAGCGCCAGCCCATATAAACATAATGGTTAAATAATTGGCAATTTTGTAACATTCTGGTTTATATTGCTATTGGTGAATGGAGATTAGCATCGGTTTTCATTATTTTTTAACCAGAACATCTGATTTTGCTAATCAATTGGCATTGTTCTATATTTGTTCTAATCTGATATGGCACAAAAAAGGGCATACAATACTATGGCAGGGTAAAAATGCTTAACAAAACTTCTTTTCATTAATCTGAGAAGCCTCCAACCTTTGTAAAATCCGTAGGTGAACACACATTTCCAACGAAATCAATATTTGATATACTCATCCCGCCAGGCGTTCTTCCATTCTATACCGACGTTGAAGTGTTTTGGGAATCCAAACCTACTTCAAGTCCGGTATATACTGACCGAAGTGGTTTGGGATTTGTATGTGTTTAG
>JAGFJE010000104.1 GCA_024103175.1 Phaeodactylibacter sp.
GGGAACTTTTATTTGGCAAGGCTGGTTTTTGACCATATTTAGCTTTATAAAAGCTGAACAGCTACCCTGGCGTTCGGCCATTCTTCATCCTGAAAACAGACATACCTATGAGTAAAACCATGCAATACACCCTGGAAGGGCTGGAGCTTGGGCAAAGCCAGCACCACCGCCACCTGAGCGTTTTTCCCCTCTTTCACAGCAACGGAAACGGCCCGGCCTATCTGAGCCTGAAGGAGGCCATAGAGCAGGGCTTTCTGGAAGTGGAAGAAGTGAGTGAGAGCGGCAGCGTGCCGCAGCTGAAGGCCATCAACAAGGGCGATCTGCCCATCCTGCTGGCCGATGGCGAAGAACTGGAAGGCGCCAAGCAGAACCGCATCGTCAACACATCCTTGCTGCTGGCCGCCCACTCGGAGAACCTCATTCCGGTGAGCTGCACCGAAAGCGGGCGCTGGAGCTACAGCAGCCGCCGCTTCAGCGATTCCGGCGTGATGATGTCTTCCCGGGCCCGTTACCGCAAGGCCTCCCGCGTATATGAGTCGCTGAAATCCAACCGCGGCTACGACGCCATGCAGGGCGAAGTCTGGCAGGATATCGAAGAAGTGCACCGCCGCAGCGGCAGCGACTCCTCCCGAACCCGCGCCATGAAGGACGCTTTCCTGCAACGGGAAGAGGATATGAAGGCTTTTCTGGACTCCTTCCCTCTGCAACCCGGCCAGAACGGCATGCTCCTTTTCCTCAACGGAGAACTCATCGGCATGGACTACGTCTCCCGGGCCGATGCTTACGCCCGCCTGCACGAAAAACTGATCAAGAGCCACGCCATCGAGGCGCTGGCAGAGGAAGATCGCCCCGATGACGATAATACGCCCCTGGAAGTCAGGGCCACCAACTTCCTCCACGGCCTGGAAAAAATGGAAATCGAAGAGCGCCAGCCGCCGGTTGGCCTGGGGACGGACTACCGCTTCGAAGGCGAGGAGGCCGCCGGCGCCGCCCTCGAGCACGAAGGCGCCATCGTACACCTCACCGCCTTCAACAAAAATGCCCTGGGAGACAGGCAGTCAGGCCGCAGCCGTCTGGCCCGGCAGGAGGAGCGCCTGCAGCGGCAATGGGCCGAACGGCGCCGCCGCTTCGAAGAGGCCATGCAGCGCAGCGCCACGCCGGCAGCGGGAAAGGCGCCCGTGAAGTAGGAAATGGAACGCGAATGCCGCGGATGTGGCGGATCTTCGCGGATGCCTCAGGGGCGGGCCTTCGTTACCCCCCGGGATCCGCGGCATCCGTGTTCCATACAAAATTCAGGCCACTGTCCGATCACGGCCTTGCCGGCGCCCATCGGCCGCCCATCGGCCAGGATGGTGAAGGCGTCCCGCCTCTCCCCGTCCGCCGTTATTCCTGACAGGAGCCTCGGGGGGCTATCTTGTACTTGGAATTTAAACAGTTCAACCAAATTGTGAAGGAACTTTGATCTCCCCCAAAATGTTATTAACTTTCAACAAAAGTAGAGGTGAATGGAAAAATTTATCATAGAACTAAAAGATGTTTCCAAGCGCAGCTTTCTGTTGGAGCTTCTCGCTCAGTTGGATTTTATTGAACTTGAGGTCCGCCAGGAGGAGAAGGAACTCCCTGCCGAGGAAGGCTATGATTTTTTTCAATCTGCCGGATTATTTGCCGGACGGGAAATCGATGCTGAAAAATTAAGAAGAGAAGCGTGGGGGATCGGGGATTGATAATTTGCGATACAGATGTTATCATTGAGTTCTACAAAAACAAACCTGCAATTATTACTGAACTCAAAAAGATCGGCCAATCCAATATTGCAATAAGTATTGTGACTGCCGGAGAACTGATCTTTGGCGCTTTGAATAAAAAAGAACTCAACCAGATCTTAAAAGATATTGCTCACCTCAAATTGCTTCATATTGATAATCACATTGGCAACCTTCATCTTCAATTAATGTCTGACTATTCGCTGAGCCATGCGCTCAAATTGCCGGATGCGTTCATCGCTGCTACCGCTATTCATCATGATATTCCTCTCTACACATTAAACAAGAAGGATTTTCGGTATATATCCAATCTAAAACTGCATCTTTAAGAAAGATTTGCTCCACCGCAGCGCTACGCCGGCAGCGGAAAAGGCGTCCGTGAAGTAGAAAATGGAACGCGGATGCCGCGGATGTGGCGGATCTTCGCGGATGGCTCAGGGGCGGGCCTTCGTTACCCCCCGGGATCCGCGGCATCCGTGTTCCATACAAAATTCAGGTCACTGTCCGATCACGGCCTTGCCGGCGCCCACCGGCCGCCCATCGGCCAGGATGGTGAAGAAGTACAGCCCTGCCGGCAGCCCTTCGCGGCGGAAGCCCAGCCTGGAGCCCCGGAAGGCCTCCTGCCGCACCTGCCGCCCCTGGCTGTCGTAGAGCAGGAACATCCCTTCTCCAACCTCCATCCCTTTAACCTCGACTGTACACTCTTCCCGAAACGGATTGGGGTAGGCCTCGATCCGCACCCCCTCCGGCAGCTCCTCCTCCCGGATGTCGCTGACGATAAAGTTCTCACCCAGAGTAGTCAGTGTGGTATTGGTGATCACCGGCTCGTTGAAGTCGAAATAGATGCCGGCGCTGTTTTTTATAACACTGCCCAGTGCTGCATCCGCCACATGGCGGGCGGAAAACTTCACGAAACCCTGGGACGCCTCCAGGTTGGTGGTGCTGTCCGGCAGCAGGATATTGTCAAAGCGGAACTCCAGGATGCCGCCGCCATAGATGCGGTAGCTGTACGCGTGGCTGGCGGCGCCGGGGCGGATGCTCTTCACATCCAGCAGTTCCGGCAGCGTGTCGCGGATGATCACCGTGAAGGCCGTGTCGGTCCCGGTGTTCTGGAACCGGAGGAGGTATTCCAGTTGCGTGCCCGGGCGCACGAAGTTATCCTCTCCGTAGCCCCGGGGAAACACCTGCTTGTCGTTGGGGTCGTAGGCGCCGATATTCTCCTGGCAATCGATATCGGTGAAGGAGCCGCCGTCGTTGTTGGGGAAGATCGTCACGAAGCCGGGGTTGACCCCATTACAGCCTTCCAGGGCCGCGCTGGCGTAGGGGCTGCCCAGCAGTGGGGGGAAGCCCGGGGCCTGCTCGGCCTCCAGCCGGTAGGTGGCGTTGCCGCTGATGGGAATGCTGACCTGCCGGGCGCCGCCCGCCCCCAGTTGGAAAGGCGACTGCATGAGCATGATGTTGTCTTCGGTGACGATGTACTGGTGCTGCATGTCCATATCGGCGCCCCGGTTCTCGATGAGGAAGTTGACGGAATCGCCGGCGCACTGCCCGGAAACGCGGAGCACCGGCCCCGGCCATAGCGTGTCCAGGCAGGTGCTGTCGGGGAAGATATGAGCCTCGGTGCAGTGGGTTTGCCCCAGCTCGGCGTCGCAGCTTACATCGACTTTTACCGTGAAGCTTCCGCATTCATTGGGATTGACGATGCCGAGGCCGAAAGTGTAGGTTTGGCCGTCCTGCTGGGAAAAAGGAATGCTGCTGCTGTTGTAGGCCAGGAAGGGGTCGAGGGTAACTTCAACGCTGGCGTTCACTGCAGGAGTAGTACCGTGGTTGCAATACTGAACGGTATAAGTCGAAGAGAAACATCTTCTCAGGAAGGCGGCTGAGATGTCCACTTCCATCAGGGGGCAGCTCACGTCCGCCTGGGCGGGGAGCCCCAGCACCTCGCTGCTGAAAGGCGCGGGCAGGGTGGCGGTGTAGCTGGACTGGCAGGACGACCAGTAAGCGGAAGGGCCGGTGAGGGTGACGGTGTAGGAACCGGAATCCAGCGTCATGGCGTAGCGGCCGTCCGGGCCGGAAGTGGCGTAGAAATCCTGGTTGCCTTCGGTGGCGGTGATGATCCAGCCTTCCAGGGGTAGCTCGCCGTTGTCGGCGCAATCCTGATTCTCGTCCAGAAAGACCGTGCCTTCCAGGGTGCAGGTATACACGTAGCCTTCGCCGTTGGCCTTGATGAGCAGGGCGTTCTGGGCGTAGGGCCAGTTATTCGAGTACTGTACCCGGCCGGCGATGGCGAAGCCGCCGTCGGTGGTATTGATGAGGGTGTTGGCATAGTTGTCCAGCCCGTAGGGGATCTCCCGCCGCCAGGCCACCGTTTCGGCCTCGGCGTCCAGCTGGGCCAGGGTGATGAGGAAATCGGCGTTGTTGGGGGTTCGGGCCTGCTGGCCGGTAACGGCGAGCTCGCCCTGAGGAGTAACCTGAATGTTTCGTAAATGATCATTTAGCGGCGCGGGCTTCTCCCAGGTGATGTTACCGTTGGCGTCCAGCTTGATGATCCTGGATACTGCGGTAGGAGAAAAAGAGCTGGGAGCAACAGTGAGGTAGAAACTGCCGTCGGCGGCCCGGGCCGCGCCCTTGACTTGCTCGGTGGGGCCCAACGGGTGAGCTTCAAAGTCCTGTTCATTGCCCTGCTCATCGATCTGAAGCAGGAACAGGGCCGTAGGATAGGGAAAGATCTGCGGGTTGAGTTCGTTCAGGGAACCGGCGATGGCATACCCTCCGGTGGGCAGGGGCATCAATTCCGTTACCGAATAAGAGAGCGTGTCTACACCATAGATCTGCCGCCAGAGCTCGTTGCCGTCCGCATCGGTTTTTACGATAAAGATATTGTTGTGGCCAAGGCCGTTGGTCTCGCCTGC
>JAGFJE010000138.1 GCA_024103175.1 Phaeodactylibacter sp.
TTACAACTTAAACCGCACCCCTCCCATCACCCACCTTCCCGGCATCTGTGCCCCCAGGATGTCCTGATAGTCTTCATCGAACAAGTTGTGCACCTGCACATTTAATCCAAACTGGGGCGTCAGGTTGTAGCCGGCGCGCAGGTTCCACAGCTGGTAGCTGGGCGTAAGCCGGGCGTTGATGGCTGCCGCCTGCCGCGCCGGGCGCTCCTTGTACAGGCCGTTGAGGGCCAGCTCCAGCTTGCCGGCTTCCAGGATGAGGTTGGTGGTGAGGAGGTGGCGGGCGTGGCTGGAGATGTATACCGAGATCACGTCTTCCTCATTGGTGGTGTTCAGGTAGGTATAGCCGAGCGACCATTGCAGGCGGGTGTTCTGCCCCAGCGGCGCGCTCACCCACGATTCCACTTCCAGGCCGTTGGTCTGCACATCGGTGATGTTGGTGGCGTAGAAGTACTCGGCGCCTTCCTGCAGGTTCTGGTTGTTGGGGATGTCGGCCTCATTGGTGGGCGCATAGTCGATCAGGTTGGCCGACTGCCGGAAGAAGGCGGTGGCCCTGAGCTGCCAGTGTTTGGTGAGCCGGTAGTCCAGGCCGATCTCTTCCGACCAGCTGCGTTCGGCTTCCAGGAAGGGGTTGCCCAGGTTGCGGCCGGGCGTCAGGTTCTCCAGGTTGTAGGAGACGTAGCGCTCGGTGTAGTCGGCGGCGCGGATGCTCCTGCCGACGGCGGCGCGCAAGGTGAGGTTGGAAAGGATGTAGGAAACGTTGAGCTGGGGGGTGAACTCCAGGCCGTAGTTCTCGTCGTAGTCCAGCCGCATGCTGCCGGTCAGGTTGAGGCGTTTGCCGGGGCGGAGCACGCCCATGGCGTAGGCGCCGTAGTGGAGGTCGTCGTGGTTGCCGCGGTCGGTGCTTTCGATGGAGCGGCGGTCGAGTTGCCCGCCGAACTGAAGGGACAGGTTGTCGTTGAGCACTTGCCGGTGGTTGGCGTTGAAATTCCAGAACTGCGTGGTATGCTCGTTGGTGGACGGGAAATCCGGGCTGAAGACGAACTGGTCCGTGCCATTGCGGTAGGCCAGGCGGAAGTCGGTGCTGCTGTTCCTGCCGGTCCGGGCCAGCTGCATCTGGTTCCACCAGTTGCGGGTGGTTTCCACCGACTTGTCGAGGGGGCTGGCCGTGTAGAAGAAGCGGGCGCTGAAGTGGCGGTCGTCATAGGCGGTGCGCGCCTGTATGCGCCAGGTGTCGTTGAGGCGATAGCCCAGCGACAGGCCGAAGGTTTTCAGGTTGAAAAAGTTGTTATAGCTATCCAGGGTGGTATTGTCGAGGACCTGTTCGGCGACGAACTCCCCGTCCGACTGGTTCATGCTGAAGCCGCCGCCGGCGTAGAACCTGCCCTTCCTTAAGGAGAATCCTTGCTGAGCATTGACCAGCCGGTGCTCGCCGTAGTTTACCTGCCCGGAGACTTCGTTCTCTTCCTCCCGTTCATCGCCAAACCCTTTGGTGATGATATTGATGACGCCCCCTACCGCATCGGCGCCGTACATGGCTGAGGCGGCCCCCCGCAGCACCTCGATGCGTTCGATCTCGGCCGGCGTCACGGGGATGTAGCCGTTGAAGTGGGCGGTGAGGGGGTCGTTGAGCTTCATGCCATCCACCAGCACCATCACCTGGGTGAAGGTGGCCCCGCGCATGGTGATGTCGCCCTGGGCGCCGAAGGCATTGCGCGACTGCACCTCGATGCCGGGGATGTACTGCAATAGTTCGTCCAGGGAGGTGAAGGCCATCTTCTGGAGGTCCTGCCCGTCGATGACGGAGATGTTGCGCCCGGTTTCCGCCGGGGTGAGGGGGATGCGGGTAGTGCGGACGGTGATGGTGTCCAGGCCAGCGAGTGTTAATTGCCCCCAGGCAAGGGAACAGGAGCAGGAGATGAGGAGCAGGCAGAGCCAATTGGGAGTGTGCTTTTGCATTATTTTCTGCGGTTGAGGATTTGCGGTGGCAAAAATAAGATTTTGGCAGGAAATACTTATCGACGGGAGGGC
>JAGFJE010000402.1 GCA_024103175.1 Phaeodactylibacter sp.
GTAAGTTGTACAAAGGGCAGAATGCCATAACTCCCGCCCAGGTCCTGATCGTACAGGGGCAGGGAAAGGCCGGCCCGGTGGCGCTCAAAGCGGTTGGAATCGAGGGGGACAAAGAGGTCGACTTCTCCCGCCGGGAAGCAGGCCAGCCACTGCTGGTCATCGTCGAAGGCGGAAGCCAGGGTGAGCCGGGCCCAGACGTAATGAATATCTTTGCCCATATCACCCCCATACGCGATCGTCCGCCAAAGTTCGTTTTTGGTGAAATGCTGCTGAAAAGAATCGGCCGCCACCTCTTCGACCATCCGGTTTTCCGTAGAGTCGACAAAGGCGTAGAGGTAGTCGTGGAAATAATACCTTCCCGATTGAAATTCCGGATCCTCCGGGGACAGGGTGAGGATGTCGCGATCCGCCGGTTGCGTGATCCCGTTATCCAGGACTAGTGCCGCCACAGCCCATAGCAGTAATCTTTTGAGAAGCCGGCTGTTCATTGCGAAGTAACTGTTCCTTAAGTTAGGATAAAAAGCATCCGCAGGAAATGAGGAAAATCAGTGCCGTGCAATGTTGAGAGGTTGTCCGAAAGCCCCGCTCGGGGCTTGTGGAAGGATTTTTTTCACCTGGCCTTCATTGCCGGAATGATCATTGAGTTTGGGCAAGTATTTAGGGCAAAAAAAAACCGGCCACATCGGGCCGGTTTCCAAAAGAGCTTTGAGAGGCTATCTACATACCAAAAATGAGGACATCCTTTGATATCCCCGAAAAATCTTTCATAGGATTATAATTGCATTCGTGGGATTACAACCTTTGTTTCTTCCTCTTCTTCCAGAGGAAGCCGTCAACTGTCGTTCTTTTTCGTTGACAATACAAAAGTGAGGAATAATCGGAGGCTTTCGAAGTATAATTTTCAGCATCCCTGGAATTTAAAAACCTATTTTCCGAAACATAATTTACTGATTTCCAAATTTTAAGCGTTAACAAACAGGAGCGCCACTGAAAAGAAATGCATTATTTTTTTCGTTATGTGTTTGTTTTTCAAGGAAATTCCTGTTTTGATCAGATGAAAAAACCTTTGAGGTTTTGGGTATTTGTTTAGCGGCGCTCCAGGTCATCTGGTGAACGAGAGGTCACCTCGACGCTAAACACATACGGTTTTGGAAACCTCAAAGGTTTTTAGGCAGACATCCATTTGCTTCAGGAGGGCGCCCGAAGGCGCGAACCGCGCCCGTCTTCGCCCCGGCTTCTCTGAAGTGCGGGGCTCTTCCGGGTAAAAACACCGAATAGCGTTTAGGCTCAGCAATCCGTATCCCGGAGGTCCGTCCCCCAGCAGTGCCATTCCTGGTCCTGGAATTTTTCAGCATCCTTCACCCTGCCGTTGTGGTTGACGCTGTCCCAGTTGATCTCCAGCAGGTTGTCGATCTCGGCCTTGTACACCTCGTAGGCCCGGTCGAACCCGTCGGCGGCCCCTGCGCCTTCCCGGTATTCGATGTACCCGCCATTCTCGGGCACGCCGGGAATGCGGTTGGTATAGCGGATAGCGGCGGCGCCGTTCCCGTTGTCGCGCCGGTAGTCGATGTCAATAAAAGGCCTGGGGTTGTTGGGGTCGAAGTTCAGCGCCCAGCGGGCATAAGACCGGTCGTTGGCAGTGACGCCGGAATACCAGTGGACCTGGGAAAAGCCTCCGCTCTGCGAGATGTACATATCCCATTGCACTTCATCGGAAGCCAGTAGTTCTCCGAATAACTTCGCCTCATAGGTTGTACCATTATTATCTGTAACTTCATAGGCCCAGAGCCAGACGCCATCGCCCTGATACTCCGCCTCATGGTTGAAGGCTTCGAAAAAGGCGAGCGTCGGAATGGCCAGATGCACTGTCAGCACTGTATTCCACACCAGAACATTGGCGGCGGAATAGCCCCAGTTGTTGATCGTCCGGCCTTCTATCTCCTGGGGGCCGCCCACCACCCCCGGGTCATCCAACTCGGTAAATGGCTGGATCGGCATCACGAAAGTCTCCGGCGCCGGCAGCGCGGGGGCTTCCTTCCCGGCATGAGGGTCCGGCATCTCGTCCTTCTGGCAGGATTGGACAGCGAAAACGGAGAGTGCAAGCGCAAAAACAAAACTTAACTTTTTCATTAGATTGAATCTTTTGGTTTAGAAAAACAGCTTGTCCGCAGGCCGCGTCTGAAAGCAAGATCACCGGCCGAACAACGCTTCTAATCCCCTAAACGAGATTCAATAGTAAAACCCTACCGGGAATTCCCGAAGACATACATTTTTTTTCAAAGAAGTTGTTGGGGCGCGGCCTCATCCGTCCGGACTTTTGGTAGCCCCGGGGCCAACGAGCAGACAAGCTCCGTACGCCGTCGGCCGCACCGGTTGTTATCAGCGCGGCCGACAGCGTACGGAGCTCAACATACCTTCTACTGCGCCAGCAATTTAAACACCTGCGCTTCCCGGTTGTCCCCGATCCTGAGGCTCAGCAGGTAGACGCCGGTGGGCCGCCGGTCCAACTCCAGCCGCATCAGGGGGCCGCTGACCGCCTGGGCTCCTTCGAGCAAGAGTCGGCCGCTCATATCATAGAGTTCGTAGAAAACCTCCTCTTCCAGGATATCCGTAAAGGTGGCCTCTACGACGCCGTCGAAGGGATTGGGGAAGACGCGCAGCACCTCCCTGCCCGAATAGAAGCTCTCCCGGCGCAGGGCGATGGTAGGCGAGTAGAAAATATCCTCGTAGCCTTCCTCGGGGTCCTCATTGACCACCCGCAGGCGGAAGAAGTACAGGAGGCGGTCGCCGGAAGTAGTGAGGCCATAGGTTTGCCGCTCGGTGGTAAGGCCGCCCTTGGCGTTCACCGTTTCGATGGTTTCGAAGAGCTTACCGTTGAACGACCGCTCCAGCTCGAAGTACCGGCATTTGTACTCCGGCTCGGTGGCCCATTCCAGCCCGATGCGGGAAGGGCCGGTAAATTCGCCGGTGAAGCGCAGCAGGTTGGTCCGCAGTTCCCCTTCGTAGTTGGTGATCTTCACATCGTCGATGGCCAGGCCATTGTGGTTGCCGGTGCCCTGAGAGCGGAAGACGAAGCGGAAAGCCACGCTCTCGTTGCCGGCCAGGTTGCTCACATTGAGGCTGAACTTATCGAAAGAGGCCTTCGTGCCGCTGAAGTAGCCCGCCCCCAGGGGGAAGGCGGCCGACGGCTCGGAATCGTTGGTGAAATTGTACCAGTCGGGGTCACTGGCCGTGCCCAGTTGCTTCCACGATTGCCCGCGGTCGGTGGAGTACTGCACCTGCAGGCCGTCGAAGCCTCCCTGCACCTTGTACTTCGCCCAGAAGCTGAACTCATAGATCCCCGGGGCGGAGAAGTCGAAGCCGGGCAGGTAGAGATAGGTTTCGGTGTTGGGCTGGTAATACTCTTCCTCCAGGCCGATAACGAAGGCATTGTCTCCGCTGTTCACCCCGCTCTTACCGGAGACGGTAGACCGGCCGCGCTCCCAGGAAGAACCGCTGACGGTATGTACGCCGAACTGTTCGGGGAAAGCTTCGAACCCTCCGCTGTACGCCTCGCCTTCCGCAGCGTAGGGCAGGCCGCGGTCCGGCAATATCTTCAACGGCACTGTTTTCGATAAACTTCCGTTGATGGTCATTTTGATCTCATATTCTCCGATATTTTCATATTCCTTGTAGACGGTTTCTCCGTCGGCGGTGGTTCCATCGCCGAGGTCCCATGCAAAAGATTCCGCCTGCAGGGATCGGCGCCCGGTGATCACAAGAGGCGAACGGGTATAATGCACCTGCTTGGCGGTGATGACGGGCAGGGGGTCGGAGAAGACGTCCGAAGTCCATAAGCCCCGGCCATAGGTGGCTGCCAGGACGACCTTGTCCGACTCCCGGGCCCTCAGCATGGTAGTGCGGGTGAGGGGCATGCCGATGGCGGGCGAGGGCGGCGCCCATTCGGTCTGGCTGCCGTCCAGGAGGGCGGTAGCCCATACGCCCAGCTCGGTAGCGATAATGGCCTGAGTGGCGTCATTGGGGTTGAACATGCCCCAGCGCACCGGCATATCGGGGAGGTTGCCCTCGCAGGCCGCCCACGACTGGCCGCCGTCCCGGCTCTCGTAGACGCTGGTAACGCCGTAGTTAGACAGGGTGGCCAGCAGGTGATCCGGGGCGCCCGATTCTATATCTATGCTGGAAATGGCGCCGCCGCTGCCGGGCCTCAGCAGGGTGGCGGTGACGATATCGCCCTGATGGGCGTTGTCGATGCGGTAAATGTTTCCGCTAAAGTCCCCCAGGTAAATGCGGTTGGGCACATTGGCGTCTACCCGTACGTGGGCTACCGAAACGTCGTAGCCTTCCACATCCACCATACCGCCTGTACTGGTTTCCCGGTTCCAGCGATAGAGGTCCGCGTTATTGGTTTGGGCATAGAGGATATTGGCCCGGTCGTCATAATCGGAAGGGTTGACAAAGCCGCCTCCCGTATTGACGCCTGCCCCGAAGGAAGCGCCGCCGTCGCTGGAAAGGGCATATTCTCCGAAGTACAGAGACACCAGCTGATACAAGGGCTCATCCTGGTCGATATGGGCATAAAAACCATCTCCTCCCAACACCTCTCTGGCGCCGACGATGCCGAATGTCTGGAGTTGCAGGGAGCCGTTGTCCTGCGTGCCGCCGATGAAATAGTCGCGCAGGCCCTCCGGATGGAGGTCGGCGGCATAGAACTGGGTAACGTTGTAGTCCTGGTTGGCGGCTCTGATGCTGCTCCCTCCGTCGGTGGTGCGATAGAAGCCCCCGTCATTGCCAAAGTAGATCACTCCTTGTTGTTCTTCGTCAAAGAGGATCTTATGCTGGTCGGCATGCACATACTGCAGGGGGTTGCCCGTCCAGTCGGAGATCTGGCTGAAGTTGGTGCCGCCGTCCACCGAAGCATACAGGTCAATACCTCCGATAAAAACCCGTTGTCCGTTGAAGGGGTCTACTTCGACCTCCAGGTCATAGCCCCCCTGGCCGCGCGTCCAGTTTTCACCGTCATTGCTGATGGGCGCGGCGGAAATTTCCCAGAAGGCAGACCCCTCCGACAGCCGGTGAATGCCGCTGCCTTGGCCGCCGCTGTTGCCCACCGCATAAAGATGGTGGGGTGTGCCCTGGCTGACGGCCAGTTCGATGCGCGTAAACCCGGGGGTGAAATTGGTGCCGGTGGTGAGGTCCTGCCAGGAGTTGGGGTCTCCCGAAGGGGACTTGTAAATGGAAGAACCGGTGGAAGCGTAGAGCGTGCCCGACGCCTTGTGAAAAGCCAGGTCATGCATGATCGACTGGGCAGCGCTCGGGCCAAAGACTTTTTCCCAGCTCAGGCCCTTGTCGCGGCTGCGGTACAGGCCGGTATTGGTGGCGGCGTATACATCGCTGGTTTGGGGGTGGACAAAGAGTTCCTGGGTGTACCGGAAATTGCCGTTGGCGGTGGACGGCAGCAATTGCCAGTCCTTCCCGCCGTTTACCGAGCGAAACAGGGCGAACCCGGATATTTCCGCATACATCTCGCCGGTGCCCATGTAAAAGATATCGGGCTCGTTGGGGTCCTGGGCCAGGGCGCCGACGGAGATATTGTCCAGATAGTCGTCGATCTTATACCATTCGGGGCGGCTGGCGGTGACGTCATCGGTTTTCCAGAGGCCGCCGGAGACGCCGCCGGCCCAGATGGTTTTCCGTTCCGGGCCGTTGAGGCCGATATGGATGACGCGGGTGCGGCCGCCGATGTTGTTGGGGCCGCGTTCCCGCCAGCGGGATTCCAGGATGCTGCCGGGGTTCCGTTTTGGCTGGTTTTGCTGCAGTTCTTTTGTAGCCTTAATGGCCCGCAACAGGCGCTCGACGGGAGGATAGCCCAGGGCGGGGTCCTGGGTGATCTTCCTTTCGTATTCCAGGGCTTCGAGAATGCGTTCCTGTTTGGAAATGCGGGGCCGTTCAGGATCTTGCCGGGCCAGTGAGTGGTAAAGGAGGCTGCCGGCCAAACTGAGCGCAATCAGCAAAACAATGATTCGTTTCATCAGTTATGATTTTGGATGCACCATATTTGTGAGGTGCATTAAGATAACCAACCACCTGGAACAGGCGTCTCAAAAGCTAAACTACCGCGTTCAGGCGACAAATTAAAATTTGTTATAGCCGTTTAATGCGTATAAGCTTTTATTTTTGCGGTTGTCTTTGTCTGCGCTCCGCTCCACCAAAACCCAAAACGATCAAACCATTTTCCATTTCATACATTGAAGGAATAGAATAAACAATAGAGCCATGAGATTATTCATTACGCTTATCTTCATCGCCGCCGGCCTTCTGCCCGTGCATGCCCAGCAAAATTTCTGGGCCGATGCCGACGAAAAGGCCCTGCCGGAGGCGGCGCTTCGCAAAAGCAATTACGTGGTTTCCAACTACCGCCCCCTGTCTCTCGACCTGGAAGGGATGAAAACCGCCCTGCAAGCCGCCCCTATGGAGTACACCCCGGAAGCTACCGCCCCCATCCTGCTGGATATGCCCATGCCGGACGGCAGTACCAAGGCCTTCGAGGTGGTGGAATCGCCGGTGATGGCCCCCGGGCTGGCCGCCCGTTATCCTTCCATCAAAACCTACAAGGGCTGGAACCCGGACGACCCGCGGGAATCTATCCGCTTCGGCTACAGCCCCAAGGGGTTCCACGGCACGATGCTGACTGCCCGGGGCGCTGTGTACATCGACGCCCGAACGGAAAACGCCAACCCGGTTTACATGTCTTACTTCGTAAAAGACAACCCCTATCCGGAGTTGTGGAACACTTTTGAGTGTGGAACCGAACACAGGGAAGAGGAGGTAAATACCTCCGCATACGAAGGCAACGTTATTGAAAACCGGAGCCCGATGGGGCAGATCACCCTGCGCCGGTACAAGCTGGCCATAGCCTGCACCGGAGAATACGCTCAGTTTCACGGCGGCACCAAGGAAATGGCCCTTTCGGCCATCGTCACCAAGGCCAACCGCCTCAACCAGGTCTTTGAACGCGACCTGGCCGTGCGGATGGAACTGGTTGAGAACAACGACCAGATCATTTTTCTGGACCCCGAAACAGACGGCTACACCAACGGCAACCCCGGCGCCATGCTGGGCCAAAACCCGGGAATCATCAACCCGATCATCGGTATCAATGGTTATCACGTAGGGCATGTGCTGGGCACCAATTCCGGACTGGGAGGAGTGGCTATACTGAGGGGCGTTTGCATACCCGAAAATAAGGCCAATGCCTCTTCAACGATCAATCAGCCGGTAGGCGACCCCTTCATCATCGACATCGTGGCCCACGAGATCGGCCATCAGATGGGGGCCAACCACACCATGAGCACCTGCCACAACATCAACGGCGGCACCGCCTTCGAGCCGGGCAGCGGCAGCACCATCATGTCCTACTCCGGCATCTGCGGCGGCAACAACAACGTGCAGTTCAATTCGGACCCCTACTACCACGTGGGCTCCCTCCAGGAGATCTTTACCCACATGCGCCTCGGCCTGGGCAACGCCTGCCCGGAGAAGATCCTCACCGGAAACACCGAACCGGAAGTGGACATTCCGCTGTCCAATGGCTTCTTCATCCCCCTCCGCACGCCTTTCGAGCTGACGGCCAACGCCACCGACGCCGAAGGCGACGCCCTGAGCTACTGCTGGGAACAATACGACCTGGGGCCCCTCAACACCGGCCTGGGCACCCCTCAGGGCGATGCGCCTTCCTTCCGGTCTTTCCCACCCAATGAAAGCCCCACCCGGGTATTCCCCAAGCTGGAAAAGATACTGGCCAACAACTACGATATCAATGAGGTGCTGCCTACCTACGGCCGCAACCTGACCTTCCGCTGCACCGTGCGCGACAACAACCCCGAGGGCAGCGCCGCCGTCTGGGCGCAAGTGGCCTTCAAGGCCGACAGCACCTCCGGGCCCTTCCAGGTCCTTTCTCCCAATACCTTTGCCGACCGCTGGACGGTGGGCGCCAATACCGAAGTAAGGTGGGATGTGGCCAATACCGATAATGATCTCGTCAATTGCCAGACGGTCAACATCAAACTGTCGCTAGACGGCGGGTTCACCTACCCCATCACCCTGCTGGAAAATACGGACAACGACGGCTCCGCCTTCATCACCGTGCCCGATGTGGAAACTACCCAGGCCCGCGTGCGCGTCGAGGCGGCCGCCAATATTTTCTTCGATGTTTCCAACCAGAATTTCACCATCGAAACGGCCACCGAGCCCGGCTATGCCCTCACGCTCTTCCCGGGGGAGGTCAACCTCTGCCTTCCGGACCCGGCGATAGTCGAGATACAAACAGCTTCCATCCTGGGTTTTGACGAGCCCATCGAACTGAGCCTGCTCGGCGAGCTGCCCGTGGGCGCCAGCTACAGCTTCTCCCAAAACCAGCTCAACCCTTCGGAAAGCGCTACCCTTACCATCAATTTCGAAGGCTTCTTCGAGGAAACGATCGACCTCCGGATACAGGCCGTGACCGAAAGCCTGGACACCGCCTACCGGGACTTGCGGATCATCACCGCCAGCAATGACTTTTCGTCCATGGCCCTGCTGGGGCCGGCCGACGGGCGGGATGACATACAGCTGCAAACCCTCTTTTCCTGGGAAGGCGCCGCCGATGCCGACTTCTACGACTTCCAGCTGGCCACCAGCGCCACCTTCAACGAAGCGTCTATCATCGAGGATTCTTACGGCCTTACCGGCACCGAATACTACCCGGAATCCTTTTTTGATAATAACCTCCGCTTCTTCTGGCGGGTGCGCCCGGTCAACGACTGCGGCCCCGGCCCCTGGCTGACGCCTTTCGTCTTCCAGACCGTTTCCGTCGATTGTGCCGACAGCGGCGCGCCCAACGACCTGCCCGTCAACCTGCCCAGCAGTTCCACCACCCGCACATCGACGCTGTTCATCCCAACCGATGGCCTTATCAGCGACCTGAACGTAAATAATGTGGATATCGATATCAACCCGGTCCGCAACGCCCGCATCACCCTGGTCAGCCCGGCCGGCACCCGCGCCATCTTATTTGACGGCAACTGCTTCACCAACTCCGGAGACATCGAGCTGAACTTCGACGACGAAGCCCCGGAAGACATCCCCTGCCCACCCGATGACTTCGTGCCGGCACAGCCCGAACAACCCCTCTCCGTTTTCGACGGGGAAAGCACGGCCGGCCAGTGGACCCTCGAGGTAAGGGTACTGCAAGGCGGCTTCGGTACCGGCACGCTCAAGAACTGGACCCTGGAGTTCTGTGCCGCCACCGCCACCACGCCGCCTGTGCTGCTCACCAATGAGGTGCTCGCCGTACCGCCCGGGCAGGGTAATACCATTACCGCCGACTACCTGGCGGCCCAGGATGATGCCGCCGCCCCCGAACAGGTAACCTTCACCCTGCTCCAGCCGCCGGCCAACGGGACGCTCTACCGCTGGAGCCTGAACGAGGAGCTCGCCACCGGCTCAGAATTCTCTCAGGCTACGATCAACGCCTTCAACCTGGTGTACGTACACGACGGCAGCGACACTCAGGAGGACCACTTCACCTTCATTGTCGACGACGGGCAAGGCGGGTTCATTCCTACCCAAACCTTCAATATCGTGATCGATGAAAATGCGGTGGTCAATACCAGTGAAGTACAGGCCGACAACGCCATCAGCCTGTTCCCCAACCCGGCGCGGGATCAGGTGGCCATCAGCTTCCGGGAGCCCGTCGGCGGGGAAATAGCCGTACGCCTGCTCAACCTGCAGGGGCAAATGGCGCGGCAACAGCGCTTCCCGGAAGCAGGGCGGCAGTTGGAGATCAATACCGCCGGGCTGCCGGCAGGCATCTACTTCGTGAATGTACAGACGGAAGAAGGGGCGTTTACGGAGAAGCTGATCCTGCAGCGGTGAGATAGAACGCGGATGACGCGGATGTAGCGGATTCACACGGATTTGCCTGTTGGCGCTCAACCCGCGTAAACTTGCCTGATCCGCATCATCCGCGTTCTATTAAACCCCACGCTTATTCCCATAGATCAGAATATGCAAACGGCTGGTGAAGTGAAAACCATGTTTCTTACACACTTCCACCAGCCATTTTTGTTTTTCTTCCAGGCTGGCCCCGGAAGTGCCCTCCGGCATCAGGTAAATTTTTTCAGGAGGTATGGCGTAGCGTTCGGCAAGGGCCAGCACCTCTTCCAGGTCTTGCGGCTCGGCGATGACGAACTTGAAGACGGCCTTCGGGCTCCGGGCAAAAAAGCGGTAGGCTCTGGGTTTCTCCCTCAGTTTCTTCGGGTTGTTGGAGTTGGCCAGCTTGGGAGAGGCATTGTATTGGTTGATGCGGGCGTCGAATTCCGGATCGGGAACGATGGTTCCGTTGGTTTCAATTTCAAACCAGTACTCTTCGCCCAATTCGTTCATCAGCTGGAGCAGCCCTTCCTGCTGCATCATAGGCTCTCCGCCGGTAAGCACCACGTTCCGGCAGGGATACTGCCGCACCAGGGCGGCCACCTCCTCCACCGATAGTTCCGCCACCACTTCCTTGATGTCGTACTTTTCGTAGCCCGGCTCCGCGTCCCGCACATGGGCAAAGCGGGCGCCCTTCCAGTTCCAGGTATAATCCGTATCGCACCAGATGCAGTGCAGGTTGCACAGGGAGGTGCGCACGAAAATGCTGGGCTGGCCCAGGTTCTTGCCCTCGCCCTGAATGCTGTAGAAGACCTCGGGGTGAGCGTCGGGAGATGCGATCTTTAAGCTTGTTTTCCTGTGTTGATGCATTGGTATGTGGGAGCCCCACTTCTACATTTTTCAGTTTATCATTTTAAATTTTGCAGTTTACTTATTGCCCCTGCCCGGCGGCCGGCCCCCTCTCTCCCCTTCTCCCCCTCTCCCCCTCTCCCCCTCGCCCCCTCTCCCACTCTCCCCTTCTTCTTCCTCCGCCGGCGGCGGCGCCAAGGCTTCCTTTCTCAACTCCACCAGGCTGATGGCCGCTTCCAGGTCCCAGTTGGCGCGGAGCTGCTCCAGGGGGCGCAGGTAGATGGGCTCGGGCTGCAGCATCCTGTCGTAGTTGCCGGTGTCCCAGCGGCCGTTGCCGTTCCAGTCTTCGATGAGGCGGACGGTGTAATTGCCGGGGGGCAGGGCGCGGAAGGTGCGTTGATAGGTGGAGTCGTTCTGAATGGTGAAGGAGGCCGCCACTTCGTCTCCTTTACCCAGTAATTCTATATAGTAGCTGCTGTCGGCAGAGAGGCTGTCGAACTGCAGGGTGAGGTTGCCGAAGGTTTTCAGCAGGGCTGCCTGCAGGGGTTGTATGATGGTATCGTTCTGCAGGCCGTAGAGATCGGTGAGAGCGCCGGGCATGAGTTCCAGCTCGTAGGGCAGGCCCTCCTTCCAGGGCTGGGCGATGAACAGGCGGCGCAGGCCATTGGTGTCGAGGCGGTATTCGGGCTGCACCTCGACGCGGAGGGTATCGGCGTACAGGCGGACGAGGCCGGTGTCCATGGCCACGATGGGGTGGTTGAAGGTGAGGACGGCTTCTTTGGTGGGGTTCAGCTGAATGGGGCCCCGCGAGGGGCGGGCCAGCTGCAGTTTGGCATTTTCCAGGAACTCCTGGCGGCTGCGGGCGCGCACCTTGACGGTATCGTTGAGAATGGTGTCTTTCCGCAGGTAGAGGCTCCAGCCCTTTTCTTCCGGCAGGTCGTACCAGACCTTAGTGGTATCGGGGTTGCTTTCAATAACTACCTGTTGCCCCGCATCCTCGTAGGAAATATCCAGGCCTTCCGGCGGCTTGCTGAAGTTAAGGCGGGCCAGGCCGTAACGGCTGTTGTCATCGCCCATCAGGCGCAGGGGCTGCTCTTCGGTGAAGAGCTTGAGGCGCACGGTGGGCTCCAGGCTGTCGCTCACCACCAGAAAGGTGTCCGGAAAACCGATGGGTTCCTGCCCCTGGTCGAAGAGGTAATTGCGGTTGGCGTCCTGGAGGGCAAAGCCCTTAAAAAGGCCGGATTTCACGTTTTCGATGAGGAACCGCCCCTGCTTGTCGGTCCGGGCGAAGTAGAAGGGGCGCTCGGTGCGCACCACCGTATCGGCCAGGTTATCGTACAGCATAAAGAGGACGCCTTCCACCGGTTCTCCCGTTTTGGCATCGGCGATGAAGCCGGAAACGGAGAGGGAGTCGATGAAGTCGCCGGTGGAAAAGACAAAGCGCAGGTTCTGGGTGGGGTTGCGCTCGGTGATGTCGCGCACGGCCTCGCCGAAGTTGATGGTATAGGTGGCCTCGGGGCGCAGTTCTTCCTCCTCGTCAAATTCAAAAACCAGCGTCTTGCGCTTGATGCTGATCTCGAACTGGTGCTCTAGTGGCGGCGAGACCACCACCTGATTGAATACATCATTTACTTCGAACCACTCATCGAAGGTGAGCTCGATCGTCTGCTTCTCGAAGTTGGTCTGCTGGTTAGGCGTCGACTCCTCCGGGACAAGCTGCGGCGGTTGTTCATCCCTGGCGCCCCCTTCCGGAGGGATGGGGTTGGCGCAGAAGGTGAGGGCCAGGGTGAGGAGTGGGAGGAGTAAATAAATAATACTTTTGGCCTTTCGATGCCTGATAAAATAACAGACTACGTCACAATTGAAGTCGGAAGTCGGAAGTCGGAAGTCGGAAAATGGGCTCAGGATGTTCTTTAGGAACCCATTCTCGATTTCACACTCCCGGTTTTCAAGTTTAATGTTGGTTTGTCCAAAGTCCAGCATGTTTGATGTTTGAGACATGAGGTGGGACCGGGTGGTGATTGGTTGCCCTTCGACAAGCTCAGGGTAAAATTGGTTGATTGGTTGGCTACCCATTTACGGCTTCCGGCTACCTTCCCCAGACGAGCGGCAAATAACAGAAATTGCCCGGGCCGTTTAGACGGTGGAGACAGCCCTCATCTTGCGATTCCCCTCCTTTGGAGGGGTTAGGGGAGGCTTTGCCCTATTGTAGCAGCCCCTGCGACAACTCCCCCTCTCTTGGAGGGGTTAGGGGGAGGCTTCTACCTTCTCCACCCCGCGCAGGGCGTAGATCAGCCGGTTGATGTCGTCGGCGTTGAGTTCCAGCTTGCCGCGGATGGTGATGGGTTCGGCCGTATATTCTATGGCCTGGTCGGCGTAGACTTCCATGACCGTCTCCGGGCCGGCGCCGCCGCAGAAGAAACACATATTGTAAGGATAGGCCGAAAAGATGAACTCCTTATGGCCTTTGTAGCCTTCCACGGGGATGATGTAGCCCTTGATGGTGATCTCCTTCCCTTCCAGGGCCTTGACCTCCTCGCTGAAAACGGGGACGTCGACCTTGAAGCCCATCATCTCGTTGTATTCCTTCTTGAAGGTGATCCTGGAGAGGCTTTTCCACATCTTGTCCTGCGCCTGGGCGGGCTGCAGGGCGGCGATGCCAAGGATGGCGGCTATAATAAGAATCGTGTTTTTCATATTGATTTAAGCTGTATTGTTAGATTGTTGTATTGTTGGATTGCTGGATTGCTGGATTGCATGCTAGCCATTAGCCATATAACAATATAGCCATATGCGAATCCAGGGCTAAAACCATGGGATTGCCCGGAAAGCCGGAGGCTGAAATGCCCAAGGCTTGGCCCGTTAGGGCCTAAATGTTGGTAGAAAAGAAGCCAAAGGCGCCGTTTCAGGCCCAGCGGGCCGGAATGTGGCCTTTGTGTTCAGGGACATTGCCCTTTTAGATTACGGCCCGCTGGGCCTTAAGGCAATGATTCCTGCCTCTTTCTACCAATATTGCGGCCCGCTGGGCCGTTGACAGGCCATTTAGCCCTGGATTCGCATAGCCATGTAGCAATCCAGCCATCCAACCATTGCCATAACGCAAAACACCGAAGCCGGGTTTAAGAAAGCGCTCAACGCCGCCTCCTACCGCCCCCCTACCGGTTTCCCCACAAAGGTAACGATCTGTAGGGGAAAAAGTATTTTAAGGCTATGTTAAAGACATTGAAGAAAGGATGATTTGTTTGTTAGACTTGACAAGTTTCCCGGCAGCTTTCCCTGGAGAAAACTTGTCAAGTCTAAATCTTGCCAAATTTCTCTATATTTCCAGTCAAATCCTCACTACAATGAAAAACCATCTTCTTTACCTCCCGGCGCTTTTTGTGCTTACCATATATAGTTGCTCCCCTGGCGACAAACCGCCCTCCTCCGGCCCGGCCTACTTCTCCATCACCTATCTCTCGGAGAACGACAGCCTACTCGACGGCCGCCTCCTGCTCCTGCTCTCCACCAACGACGAGGCGGAGCCCCGCTTTCAGGTCAGCGACCGGCCCGGCACCCAGCTGGTTTTCGGTATCGACATCGACGGCTGGGCGCCCGGCGAGGCAGCGGTTTTCGACAGTACGGCTTTCGGCTATCCTATCGAGAGCCTGGCCGATGTGCCGCCCGGCGAATACTACGTGCAGGCTCTGCTCCACAAATACGAAACCTTCAACCGCGCCGACGGCCATACCGTCAAGCTGCCGATGGACCGCAGCGAGGGCCAGCACTGGAACCGCGCCCCCGGCAACCTGTTCAGCGAACCGGTGAAGATCGCTTTCGACCCCAATAACTTCGACAACATCGGCATCGAGCTGGACCGGGAGATCCCGCCCATTACCCCGCCGGAAGACACCAAATACATTAAACACATCAAAATACGCAGCCAGCTGCTGAGCGATTTCTGGGGCAGAGACATGCACCTGGGCGCCCACGTGCTGCTGCCCGAAGGGTTCGATGAGCACCCCGAGGTTAAATACCCCCTCGCCATCATGCACGGGCACTTTCCTCACGATTTCGGCGGCTGGCGCACCGAACCGCCCGACACTTCCGTGCCCTGCGAGTACAGCGACCGCTTCCAGGTAGACTGCTACAACCACATCGTACAACAGGAGGCCTATGACTTTTACAAAACCTGGACCGGCCCTGATTTCCCCCGGGTAATCGCCATCGAGATACAGCACGCCAACCCCTATTATGACGACTCCTATGCCGTCAACTCGGCCAACCTCGGCCCTTACGGAGACGCCATCATGACCGAGCTCATCCCCTATATCGAAGAGCGGTTCCGGGGTATTGGCGAGGGCTGGGCGCGCTTCACCTACGGCGGCTCCACCGGCGGCTGGGAGGCGCTGGCCGTGCAGGTGTTCTACCCCGAAGAATTCAACGGCTGCTACGCCGCCTGCCCCGACCCCATCGACTTCCGCCACTACGTCACCGTCAACCTCTACGAGGATAAGAACGCCTACTGGATCGAGGGCGATTTTCGCCGCACGCCCCGCCCTGAGCGCCGCGACTACCTCGGCCACGTCTCCACCCTGATGATCGACTACAACCACATGGAACTGGCCCTGGGCGCCAACGCCCGCTCCGGCGACCAGTACGACATCTGGCAGGCCGTCTACGGCCCGGTGGGCGACGACGGCTACCCCAAACCGATCTGGGACAAGTACACCGGCGAGATCGACCCCGAAGTGGCGGAATACTGGAAGGAAAATTACGACCTGGCCTACATCATGAAGCGCGACTGGAAAACGCTGGGGCCCAAACTGAAGGGCAAGATCCACATCTACTGCGGCGACATGGACAACTATTACCTCAATAACGCCGTCTACGCCACCGAGGAATTCCTGGAAAGCACCGACCCCTACTACGACGGCGAGGTGGACTACGGCGACCGCGCCGAGCACTGCTGGAACGGCAGCCACGACCTGCCCAACCACATCTCCCGCCTGCGCTACCACCGCCTGTTCATCCCGAAATGGGCGGAGGAGATGAAGGGAAGGGCGCCGAAGGAGGCGGACCTGGTGGGGTGGAGGTATTAAGTGGACTTTGGACGTGCTCCGATTGAAGTCGGAAGTCGGAAGTGGGAAGTCGGAATACGGCTCAAATTGGGCATCCCGCACCTGCTTTTCCGATTTCCACCTTTACCCTAAGGCCGTCCAAAGCCCAGGTATTAAGGGAGCAGATCACTTTCAGGGCTTGTTTGCCTCGACAAACAAAGTGTAATCGGATGTCCAGGTTTCTTCCTCCCCCGGCCCTACGGAAAGCCAGATGAAATTCTCGGGGCTCAGGGTGGTTTGGCACGCCCAGAAGGCCATGCGGTACAGGGGTTTATTCACCCTGAAGGTAAGCCCGGCGCCCGACCTGGTGTTCACAACGGTAACTTCGTGATCCGCCGCCTTTTCACCATACCCCTGCAGGTTCAGAAAGATGCTATTATCCTTGTTGAACTCCTGAAGGAAGGAGAGGGTATTATCCTCGATGGCCATAAGGCCTTTCAGGTTATCTTTGGTTGACACAGCATAGGGAAAGCTTATTTTAAAGGCAGGGCCGCTCTTTTCTCCGTCGATCATCAGGAAATTGTGGTTGAACTGGTCGGTCTCAATGGCCTTCTCTCCGGTATTCTGCAGGTTGTGTTCGATGAAAAATCCATTTTCTTTCAACCTGATCGTTTTCGTATACCTGTAGCCATATCCGAAATCGCTCTTGATTTCGTGCCTGAACGTTATCCAGTCCTCCCCGTGGCTTATCTCCCACTTACCGTGGTCCAGTATCTTATAGGTTTTCATCCACTCGTAGGATGGCTCATCAGGTTTCTCCAGGATTCCCACGCCGATCCGGATGAACCCTTCCCCCGGTTTGGCGCCGGCGTACCCCAGCCCCGGCTCGACATACCCCTCCACGGGCCCGGTGAGGTCTTCATGAAACGTAGGGTCGTGGGTGGGTTTCCAGTATCCAAAGTACTCATGGCCTTTATATTGGACGCTTCCGATCACCCCCGACCAATCAAACCGGGTAGCGCGGTACAATCCCTTTTCCGGGTCAGGCAAGTACACCTTCATCTCTACCTGATCGTTAGCGATCACCTGACTGGGAAACCGGCTGAAGTCTATTCCCTTGTGGCAATTCCCCAGGACCAGGCTGGAGACGATTAATGTCATAGGGTAGCCCACTGTTCTTTTCATAATTTTTGCAGTTGATTGATTCTGAACCAAAAGTAACGGAAAAAACAGCCTCTTAGCAATACCTTTATTATTATCCATGAATAACAAAGCTATTTTTTGGAGAAACGAATATTTTTCCAGCCTTAGCCTGCAATATGAATTTCCCTTTTCCTCTTGCCTCTTACCGCTCCCGGCATTATATTAAGGGCGTTGCAACTTCGGGATAGAAGGTTCGTTAGATCAATGCAGAGAACTTTGTTCCCGAGTCCCAATACCCACTAAGTAGAAAACCGAGCCATGAAAGAGAGAAGCCATCCCTCAGCCGAAGAAGCACCTCAAGACAAAACCACCGGCGCCCAGCCCCCCGAGCGCTTTACCGGCATAAGAATCGTCAACCCAAAAGATAAGGCCGCCGGTATCCCCAGCGTGCTCACCGCGCTGAGGCACGCCGGGAAATACATGGCGCCCACGGATGCAGCAAAAGTCATGTTCCGCCTCAATCAAAAAGGCGGCATCGACTGCCCGGGCTGCGCCTGGCCCGACCCGGAGGACGAGCGCTCCAAACTGGGCGAATACTGCGAGAACGGTGTCAAGGCTATCGCCGAAGAGGCCCAGAGAAGGACCATCGGCCGGGAATTCTTCGTTCAGTATTCCATTGCCGAAATGCTGCAGTGGAACGACTTCGAGATCGGCAAAAAAGGGCGCCTGGCCGAGCCCATGGTGCTGCCGGAAGGCTCCAGCTATTATGAGCCCATCACCTGGGAGGAGGCCTTCCGGCTCATCGCCAAAGAACTCAACGCCCTGAACAGCCCGGACGACGCCGTCTTCTACACCTCCGGCCGCACCAGCAACGAGGCGGCCTTCCTCTACCAGCTCTTCGTCCGCGAATTCGGCACCAACAACCTCCCGGACTGCTCCAACATGTGCCACGAATCGAGCGGCTACGCCCTGAGCAGGACGGTGGGCATCGGCAAAGGCTCCGTCACCCTGCCCGATTTCTACGAGGCCGAGGTGGTCATCATCATGGGCCAGAACCCAGGCACCAACCACCCGCGGATGCTATCGGCCCTGGAGCGCTGCAAGGAGAACGGCGGGAAGATCATCACCATCAACCCCCTGCCGGAGGCGGGGCTGATGAAGTTCGTCAACCCCCAACGCCCGGGCAAGGTGCTCACCGGCGGCACTCCGCTCACCGACCTCTTTCTGCAGGTGAAGGTCAACGGGGATGTGCCCCTGCTCAAGGCCATCATGCTGCAGCTGTGGTACCAGGAAAAGAAAGCCCACGATACGGTCTTCGAGTGGGACTTCATCACCGAGAAAACCGAAGGCTACGAGGCTTTCATCAACGAGCTGAAAACCTACGACTTCGAAGAGCTGGTGCAGGCCAGCGGCGTGAAGCGGGACAAGATCCTCAAGGCGGCCGAGATGATCCGCAACCGGAAAAAGATCATCATCTGCTGGGCGATGGGGCTGACCCAGCACGAGAACGGCGTCGACAACATCAACGAGATCGTCAACCTGCTGCTCCTTAAGGGCAGCATCGGCAAGCCGGGGGCCGGCACCTGCCCGGTGCGCGGCCACAGCAACGTGCAGGGCGACCGCACCGTCGGCATCTGGGAAGCGCCCAAGCCGGAATTCCTGGACAAGCTGAAGGCCACCTTCGGCTTCGAGCCGCCCCGCCGCCACGGCTACGCCACCGTCGACGCCATCCGGGCCATGCACCAGGGCAAGGCCAAAGTGTTCTTCGCTATGGGCGGCAACTTCCTCTCCGCCACCCCCGACACCGAGTACACGGCCGAGGCATTAAGAAAGTGCCGCCTGACCGTCCATGTTTCTACAAAACTCAACCGCAGCCACCTCATCCACGGCCGGCGGGCCCTCATCCTGCCCTGCCTGGGGCGCACCAATGTGGACGTACAGGAGAGCGGAGAGCAGTTTGTCAGTGTGGAGAACTCTATGGGCGTCATCCACTCCTCTCAGGGGGTGCTGCCACCCCCTTCGGAGCACCTGCTCAGCGAGGCGGCCATCGTCGCCGGGCTGGCCAGGGCCACCCTGGGCGCCCGCAGCAAGGTAGACTGGGACAAGATGATCTCCAATTATGACAACATCCGGGACGCTATAGAAGCCACAGTACCCGGATTCGACGACTACAACCGCCGCGTGCGGGAGCCCGGCGGCTTCTACCTGCCCAACGGGGCGCGGGAACAGCAGTTCAATACCCCTTCCGGCAAAGCCCACTTCACCGTCAACCCCCTCCCGGAAAACGGCCTGGCGCCGGACGAGTACATCATGATGACCATCCGCAGCCACGACCAGTACAACACCACCATCTACGGCCTGAACGACCGCTACCGCGGCATCTACAACGAACGGCGGGTGGTGCTGATGAACGAGGAGGACATGCGGGCGGACGGGCTGAAGAAGGGCGATGTCGTGGACCTGGTTGGTACGCATAAGGGGCAAACACGGGTGGCCAGAAGCTTCATCGTGGTGCCCTACGACATTCCGCGCCGCTGCCTGGCCACCTACTTCCCGGAGGCCAATGTGCTGGTGCCGATCGATTCGGTGGCGAAGGGGAGTAAGACGCCGGCGTCGAAGCGGGTGGTGGTGCGGGTGAGGAAG
>JAGFJE010000186.1 GCA_024103175.1 Phaeodactylibacter sp.
GTCCAGTGTCAGCGAGATGTCACCTGGCGGGGCATTGCACACCTTCTAACCTGGAGCCGCCTGCCGGTTTTGCTGCGCAACCGGTGACAATTTTGATGAATTTCTAACAAAATGCTTGGGGGTTAACTGAACAGCCTAGATGTCACCTGGAGCACCGCTAAACATATACGGTAGGCGCCTCGCTGAAAACTTGTCAAGTCTAAAATAGTATGGTTTTTCTTAAATCCCCAAATATGTATTATCTTTAGGAGTCCATTGGCCGGGAATACTACCCTTTGCCCACCGATGGAGCAACGGAAATGATCCAAATTATAATCCTAAAAACTTGCGTGATGAGAAAAGCCATCCTGCTGCTGCTTTCATGCAGCTTTTTGACTCAATTAATTGCACAACCTTCCAACGACGATTGTTCCACCGCCAAGATCCTCCAACTGAAAACGCCATTCTCCTGTCCGGAGAGTAATTCTGTAACCGATACTTTTCAGTATCACAACGCCGGGGCGGCGCCATCTGTGCCCTTCCCCGCGCTGCCGGGTTGCAGCGGCGAAGCGCCGGAGAGCGGCGCCGACGTGTGGTTCCAATTTGCGCCGACGGGCAACAGCATGGCCATTCGGGTGGATGGAGAGCTGGAAACGCCCTTTATTGCTCTTTTCGAAAGCGGCCAGGAAGGCTGCAGCGGAGCCTACCCCATTGCCTGCGCTTCCGGCGACGGCAGCCTGGAGCTGTCTACCTACGTCGACCCCACCCGCCTTTATTACCTCCTGGTCAGCGGAGGCGATGCGCAAGACCAGGGTGAATTCCGCCTTTCCCTCACCACTACCAACCAATGCAGCCCCTGCATCCTGGGCCGGCAGGGCTTCTTTACCATGAGCCCGGCCCCGGAGAACGGCGCCTTCCTCAGCGGACAGGAAGTGCAGATGTGTTATGTGGTGAACCGCTGGAACGCCAGCTCGGGCGGAGAATACCTCCACAGCCTGGAACTCCGCTTCGGCCCCGGCTGGGACGAGAGCAGCTTCACCCCCAGCCCGCCTCCTTCCTGCTCCGGCGAAGGAATATGGGGCTATTTTGACGGATGGGAGAACAACAGCGGCCAGCAGTTCGGCCCGGGCTTCGCCTTCGACGGGCCGTTCATTGACGGCAACCCCGGTAACAACCGCGGCCTGTCCGGCGAGGACTGCGCCAACATCGGCCTTACCGACCCTCCGCTTTCCTTCTGCTGGACGATAACCGCCGCAGAATGCACCCCGGGGGATTACGGCATTCAGAACAACCTCGGCGTTTCGGTACGCATGCTGGGCGACGGCGTCTCGGGCCTCGGCACGGGCACCCTCTGCTTCGAGGAGCGATGGGACCATTTGCAGGCCGACCTCCACTGCCCCGACCCCTTCGCCCCGGAGGCCGCCGCCATCGATGCCAGCTGCGGAGACAACTGCGACGGCAGCCTGATCATCACCGGCGGCGGCGACAGCCCCTGGGATTATGCCGTGACGGACAGCAGCGGGCAAACCTTATACACCAGCGCCAACAGCACCGGCGCCGACACCGTCCCCGATCTCTGCCCCGGGCATTACCTCGTACATGTATTCAATGTACCCACCGGCGAGAACCGGGTAGTCGCCGCTACGGTCGGCACAACCGCCGTGCCCCAGGCCAGCGCCGACTACGGCCTGCCCTGCATCGAAGGAGAACCCATCCATCTGTACGGCCAGGCCGATCCTTCTGCCGGCGCCACATACCGATGGACAGGGCCCAACGGCTTCAGCTCTTCCAACAAAAACCCACTCGCCCTCTATCCGGGAACCTATACCCTGGTGGTAACGGTTGACAGCTGCTCGTCGGCGCCGTTCGAGCTGGTAGTGCCGCCCATTGAGCAGGCGGTGGTGGAGATCGCAGAAGACACCCTAACCGCCTGCCCGGGAGAGCCGGTAACCATAACCACCACCGGCAACGCCACCTCCTTCACCTGGTACGCCAGTAACAGCGATACCTCCGTGGGGTCCGGCCCCTCGATAACCGTCATGCCGGAAGACGGCGCCACCTACCGGGTTACGGGAGTTAATGACAAAGGCTGTGTGGGCTTCGATGAAGTAACCGTCAGCATCCCCTTCCATCCGGAGGTGAGCGCCGACACCAGCGGCACGCTCTGCCCGGGGACTTCCGTAACCCTCACCGCCAGCGAAGGCGAGCAGTTTCTGTGGAGCACGGGCGATACTACCGCTTCGATAACCGTCAGCCCGGAGCAATCCACCATCTATTATTTGCAGGCAGAAGGCCCTGACGGCTGTTCCGTTCAGCTGAGCGCCGCCGTGTCGGTGGCCAGCGCTGTCGGTACTTTCATCAGCCCCGACGCCGCCATTTGCGAAGGAGAGTCCACCAACCTGTTCGCCAGCGGGGGCGACATCAGCTGGAGCACCGGCGATTCCGTCTCCACCATAACGGTAAGCCCGCTGCAAACCACTACCTATTCGGCCAGCATTACCAACAGCCTGGGTTGCGTTTTCCTCCGGGAAACCACCGTTACCGTCAGGCCGGCGCCGGCCATCGTGCTGACGCCCGCCGATACGGCCTACCTCTGCCAGGGCGACAGCCTGCAATTGCTGGCCTACGAATCCGACAGCCTGATCTGGGAATCCTGGGTGTCGCCCGCCCAGTCGAGGGATTACATCCTGCCGGGAGCGGCCGATTACGGCTGCCGGGAGATCGGCCATTACACCGTGATCGTATATCCGCTGCCCACCCTATCCATTGAAGGCGAAGAACTGCTGTGCAGCGGCGACAGCCTCCTGCTGGTGGCCAACAGCAACGGAACGCTCAGCTGGAGCACCGGCGAAGACAACGACAGCATCTACGTCCTCCCGGCTGGTACTGAAACCTACTCGGTGACGGCCACCGGCGCCAACGGCTGCACCCGCACCGATTCGATACAGGCCACCCAGGCCAGCCCGCCGGACGCGCCGCAGGTGAGCTGCAACAGCAGCCTGGGCACGGTGGTATTTTCCTGGGTAGCGGCGCCCGGCCTGACGTACAGCCTTTCCCACCTGCAGGGCCCGGCCGGCGTTCCAGTCGGCAACAACCTGTATGTGGTGACGGGCTTACTTCCCGGCCAAACGGTAAGCATCGAGCTGGAGGCCGCCAATGCCGCCGGCTGCACCGCCGCCGCCCCGGCCTCCTGTTCTGCGCCGGATTGCAGCGTGCTCAGCCTGTCTACGGACGCCCCGGATGAGGTTTGCTCCGATTCCGGCCCGGTTTCGCTGGCCGCTCTTGTTGCCGGCGGCGGCGGCAATGGCGTTGGCGCCTGGGCCGGCCCCGGCGCCGATGGCGCTACCAACACCTTCCACCCCGATATTGCCGGCGGTGGCATACACGAGCTGGTTTATACCTATACGGAAGCCGGCTGCACCCTCAGCGATACGGTTGAGGTACTCGTCGTGCAAGCTTTCGACGCCGCCATGGTGGAATGTGCAGCCTCGCCCGGCAGCGTCACTTTCTCCTGGCCGGGCCTGCCTCAATATTCGGGCTTCGAAGTGAGCGTGCTCAGCGGACAGAGTGGGCATTTCATCAATTCCACCACTTACCGGGTAGACGGCCTGGCCAGCGGCGAGGAAGTAAAGGTAGAGATCAGGGCCGTTGGCGGAGACGTTTGCCCAGAGACGGTAGTGGCCAGCCATTGCACCCCCTCGGGCTGCCCCACCCTGGCGGCTCCCGCCGACACCATGATCTGCGCCGGCGAAAAGGCCCTGCTTGCCGTAAGCCCCAGCGGATGGGATACTTTCGAATGGACTCCGGCCGACGGGCTGAGCTGTGACGACTGCCCGGCCCCCTTCGCCGCTCCATCCGCAACCACAACTTATACGCTGGTAGCAACCAACGCGGCAGGTTGTGCCGACACGGTGACAACTACCGTGTACGTCGGGGAGATCCCCGATGCATACATTCCGGACACCCCCATCTTCTTCTGTGAAGGCGACCCCCTGGAAATATGCCTGCCCGACGTTGGGGCCGTTTACTGGATAGGCCCCGATGCGTTCCTTGGCAGCGGGCCATGCCTGAGCTTCAGCCAGGCCACCGCCGATCTAACCGGGCCGTATTTTGTCCTCATCCAGACGGAAACCTGCCTCTTCTCGAAGCGCTTTGAACTCACAGCGGCGCCTCCCATAGAAGTGGAGGACATCAGTGGTTTCCAGGGCGTATGTCCGGACGAAGTCTTTACGGTCTTTGTGGAAGCGCCGGGCGCCGTCAGCTACTCCTGGAGCCCGGCCGAGTACCTGGAGTGCCCTACCTGCCCGCTGACGAAGGGAATGGTTCCGCAGACGGCCACCTTTACGGTAGAAATGACGGACAGCTACGGCTGCACCACCACCGAGACGGCTGTCGTTTTCGTCGACGCCTGCCCGGCCCGGCCAACTCCTCCGGCCAACGCTCAGGAAGCCGCGGCCCTGCATTTCTTCCCCAACCCGGCGACGGCTAACGTACAGCTGGAACTGCCCGGCGAAGGCGCCAAGGCCATCCAGCTATGGAGCGGCTCGGGCAAGCTCATCCGGGAGCTGCAGACATCAGAGCAGGCCTTTACCCTGTCGCTGGAGGGCGTCCCCGGCGGCGCTTACCTGCTGAGGATGGTTTCCGGGCAGGAGGTGCGAACGGGTTGGCTGGTGGTGAGGGAGTGAAGGCCCGCCTTCGCTGAAGGCTACGGCGGGTAAAAATGAATGATTGAATGAATGATTGAATGAATGATTGATTGATTGATTGATTGAATGAGTGAAGGGCAATTCCAGATTGAGGGGTTGCCCTTTGTTCATTTAAAAAAACCGTTTTCCGGGCAGCGAAACCGCAGTACGGGGCATCTAGGAATAAAACAAACGCACTATTGCCTGGGCGGCTCCCGGCAATGAATGAACAACGCTCCACCTAAAAATCAGGGCCCAAACCAAATGTTACCGCTGCTTTTTAAGGCGCCCCCCATTGCACTTTATCCCCCCTGGCATTTGTGCGATCTTTAAAGGACTTGTTAAATATTTAAAACGAGTTCTAAAATCTCTGGAGCATGAGACGACCTTGGTTCACGCTGTTGTTCAACGTGTCCCTTCTTGCTATGGCATGGGGCCAACCGGGCAATGACAACTGCGAAAACGCAATTTCCATTCCTTTCGGGCCCGTTTCCGGCTGTTCTCCCGCCGAAGGCGCCACGGCTGCCATTGACGGCGACAACCTGGGCGCAACGCCCAGCGCCCCGCTGATACGCATTGCCGACGATTTCGGCGACGGCCCCGGCCTGAGCAGCGCCTCCGCCGACGTATGGTACGAGCTGACGCCCACCGGCAACCGCCTGTCGGTTAGCTTGGAAGGAGAGATCGCCCAACCGGTGCTGTTGCTTTTTCAAGGCGGCGACTGTGCCGGGAAATTGCCCATCGCCTGGTCGGCGGATACCACCGGCGCCGGGACGGCCAGCCTGGAAAGCGCGGTTGAACCCGGAATGAGCTACCTGCTTCTGGTAGGAGGCGCCACCCTTAACGCCCAGGGCGCCTTTACCTTGTCGGCCACCGCCTATGAAGACTGCAGTACCTGCGCCCGCCGCCGCGGGCTGCTCACCGCCGACCCGCCGCCTGTCAACGGTTTTTACCAGGCCGGCCAAACCGTCCAGTTCTGCTATCAGGCCTCCTTCTGGGATCCCGGCCTGTCCCTGGAGTGGCTGCACGGGGTGGAAATTCAGTTCGGCCCAGGCTGGGGCCTCAGCACGCTGGACCCTTCCGCGCCCGAAGCCTGTACGGCGCCCAGCGGCCGCTGGGACTGGTATGATTCCTGGCAAAGCTGCAACACCGGCGACACCTTCGGCCCCGGTTTTGCCTTCGACGCCGAGTACGGCCTGCTTTGCCCCGGCGCCGCCCGGCTGGACGGCGACCCCGGCAACAACTTCGGCGACGGCCCCTGTGGTTCGGTCAACGCCGCCCCCCTTCCCTTGGAATTCTGCTGGTCCGTTCAGGTAAAAGACAATTTCACCACCCCCGAAGAGGCCAACCTCAACCTGGAGGTCAGCCTGCTGGGCGACGGCTACTCCGGCTCATGGATGCCGTTCAGCTGCGGGGAGGAGCCGGCCACCACCTTCTTCGCCACCGCCATTCCCGACGCCGCGCTGCTGCCGGCCATCGATATCGTCCGCGCGCCCTGCTCCACCGGATGCGACGGGGTGGCCGCCATCAGCGGCGGGCCGGCCGGCCTGTGGAAATATGAGATCTCCGATGCAGAAAGTAATATCATATACAGCGCCCTGTCTCACCCCGGCGCCGATACCATCACTGGCCTGTGCGCCGGCACTTATCGCCTTGAGGTGTCCAGTAGCAACGGCGCCATCCGGCAGGCCACCCTCCTGGAAGTAGAGGCCGGCCTTTCCCCGGAAGCCCAGGCCGGTTTCATCCCCGGCTGTATGCCCGGCGAGCCCATTCAACTGGTTGCCGGCGTCAACATCAGCGGCGCCGCCACCTACCGGTGGACGGGCCCCGACGGGTTCACCTCCAGCCAGGCCAACCCCACGGCAAATACACCCGGAACGTACTTCCTGGAGGTGGAAGTCAACGGCTGCGATGCTCCCCTGGCCTCCATCGAGGCGGTGAGCGGCGTGCCGGCCATCAGTTGCGAGGCCTTTCCCAACCGGATCGTTTTCAGTTGGGACACCATGCCCGGAGATACGGCCTACGCCGTGACCGTACTCAGCGGCCAGGCGGGCGGCTGGCTTTCGCCCCATGAATTTGAAGTCACCGGGCTGGCGCCGGGCGAGCAGGCGTCTATCGAGCTCACCAAGCGCGGTACCGGCCTGTGCCCTACCGCCGTAGGCGAGGCTACCTGCCAGGCCCTCACCTGCCCGTTGCCCATGGCCACCCCCGACACCACCATCTGCCAGGGAGAATCCGTCCGCCTCTGGGCCAACATTCCCCCGAATACCAGCGCCACCTGGAGCCCTGCCGCCGGCCTGAGCTGCACCAATTGCATCGCGCCCCTGGCCAGCCCCACGACAAATACGGTATACCGGGTAGAGATCAACTACCCCGACGGCTGCACCGCCACCCGGGAGGTGGCGGTAAATGTCAGCAGCCTCCCGGAGAGCATCCTTCCCGGGGTATCCATACCCTACTGCCTGGGCGAGCCGTGGGAGATCTGCCTGCCGGAAGGAAACGAATACCTGTGGATCAGCCCGGTGGGTTTCATCACCACCGGCAATTGCCTTACTTTTCCCATCACTACCGCATCCCTCACGGGCAGGCATACCGTGCGCGTGACGCTGCCCACCGGATGTGAATTTTACGATTACCTGCACCTTTACGGCAGGGAATGCAGAAACAACGGCGGCCCACAGATCGGCCTGACGCCCCCTCCCCGGCGGCCCGGCGGGAGCGGCATCCGGGCCTTCCCCAATCCGGCGCACAGCCGGTTGAATGTAGAAATCCCGATCAATGGCAATAAAATGCTACAGTTGTTCCGGGCAGACGGACGGCAGGTATGGCGCCGGGAAACGGAGGATATGTTCCTGGAGATCCCTGCCGGGCAGTTCCCGCCGGGGGCTTACTGGCTGGAAGTGAGTACTAGTGAAGTACGGGAGCAGTTGAAGGTGGTGGTCGTGCGGTGAGGAGGGGGGGGTACGGGCCACTTAAAAGTAGCCCGTCCGAACCATTTTCCGGTTTTCTGTATTTTGAATACAGTTATACAACACTGATCCATATGCAGGAAAGGCGGAAGAACCAGTTGCTATACCATAAGGTATACCCTCTCAGCCCGGAGGCAGGCTGGGTAGTATTCATCCATGGCGCCGGCGGCAGCCATATCACCTGGAAACATCAGGTGGAGGCGTTTCGGCCCTATTTCAACCTGCTGCTGATCGACCTGCGCGACCACGGCCGGTCAAAAAACATAGAACCGGCCTACGACAGCTACAATTTTGACATCGTCGCCGGCGACGTCCTCCGGGTGATCGACCACCTGGGTATTAAAAAAGCGCACTTCCTGTCGTTGTCGCTGGGCAGCGTCATCCTGCAGAAGCTGGACGAAGAGCGCCCCGGCCTGATCGACAAGATGGTCATGGCGGGCGGTATCTTCCGGGCTACCCTTGCTATCCGGCTTTTTGTGCATACCGCCAAGTTACTCAGCTACTTCCTCCCTTACCGGGTGATGTACGACCTGTTTTCCTGGATCGTGCTGCCGAAGAAGAACCATCAGCAGGCCCGCCGCCTGTTCCGCCTGCAATCACAGAAGCTTACCTCCCGCGAGTACCTCAAATGGGTAGGCTTGTACAAGGACCTCTTCCGCCTGCTGCGCAATTTCTACAACCGTGAGCTGGAAAAGCTGAGCCTGGTGGTGATGGGCGAGCAGGACCACGTTTTTAACGGGGCGGCGCAGCGTTTTGTGGCCCGGCACCGGAAGGCGACAATGGCCATCATCGAAAAATGCGGGCATGTGGTGAATATTGAGCAGCATGAGCGGTTCAATCAGTTGGCGCTGGCGTTTTTGCGGGGGGAAGCGGGGGTGGTTGATTCGTGATTGGTTGATTGGTTGCCCGTCTTCGCTGAGGCTCAGCCGGGTAAAATTGGTTGATTGGTTGCCCGTCTTCGCTGAGGCTCAGCCGGGTAAAATTGGTTGATTGGTTGATTGGGCATTTTCCCTCAAGGGCTACCTGCTCAGGAGCCTGACTTTTAGAAAAAAATTATTTTTATAATATTTTCCTGTGGTTTATTTTCCAGCCTAAAAGTATGGAAAAACTCAACCTCCGGGCCTTGTTTTATGCAGGCCTCCTCGCGCTTTCCACCACCCCGGCCCCGGCCCAGTGGTCGCCCTTTTCCACCGGCAACACCAATGGATTCATCGTAGAATTTGCCGAACATGAGGGCGCCATCTATGCCACCGGCTTTTTCACGCGCATCGGCGGGCGAACGGCCAACTACATCGCCCGCTGGAATGGGGAAGAATGGGCGCCGGTGGGCGGAGGCCTGCCCGATGAAGGGCACAGCATGCTCTCCTTCGGGGGCGCTCTGCACGCGGCCAAGTACGAGTGGGCGGCCGACTCCAACTACCTCTTCCGCTGGAACGGCGACATTTCCACCTGGAGCCGACTGGGCGCCGGCTTCTACCTGACGACCGCCGTGCCCGGCTTTTCCAGCCGGACGCCTTCCCTCTACGCCCTGGCGGAATACCAGGGCCAGCTCATCGTCGCCGGCGAGTTCGATCGTGTCGGCTCGGACACCATCAGCGGCATCGCCGCCTGGAACGGCATGAAGTGGGCGCCGCTCGGCAAGGGCTTTGGGGGCTTCATCGAGGGCGGCCCCGAGATCATGTACCCACACTCCATGGCGGTGCACGACGGATGGCTGTATGTGGCCGGCAACTTCAAAACGGCGGGAGAGGTGGAAGCCAACGGCATCGCCCGCTGGAACGGCAACGCCTGGGAAGCCGTGGGCGCCGGGTTCAACGGGGCAGTGTACGGGATCACTTTCCACGAGGGCGAGCTGTATGCCGGCGGCGCCTTCACGCGGTCCGGCGAAAACGAGCTGGGCTACATCGCCAGGTGGGACGGCAGCGAATGGGTGAACCCGGGCGTCAATGTTGATTACGCCACCATCCCCCCCTACCCTTTTGTGCATACCCTGCGCAGCATCAACGGCCGCCTTTACGCCCTCGGCGGCTTTAACCGGTGCACAGACGCCACCGGCAACGACATCCCCTGTGGGGGCATCCTCGCCTTCGACGGGGAAAACTGGGACGGGCTCGACGGCGGCTTGTCCGGAGAAGCGGAGGCCATCATCCCCTATGAGAACGGCGTCCTGGTGGGCGGCTCCTTCAGCCAGGCCGGCGGGCTAAATGTCAACAGCATGGCGCTGTGGGGGGTGGTGTCTTCCACGGAAGACATGGCAGAGGGCCCGGATGTAAAGGTATTTCCCAACCCAGCGCGGGAGGCCGTTTTTCTGCAATTGCCCGCAGGCGTATCGGAGTGCGGGTATGTTTTGTATGACGCCATGGGGCGGGCGGTACGGCGGGGGCGGTATTCAGGGCACGGGGCGATAACAATAAAGGGCCTGGCGCCGGGGCTGTACGGGCTTGTGGTGGACATGGAAGTTGGGGTTGTTGTGCGCAGGGTGGTGGTTCCGGGGCAGAGGAGGTGAGTTGCGTCCTAACGTGGGAGCCGCGTCTTCGAGGGATTGTTAAGAAAGCCCCGTTGATGGATGGTACACTGATTTATTAGGATCAGTTAGGATTCATTAAGATCTTGCATCCTCAGGGTTACGATCCTAAAAGATCTTAATCCCTCCCAATGGATCAGTGTACTATACCTTTTTGCACAACCCCCTTCCGAAGTGAACATTTAAACAGCTTCTCAATCCGGCAACTGGCCCACATCCCGCCAGCTCAGCAAATGGCCGGCGCTCAGTTTCAGCGACTGATCGCCGCCGTACACCACATAACCTGGATCGACTGGAACGGTGGCGACAGTGCGCCACCATTCCAGGTTTTTGAAGTATCGTTCGGAGATCGTCTTTCCTGACTTGATCTCTACGGGTGTCAGGGTAGTTCCCCGGCCCAGGATGCAGTCGATCTCTCGTCCGTGGTTATCTCGCCAGAAATAGGGAAGGTGGCGCTGTCTTTGTGTCGTTGGATAAAAAAAATCCCTGACGTGTGCACATTGCTTCCTTTTTCTTACCTTGTTGGAAGCAAAAGCCTGGACAAATGAAACCCCGCCTCCTTACCCAATTCCTCCGGTACTGCCTGCTGGCTGCCCTGCTGGCCGGAGGGGGAGGGA
>JAGFJE010000196.1 GCA_024103175.1 Phaeodactylibacter sp.
GCCTGCCCGCGGTGGAGTTGCTCATAGGTGTAGTAGTCGATGGCGGTGCGACGGCTGAGCCGTTCCATCAAGCCGAATTTGCCTACGGCTTCTTTCCAGCCGGCCTGCACTTCTCCTTCAAACACCTTCGACTTGGAGCCGCTGCCGTAGGCGAAGAAGCCGAAGCGGCGGCCCTCCAGTTCACTGCCTTCTTCCAGGGTTGCCTCGAGGGTGCTCATGAGGGACAGGAAAATGGAAGAGGTGTACAGGTTGCCAACCAGGGAAGAGGCCCGTTCTCCGGCGGCTATCTTTTCGGCTACGAATACGCGGTAGGCGTCCGTTTTGCTGATGGCGCGGAGGAAGTGGGCGTTGGCCTTTTCGTAGGCCTCATCATCCGGGAAGTTTTCCCGGCAGGGCTCCTCGAGGCCGTATTCTTCCGCCAGGGCCGGCCAGGCGCCGGTGGCTTTGGCCTCCATCAGGTACACTTCCGGGAACATGCGCCGCGCCTGGAAGGCGTAGGGCAGGTGGAACACCAGGCTGGCCCAGTGGCCGGATACCGCCTCGGTTTTTACATCGTATCCGGCCAGGGGAGCGAAGTGCTCCAGCGCTTCCCGGATGCGCTCCTGGTAGCAGGCGTTGGAGTAGGGGCCGTCGAAGACCGGCGTTTCCTTGTGCAGCATGATGCTGGCCTCGCTGCTGGTCAGTACGCCTCCGTTGGGCGCCATGTTGGCCAGCCGGGCAAGGGCTTCCCGGGCGGCTTCGGTATCTTTGCCCGCCAGCTTCAGGGCTTCGCGGAGGAGGTTTTCCTTGGTGGCAATGCGCACCGGCTTGAAGAAGTCGTGAACCGCACGGGTGGCCACGCCCCAGGCCTCGCCGAAGGTGATCAGGCGGGGGTTCTGCCGTACCAGCAGGGCAATGGCGCCGGCGCCCTGGGTGTATTCGCCGCCCGAGCCGAGCTCGTACTTGGCATTATCGGAGCCCACTACGATACCAGTGCGCTGCTCGCCCCCTTTCACCCAGTCCAGCGTATTCTGCAGAGCGTCGACGGCGCCGATGCAGGCGAAGGTGAGGTCCACCACGTCGCAGTTGAGAAAACAGTCCGGGCCGTACTTGGGCGCGTAGTACTGGGTGAGCATCTCCAGCACGTAAGTGGCCATCGGCTTGGAACCGTCGACCGAGCTTTCGGTGCCCATGTATATGCGGCCGACCTCCTGCGGGCGGAGGCTATTCTTTTCCATCAGTTCCAGGACGGCATTGGCGGCCATGGTGGCCACATCCTCGTGGGCGTCGGCAACCGACATGGCTTCCAGGCCCAGGCCTTTATTCAGTTTTGCGTATTCCAGGTTGCGCGCTGCCGCCAGCGTTTCTATCGGCAGGTAGATCTTCGGAATGTAAGCCGCCATATCGTCGATACCGACAGGCGTTAACCGGGATTGTACTGATCTCATGACAGTAGGTTGTGTTAAAAAAACAGCAAAAATGCACCATTTCATCGGCAAAATCGCCAAACGGGGCAAAAATGATTAGGGAAGAAACAAAGCGAAGGGGTTATGGTTCATGGAGTAGATTGTTAGTTGGCTGTTTTCAGTTGTTTGTTGCCCTCCCCATCAAACGTTAAAAATTTTACCCGGACTTCTGCCTGAGCTCAGCCGAACGCTCATAGAGGCTTCTCCGGCTGGACAGAGGGACGGGCGCACATCAAAAATCCTACATCAAAAATCCTACATCAAAAATCGCACATCAAAAATCGCACATCAAAAATCCTACCTTCCCCTTCCCACCTCCTCCCCGATCAGGCGCAGCCCGTCCAGCGTCAGGTTGGGCTCGATGGCGAAGAACTCATCCTTCAGCGGATGCAGGATGGAAGAAAGGCCGCCGGTAGCGATGGCGATGTACTGCTGGCCCAGTTCCGCGCGGATGGCCTGAAGCATGTGGCGCACCAGCCCCACATAGCCGATGAGGATGCCGCTCTGAATGGCGTGGACCGTATTTTTTCCGACCGCTGAGGCCGGCAGTTCGAGCGGCACCTCCGGCAGTTGGGCCGTCTTCTGGAAGAGGGAAGAAATGGCGGTCTTCAGGCCGGGGGCGATAGACACGCCGAGGAGCTCCCCGGCGGCGTTGACGGTCGTGAAGGTGAGGGCCGTTCCGAAATCGGTGATGATGCAATCCTGCTGAAAAAGATAATGGGCGGCCACGGCGTTGGCGTACAGGTCGGTGCCCAGTTCTTCCGGGCGGGAGATCTGCAGGCGCAGGCGCGGGTATATGTCCGGCCCGACCAGGATGGGGCGGGTGCGGAACAGGTGGAAGGCCAGTTCCTCGAACGTGGCGCGCAGGGCGGGCACGACCGTGCTGATCACCGCTTGCCGGATCTGATCGGCGGGAATGTCGCATTCCAGCAGAAAATTGGTGATCTGTACTTCGTAGTACAGGAGCGCTTCCCCGTCTGCCATAGTCGGCAGCCGCCAGGTGTGTTCCCACCGGCCGCCGTTGGCCAGGCCGAAGGTAACGTTGGAGTTTCCGATGTCAATCGCCAGTAGCATGAGGCGAAAATAGTGTTTTCCTGATTTTTCTTACCGCCTGCGAATGATTACCTTGTAAACCGAACCTCAACCAAAACGATATGGATACTCCGGATACCGAAATTTTCAACCTCCAGCGCAAAGTTGACCAGTATAAGGAAGTGCTGCAAAATACCGGGAAATACCGGGAGGAGTGGAAGATGGGCCTGCGCGAGAAGATCAAAAGCATCCTCCAGCACCTGGTCACCGCCACCAAACTGGACGCAGAGGTCGTCACCCGCGAAGAGATCGAGAACCTGGGCGCCGTGGTCCTTACCCTGGGCACCTCCAAAAGCGGCATGTTCCAGAAAGTTAATGAGGACGTCCGACGTGACCTGATCAAACACAATGGCTCCCTGGTTTACCAACAGCTGTTCAACGGCAAGATTATCGTGCTGATCAACTACCCCTTTATCGAGAATTACGGCCAGCCCCGCCCGCCGAAGACCATCGCCATCTACCGGCCCGAAGAACTTAAAGAGCCTTACTTCGTCCGACACATGGAAGACCTCATACAGGAGATCACCAACTGGGAGGATTACGACGATGACGAACCCAATAAGAGGATCGGCTTTCAGCTCAACTTCAACCCGGATGGGCTGGAGAGCGGGCAGCCGGAGTGAGCGCGGCGCCTGGATGCAGTTCTTTTGCCAAAAGATTTTTTGCTGTTCCGGGTTCTGCGGTTTTGCCCCTGGCAATTGTTGAATGGTTATATTGTTTCATTGTTTTTCGCCCTGGGAGCTAAAAGGTAATAAGGGGAGCCCGCGAGCCGGCCTTTACTGCTCAAAACATACCGCTACCTGCGGAGGCAGGATGATCGCGCCGCAAGGCTTATTCTTCCTCTTCCCTACTCTTTCCCTGCGCCACCCCGCGCGCGAATTCCAGAAAATATTTATGCCCCGGCGTGAAGCGAAACACCTCGTCGTCGATCTTGTCGATCAGGCGGCGGCGGGCCAGCAGGTGGTAGAAATTGCGGCGGGAGGAGCCGTCACGCAGGCTTTTGGTGGCTTCCAGCACTTCGTGGAAAGACGACAGCTCCAGCAGGCGCTCCACATCCTCATAGGCGAAAGTGCTGAAGCTCAGCTCTTCCATGATGTTCTTCCCTTCGCGGTCCATCTCGTAGCAGAGCACGCCCAGGAAGATGCAGATGTCGCGCGAGAGCGTGTCATTGTCGCGGGCGCTCTGCAGGAAGGCGTAGTCGCTCTGGCAGAGCAACGACAAGCCGAAAGAGGCCTCGAAAAACTGCTGGTAGAAGTCCAGGTTCTCCCGCAGGCAGGTGAACTCGGGTTCGCCCTCCACCAGAAAGCGGGCGTCCATCAGTAAGGCTTCGGTGATCTCGCGGTGGTATTCAGGGTATGTCATTC
>JAGFJE010000230.1 GCA_024103175.1 Phaeodactylibacter sp.
AAGACGTGAACCCGGATCCCCAAATTTATTTGGGTCGAAGACGTTACCCCAGTCAATTTGAGGGAACGCGGGTTTATCGTCTTCGACGCCAAAAAATTTTGGCGAACCGAGTTATTACCCCAGTTCCGCCGGGATCACCACCACCCGCTCTTTGCGGTGGTTGCGCAGCACCAGTAGTTCCTGGGCCTTATTGATCGAGCGCTCGTCGAGGAAGCGGTGCAGGTCATCGATGGTGTGCACGGCTTTGCCATTGAAACCGATGATGACGTCGCCCTGCCGCAGCTCCGAATTGTAGGAAGGGCTGTCCGGCTCGATCTGCTGGACCAGAATGCCGGAGTTGGTATCCAGCTGATAGCGTTTGACGAGCTGCCCATTGAGGCGGATCATCTGGCCGGCGATGCCGATGTAACCGCGGCGGACTTTTCCCTCGATGATCAGCTTGCCCACGATGTAAGCGGCCAGGTTGGAAGCCACGGCAAAACAGAGCCCCTGGGCCGGCAGGATAACCGCCGTGTTGACCCCGATGACCCGCCCGTGGGAATCGACCAGCGGCCCTCCGGAATTTCCGGGGTTGAGGGCGGCGTCGGTCTGAATGACATCGTCGATGAGCCGGCCGCTTTCCGAGCGCAGGGTGCGCCCCAGGGCGCTGACCACCCCGGCGGTCAGGGAGTATTGAAAACCATAGGGGTTGCCGATGGCCACTGCCAGCTGGCCTACCTGAAGCCTGCTGGAATCACCAAAACGGGCGACAGAAAGCTGGTCGGCGCTAACCTGCACCACGGCAATATCCGTGGCCGGGTCATTACCGGCCAGGCGGGCGGTAAAATGCCGGCCATCCTGCAGGTTGACCTCGATATTGTGCGCGCCATTGACCACATGGCTGTTGGTGACGATATATCCGTCGGAAGAAATGATAAACCCCGACCCGGTTCCGTAAGGGCGGCCCGTCCGGCGCCCGCCCTGCCGGCCTGCCGGCTTGTCGACTTTTATCTGCACTACCGAGTCGCTGACATTCCGGGCAACGCCGACTACCGTTTGCGAGTAGGCGTCCAGCAGTTCGGCATCGGGGTTGGCACCGGAAGCCTCAGCCCCGATGCCCGTTTCCGGAGGGGTATAATCTGAAAGGAATTGTACCATTAGCAGGAGATTATATTGGTAAGGAAATACCAGGACATGTTCTCGAAAACAGTACCAATATTCGATTTGCGCCAAATTGGCAGGAGGGGCAGACAGAAATGCAGGGAGGAAGGTTTATTGGTTTATTGGTGCATGGGTTCACTGTTCCATGAACCTGTTAAACAGTGAACCCATGAAACACCCTTAATTCCCTCCGAGGATCAGCGGCAGGCCGTTGCTGCCCTCACCGCCGACGATCACGATCTTGGCGTTGCCTGATTTGGCCAGCTCCAGGGTGGCCTCGATGCCTTTATCCTGGAGGATCTTATCGGTAAGGCTGGCGCTGAGTATGCGGTTGGACTCGGCCTTGGCCTCCGCCTCGATGATCTTTCGCTCGGCCTCTTTGCGTTCCTGCTGCAGGATGTAATCGTATTTCAGGGCCGACTGCTCCGCTTCGATCTTGGTCTCGATCGCCTCCCGCACCTTGTCGGGCAGGGCGATGTCGCGGATGAGGGTGGCTTTCAGGTCAACGAAGTTGCTGCCCAGGTTCTTTTCCAGGTCCGTCTGTATGAGCGCCTGCACTTCATTCCGCTTGGTGGAGTACAGCTCTTCCGGAGTGAACTGGCCGATCATTTCCCGGACCGAGGAACGGATCTCGGGCCGGACCAGGCGCTCGATGTACTGCGGGCCGAACTTTTCGTGCAGGTCGCCGATATTAGCGTAGTTGGGGTTGACCCGCACGGTTACGTCCACCTTGATGTTCAGGCCGTTGCTGGAAAGTACGGACATGTCTTCGTCGACCTGTTGTTCCCGGATGTCATAGACGTACATGATGTTCCAGGGGGCGATGACGTGGAAGCCGGGGTTGTAGATATTTTCCTTATCCAGTCCTCCGCCGAACCGCTTAAAGAGAACGCCGCGCTCGCCGGCTTCGATGGTCAGAAAAGTAGCATTGGAGAAGATCAGGATCGCGATTAAAGCTACAAAAACGACGATCCCGGTGGTGATTAATTTACCTTGTCCCATATTTTTAATATTGTTTCCTTTACTCATTAGGTAAAAAAATTTTTAGTAATGTCTTAAAATTTAACAACTTTTACGGCATCCTGTTGCCATTGATTATACAGACGGCCGGTTTTTTAGGATGAGTGGGCCGCCTTCAAACCCTCCCCCTCCTTTTTTGTTGTACATTTGCGGCGGCAAACCGCCGGTGCGGCTGCGATACAAAAAACCGAAAAATTCATCAAGTACATGAAGCAATGGTTCCTTTTCCTGGCGCTGGCCGGCTTTATACTGGCATGTGGGAACTCGGGCGCCGAAGGGCGGCTGGCCGCCAGCGCCGGGGGCGGCACTTCCGCCGACAAGCCCGATGGAGAGAAGATTTATAAGCAATACTGTGTAACCTGCCACGGCCTCTACGGCGACATGGGCGGGGGCGGTGCATTTAACCTGCGCGAATCACAGCTTGGCCTGGAAGAACGGGTTGCCGTGATCACCAGGGGGCGCAACGCCATGACGCCCTTTGAGTCCCTGCTCAAAAAGAAAGAGATCAGGGCCGTAGCGGAATATATCGCTACCTTACGGGAAAAATAACGCTATGCCACAACAGGAATATCACGCCCTCGGGCTGATGTCGGGAAGCTCCCTCGACGGGCTGGACATTGCCTACTGCCACTTTACGCTGGCCCATGGAGATGAAGGTGTGGCGGCCAAGGCATGGTCTATTGCAGCGGCCGAAGCCCTTCCCTTCAGCGAAGACTGGAAACGGCGCCTGGTGAGCCTGCCGGAAAGCAGCGCCCTCGAACTGGCCCTGGCCCATGCCCAGTTCGGCCGCTATGTGGGCGAACTCGTCAACCGCTTTCTGGAAAAGCACCGGGTTGCCCCGGCCCTTATCGCCTCTCACGGCCATACCATATTTCATTATCCGGAACAGGGTTTGACCCTTCAGATCGGAGATGGGGCCGCCATTGCCGCCGTCACCGGTTATCCCGTGATTGATAATTTCCGGATGCAGGATGTAGCCCTGGGCGGGCAGGGCGCCCCGCTGGCGCCCATTGCCGACAAGTTGCTCTTCCCGGAATACGACCTCATGCTCAACCTGGGCGGAATTGCCAATATGACCTACAAAGGCGCCGGCCGCTATGTGGCCTTCGACAACACCGGGGCCAACCAGGTGCTCAACGCCCTGGCGGGCGAGCTGGGGCTGCCCTACGATGACGGAGGCCGGCTGGCCGCCCGCGGCAGGCTGCTGCCCGATTTACTGGAAGCTATGGAGCGGCTCGATTTTTTCCAGAAGCCCTATCCCAAATCGCTCGGCAACGACTGGGTCCGCGAAGCCATGACGGCCCCTTATCTGAAATACGAGGGATCGGTAGAGGATAAGCTGCATACCGCCTGCGTCCAGATCGCCCGGCAGATCGCCGCCGACCTGGAAAGGATACTGAAGCAGGAAGGCCACCCCGGCCGCCCTCTGCGCATGATGGCCACCGGCGGAGGGGCATTCAATACATTTTTGATGCAATGCATCGGGAAGGAATGTGAAAAAATTTGTTCCTTAGCCATAGAGGCGCCTTCTCCGGAAGCCGCCGCCTTTAAAGAGGCGGCGCTGATGGCGCTGATGGGGGTTCTTCGCATAACCAACATCCCGAATTGCCTGCCCACGGTAACCAACGCCTCCCGCCCGGCTATCGGCGGAGCCATTCACCAGGGATGGAAAAGGCAGGTTTGAAGGTGTAAGTGTGTAAGTGTGTATAAGTGTAAAAGTTCCCCGTTGTTCGGCCTTTGGTGGGCTACCCGTCTAACGTTGGACAAGCTCGTACATCGTACACGCCCGTGGGCTGCCATTGGCCCGTACATCGTACACGCACCCGAAGCTTTTTGTCCCACCCTAGACGGATGCCCCTTTGGTGTAAAAAAAAGCTCATACTCAAGTGTTTATGACTGAACTATCAGCCGCCAAAGACGCCCCCACACTAGTGACTGGAGCTACCGGCTTTGTGGGGTCTTATCTGCTGCGCTGCCTTCTGCAGCGGGGCTACCGGCATGTACGGGCCATCCGCCGCCGGAACAGCTCCCTCGAATTGCTGGGCGAGGCTGCCGATAAGGTGGAATGGGTGGAAGGAGACATTACCGACCCTGTTTTTGTGGAAGAGGCCATGAACGGCATGAGACGGGTTTTTCATTGCGCAGCGGTTGTTTCTTTTGATCCCCGGCGGCAGAAAGAGATGATGGAAACCAATGGAGCGGGCGCCGCCAATATCGTCAACGCCGCCCTCTATGAAGGCATTGACAAACTGCTCCACGTGAGCTCTATCGCCACGCTGGGGCGGGTGCGCAACGGCGCCACACTGAATGAAAAAGACCTCTGGCAGCGCAGCCGGTTCAACACGAATTACGCCGTCAGCAAATACCAGGCCGAACAGGAAGTATGGCGGGGCATGGCGGAAGGGCTGAGGGTAGCCGTAGTCAACCCATCCATCGTTCTCGGCAGCGGGAAGTGGCGCGAAGGCACCGCCAGCATTTTCAAAATGGTGTTGGAAGGCCTGCGTTTCTATCCCGAAGGCGCCACCGGTTTTGTCGATGTAAGGGATGTAGCTCGTTTCTCAGCCATGCTCATGGAAAGCGGGATAGAAGGAGAACGGTTCATCCTCAATAGCGAAAACGCTCCGTATAAGGCCTTACTGGAGCGCATTGCCCACCACCTGGGCGTCCGCCCTCCCTCCCTGAAGGCCAATGCCCTGGCCCGGGGCATCGCCTGGCGCCTGGCCTGGCTGAATTCCCGCTTTACCGGAAAACCGCCTCTGCTGACCAGGGAGGCCGCTAGCCAGTCCAGCCGCACCTTTTACTATGAAAACCAAAAATCCCTGCAGGCTTTTCCCTTTTTCTACCACCCCCTCGAAGAGACGATAGCCGAAACCTGCCGTCAACTGCTGGAGGCCAGGGAGGAGGGGTTCGCACCAAAGGCCCTGCCGTTTGAATGTGTATAGATGCTTGTGTGTAAGTTTGAGGGCATGAAAGCCCATAGGCATGAATCCAACCTCCCATTCATCCTCAACGCCTGTTTTTTTGTTACCTATACTATATTCTGACTATTGAACACCTCCGGCCCGGCGCCAGCCGGGAGGAGGCACGCAAAAACGCATAGGCCATGGAAACCAATATGATCATACAGGGAGAGAAACCCCTTGCCGAAAGCCGAAAAATGCCCATCCACAAAGAGGATGACATCTATCGGGAAATCGGCATCAACCGGGTTCCATTCTCTTCGGTGCTGAGTTTTGAACCGCTGATCCGGGAGATAGAACAGAAGACAAAAAGCGGCAATACCGTAGAAGCGGAGATCGCCAGAATGGCGCTTCAGAAACTGGAGGAGGCGCCGGAACTGCGCAAGCCGGTTAAAAGCCGGGCCCTGCTGGACAAATACCAGGAGCTTATCAGCATGCTGATGATGATGGTCATCCCCAGTTCCATGCGCAAGAAACAACTGGTAAAAGCCTCGGCCCCCTTTGACATGAACCCCATCTTCTGCACCCAGTCGCTGGGAGAATTGATGAAGGCCAGGAAAGTGAAATATGTGCTCAACAACAGCAACAACATCCTTTTCTGCGCAATGGTCGTCAATGCCTGCAGCCTGATCCTGAATAAATTTTACGGCCAGAACATCAACGTCGACCCGCCTATCGCTCTGTCCATACAGCCGGAAGGTTACTCGCTGGAGCGCCACTACAAGACCCAGCTCGACACCCAGTATGTCGACATCAGGCAACTCAAACCGCTGCAGCCGCTGAGCCAGGAGCAGATCAACAGTATGCTGAGCAATATATACGACCTGGACCTGTGGCTGCAGCATATCCCTCCTGAGAATTTCGAATTCCAGGGCTTTGTCATTGGCACCCTCATCGACATTACCGAAGAAGAGGCGCTCTCCCGGCTGAAGTACAGCCTGCTGGAAAGAGATGCGGTAGTGGCCCCTGAAAAGATCCGGCGCCTGCAGCATCTGATCCAGACCTATTTCGGCCTTCCGGAGCTGCGGCTCGGCGTTACGGCGATCGATTATCCGGTGGAAAACAGCGTGGCCCATAAGTACAAGATCCGCTTCGACTTTCTGGCCGAAAAGCACGAATGCCTGCTTTCTCCGGAAAACAAAAACTCCATTTACGAAAAAGCCTGCCGCTACCGGGAGGTCCTGCTCATTGAAGACCTCGAAGAGGTAAGCAATAAAACACCGATTGAAAAGGGGCTGCTGGAGGAAGGAATACGCAGCATCATCGTAGCGCCGCTGTTTAATAAAGATGAACAGGTGATGGGGATGCTGGAGATCGGGTCTCCTCATCCCTTCGAGCTGAACAGCTTTATCGAGCTGAAGTTCAAGGAGATCACCGGCCTGTTCAGCATGGCCGTTGAACGCAGCCGGGAGGAGATCGACAACCGGGTGGAGGCCATCCTCCGGGAGCAGTACACCGCCGTTCACCCCAGTGTGGAATGGAAATTTGTCGAAACATCCTATAACCTGCTCGAGAAAAGAGAGACGGACCCTCAGCATGCTGTGGCCGACCCCATTGTTTTCCACGATGTATACCCCCTGTACGGCCAGGCCGATATCGTCAGCTCTTCGGAAAAGCGCAACCAAGCCATTCAGGCAGACCTTACCGACAACCTCCGGCGGGCTTCCCGTATCCTGAGGGAGGGCGCCCAGCTTGGCCGGTTCCCCTTGCTCAACCAATACCTCATGCAGGTGGAACGGGACCTGAAAAACCTGCAGGAGGAGTTCAACTCCAACGACGAGTCCCGGGTAGTGGATTGGCTCCACTCCGACATCCACCCGCTGTTCTATCAGCTCCGGGACAAATATCCGGAGCTGGCCGGCCTCATTTCCGGCTACTTTGATCACCTCGACCCGGAACTGGGCATCGTCTACCGCGAAAGGAAGGCCTATGAAGACAGCGTCACCATGATCAACAATACGATCGCCAGCTATCTGGACCAGCAGGAAAAGGAGGCCCAGAAGATCTTACCTCACTACTTCGAGAAATACAAAACCGACGGTGTGGAATACGATATGTACGTAGGGCAATCTCTGCTGAAAAGAGGCCGTTTCAGCATGATGCACCTCAAAAACCTGCGCCTTGCTCAGTTGATCGATATGTGTGAGGTGGCCCGTATCGTTGAAAATATGCAGGGCCAACTGCCGGTTCCGCTCACAACGGCCCAGTTGATCTTCGTTTACAGCACTCCGCTTTCCATTCGTTTCCGCATGGACGAAAAGCAATTTGATGTAGACGGCGCCTATAACGTACGCTACGAGATCCTGAAAAAACGCATCGATAAATCTTTGATCGAAGGTACGGAAGAACGGCTGACCCAGTCCGGCAAGATCGCCATCGTGTACCTGCAGGAAAAAGAACGCCAGGAATACCTGGAATACATCGACTACCTCATCCACGAAGGATATATCACCGATGAGGTGGAAGACCTTCGGGTAGGGAGATTGCAGGGCGTCCAGGGCTTACACGCCCTGCGGGTGACGGTGAAGATGGAGAACAAATAACCTTGCCGACGGGCATTTTCGGCGCTCTGTGAAGAGGGGTATGCGGCAGGTCAGAATACGAACAGGGCATAGCTGATGCCGAAGACCGTAACTGTGGCGATCACGCCATACATGAATATGGTATAGCATATCCGCAACTGGTTGTATTTTCTGCCCAGAGAATGGCCGAGGTAATACAGGTCGCGCATGATAGACCCTTCCAGGGTTTCGTCATTGGAGACCACCTGTTGCATCCCCTCCTGATATTCGGTAAAGGTCATTTTGTAGAAATTCCCGAAAAAGAAGAGGTTGGAACGCCCCGAGTCGATTAGGTCCCGGCTGGTATAGCCCATCATTTTGATGGGGCGGGTGGCCAGGGTGGCGAAGATCATGGACAGCAGGCAGGTTGCCAGCAAAGTGCCCATCGGCACGAGCAGATACAGGTTGCTTTTTACATAAGACGCTGCCAGCGGCATCACGATGGTGATGATCAGCGCATTTACACTGAGCATGATGTTGGCCTTGTTATCGGCCAGGTTGCTCAGGTCGAGATGGTTGCGCAGGGCAGTTTTGAACATCATCTGGGCGCTCTTGCTGCCGGAGATGCTCCCTGCACCCGCTTTGGGGGATGCTTTTTCCACTTTGCTTTTGTCTGTTTTCTTACCGGGCTCCGCATGGTCATTGCGAAGTTCTTTGAGCTTTTTTCGATTGGCCTCCCACTGAGGCCCGTAAAGGGCCTTAGCGACAGGAGTATAGTATTCGTGATCTTTTACGAATTTGTAATTCATCTTGTACCATTCCCGGTCGCCGTAAGCCTGGTTGAGGAATACAGCCCATTCGTAACGAAGGTCTTTCAGCGAGTCGAAGTACCTTTCACTTCCCAGGTTGCTCAGGTCGGCGTCTTTGATGACCCCTTCGAGGGTACTGGCCGGATATTTTGCCGGAAAGGTGGCGTCGATCAGTAAAAGCACCTGCTGAATTTTATCCTTGGGGTAGTCCTGGTTTTCCAGGAAAGCCTCCGCGATCTGCCGGCTAATGGCTTCGTGCCCTTCATAAGTTTCCGTAAAACCGGTATCGTGAAAAAGCGCAGCCAGGCCGAGCACTTCCAGTTCTTCCTCCTTCAGGCCCATCCGTTTGCCCAGTTCCAACGCTGCATCCCGGACCCTTAGCGTATGCTGTAGGCTGTGATAGCGGTGGTCCTCGGTTAGTTTCTCCTTTAAAAGAGAGGTGACATAACGCTCGGCTGCCGCGACAATAGTTTTTTCAGCCATTTTATTCATTTTACCGGCTTTTTCTTTAATCGAACCATGGTAATTCTTACCTGTTACCCTATTTAAGCTACTAAATTGTAACTTTTTAAGCAATTGTGTAACAATTTTTACATCTTCTTGTCTAAAGCAAGGTAGCTTTTATTAAAATTGAACACGATAAACCTTTTACCCAACACGAGAAAAAACAGGGCTACATGACTGGATTCCTGCCTTTCCGGCTGCTGCTTTGGCTATGCCTTTTCTTCATGTGCGGCAATGGCCTTGCTCAGGGCGGCGCCCGGAAAATTTATCATGTCAATTACTGGGTTAGCGGGGGCATCGCCCTCACGGGGATAGCCACCAACAGCATCTCCCATGGCCGCCTGCGGAGCAAACCAGGCATGACGGAGGAGCACGTCCGCCTGATCACCGCCAGGGGGGTCAACCGCTTCGACCACTGGGCGTTGCGCCAGGACCCTCTCAAAAAAGATGCCGCCCACGAGGCTTCGAATTACATCCTCTACCCTTCCGCCCTCCTGCCCTTTTTCCTTTTCCTGGATACGGAGATCCGGCAAAGCTGGCTGGATATCAGCCTCATGTACGCGGAAACACAGGCGATCAACTCCAACTTGTACGGTTGGAGCCCTCTGGGGCCTACTTTTATAGACCGTTACCGGCCGGCAGTGTATTATGAGGAACTCCCGATGAAAGAGCGCAACTTCGGCAACCTGCGCAATTCGTTCTACAGCGGGCACGTCGGGTCTACGGCCACCGCCACTTTCTTTGCCGCCAAGGTTTACGCCGATTACCACCCGGAACTGGGAGGCAAAAAACTCCTGCTTTACGGCCTGGCTGGCCTGCCTCCGGTAATGGTGGGTTATTTGCGGATCAAAGCCCTCAAGCACTTCCCCTCCGATGTGATTGCCGGCGGGATAATCGGCGCTTCGTTGGGTATCCTCATTCCGGAATTGCACCGCAAAACAAAGGGAAGGGCCAGTTTTTCTGTCCTTTACCACCGAGAAAGGAAAGGGCTGGGCATGGCCTATCGTTTTTAGAGGGCTTTTTTGTTCTCCCAAAAAGTTTGTACTATATTAATCGCCGTTCACTCAATTTCCTTTTTACTGCATGGACGGCACCCTCTTTCTACTTGGCCAACTCATCATTGCGCTGCTGACCCTCGGAGTACTCAGCAGCCTTTACTACGGGTTTTCCCATGCCTTTCACCGGCTCCACCTGCCCGCTGGCCAGCGGGAGAAGCTATTGCAGTTCATCATCACCGGAATGGCATTCTGGCTGGCCATACTGGCCGTACTGGCCTACATGGGATACTTCTACGAGCCGAAGACAGCCTTCCTACGCCTGCTGCTGGCTTTCGGGCTTCCTGCCGCCATCAGTATCTTTTTGTTGTTTTCCCGCTTTTTTGCCCTTACCCTGCGGGTGTTGCCCATCCGCTGGCTGGCCTATTTCCAGTCCTGCCGGATTGTCACGGAGCTGTCCTTCTGGATGGGCATGAAGGGAGGGTATGTGCCGGTGCAAATGACTTTCGAATGGCTCAATTACGATATAATCGTAGGCATCACCGCCCTGATGGCGGGTTATGTCTTTTTCAGCCGGGGCCGCTATCGCCGGTTTGAAGGCATCCTGTGGAACACCTTTGGGATCGCCTCCCTTGCCAATGCCCTGATCATCAGCCTTTTTTCCCTTCCGGGGCCTTACCGCGCCTTTGCTACCGTGCCCGACAGCGCCTTTCTGACCCTGACGCCTTTCATCTGGCTGCCGGGCTTTATTTTTCCGCTTGCCCTGGCCGCTCATGCCTACTCCCTGAAGGAACTGCTCCACCCCCAACAACGGCTGCTCCGGCAATTTCTGGGAAGGCGGGAAAAACGGTGAGGGGAACTCCTCTTGTGGAAAAAAGGCCATGCCAAGCCGGGCGAAGCCGGAAGTTTACGGGCCGCTTGGCCCGTCCGAAAAAAAATAATGCCGGAGCAGCAAGCGCTACCCCGGCATTATTCGGAAAAGGGTTTGAAACGGATCAGGCCTTTTCCGACCGGAATGCAATTCTGATATTGTATTCCGTGAAGGTTTCCAGGCCATCGGCCTCGACCTTCTTCCTGTTCAGGCTCTCCTTGACGTACTCCTTGATGTAGTCGTTGTCACTCACTACATTCAGGACGACGATCTCGTTGTCCTCGTTGACCATGAAATTGATAAAGGCATGCGTCTCGGCAATTCCCTTTTTGCTCAGTTCCGGAGCTTTGATCAACTTGGCCACCTCCTTGCGCAGTTCGGAATTGGGCGATACATCGGCAGGTGCGGAAAAGGCGAAGCTTGTCGCCATAAAACAGAAAGCCAGAACGAAACTAATACGGAAGGTTTTCATGATAAAAAATTTAGGGTTTAACAATCGGGTAAATAGGTGCAGGCAAAGAACTTTAAGCCCGGCATCTTGACAGCACCGGTTTCCAGCCCCTGCTCAACACCTTATAACAACAGGGTAATTTTCCAGCTTATAATTCTAATTTTTCGTCCTGAAGTGTCTTTGTTATCAAAGACGGTATTTAAACGCAGAAGTTGCACGGGATGATCTTCAAAAGAAGGAGGTTTCTATTAATAGGTAGTTTGGTAAGATGAGTGGGCCGTTAAACTCCATACACAAGGGTGTTTTTGGCATAAAATGCAAAACCCGGGATATGGGACGAAGCGACGGGTAAAAACGTTGGAAAATGCAACCGCTATTTCGCCTTTTTGCCAGGGCGTTACAAATTGAACGGCACCACTTGACGCATCCTCCCAATACCCTCAATTTGCAGCAAAAAAAATTCATCCAATAAAACCTTTTCAGTTATGTTGAAAACAATCAATCACCTGGCTATTCTTCTGGCCTTTGTTTTTTCTGTAAACCCGGCCGCCCTTCCCGCCCAATGCGGGTTCGAATCCGACATCAACGTGGAGCCCATGGCGCCCAACGGAGTATATTGCTCCTATGACACCGTTAAGATGAGCATTGCCGAGCCATTCGACAACTACCAGTGGTACTACAATTTTGACGGTTCCGCCAACGGCCTCATGCCCATCGGCGGCGCAGGCGGGCCTACCCTGGAAATCCCGGTCGGCGATTACGGTTACGCGTTCTTCTTCGCAGAACTCACCCGTGACGACTGTACCCAGCTCAGCGAACCGGCTGTGATCGACAGCTGGGTTTTCGCGCCGCCCGCCATTCAGCACGAACCTCAAAGTGAATATTGCCGGGGAGATTCAGCCCTGATCACCAATGCCTTTGGCAGTTATGCCTCTTATCAGTGGCTGAGGGACTACGAACCCATAGACGGAGCCACCGGGCCGGAGTACTGGGTAAAGGAGTCCGGGACCTATGTGCTCAATGTATTCCCTTTTGAATGCCCGGAAACCGTCCTTACCAGCGGTATCGGCCCTACCTTCTCTTTCAGCGGCCCGCAGCCCCCCACGATCAGTTGGGACGGCAGCGTGCTCACCGCCACCTCCGGCCCCGAATACCAGTGGTTTCTCAACGGAACCCCCATTGACGGCGCCACCGGCCAGAGCTATACACCTCTGGAAAGCGGGATATATACGGTGCGGGCCAGCGATGGCAGTAACTGCCGCCCTATTTCAGGCCCCATTTCCATTGTGATATCCGGCGCCGGCCAGCCGGCATGGGCCCGGCAGTTCAGCGTCTTTCCCAACCCCGTGGGAGACGCCCTATACATCCGGGCGCCCCGGGATGCCGCATTCGAGGTGAGAGCCCTGAATGCCGAAGGAAAGGAAGTGATGCCCCGGCAGCTACTCCATGCCGGAGCGCCGGCCATCCCCACCGGCGGGTGGACTAAAGGCGTGTACCTCCTCCAGGTACATTATCAGGGGGAAGCGGCCGGTTATCGCGTGGTGAAACAATAGGCAATACGGGAACTGTTCAAAAACTTTTCCTATTTTAGGGCATGCTTTTTTCCGATCCAAAATTTGAAAAAGCCGAAACAACGCATACCTGAATGGAGGATATCAATAAGGAGTTGAACAGTTTTCCCGTTACCGTTGATATTGATGTGCAGTGGGGAGAGATGGACGCCGCCGGGCACGTGAGCAACGTCATTTATCTGCGCTGGTTCGAACACGCGCGGGTCGCTTACCTGGACAAGCTGGATTACCCGATCGTTATGGCAGATGAGGACGAGGGCCTGCCGGGCGTCATCCTGGCAAAACAAGACTGCAAATACCTGTTCCCGGTAACTTACCCGGATACCATCGCTCTGGGCATTCGGGTATCCGAAATGCAGGAAGGCCGCTTCACCATGCATTGCAAGATGTACAGCCGGCGGCATGAGCGGCTGGTCGCCATCGCCAACGCCGTTATGGCCACTTACGATTACCGGCAGCGGCGCAAAGCGCCGGTTCCGGAGCCGCTCAGCCAGGGTATCCACCGGCTGGAAAAACAGCCGGCAGCAAATTAAGTGCAAAGCCTTTTCTCCCGCTACCATCTGCATTCAAAAAACCACCAGTCCATGACCGCAGGAATCACCGATACTTCCAGACAAGAGATCCGGCGCATCTTCGAAGCCCAGCGCGCCAATCAGCAGGCCGTGGCCCAAACCGGCGCCCGCGAACGCATCGCCAAGCTCCGGCGCCTGCAAAAAGCGCTGATGCAGTACCGTCAGGAGATCCGCGATGCACTCTACAAAGACTTCCAAAAGCCGCCCATAGAAGTTGACCTCACCGAGATTTACATCATTACCTCCGAGATCAAATACACCATCCGCAACCTGCGGCGATGGATGAAACCGCAAAGTGTAGGGACGCCCCTGCCCCTGCTGGGCTCCCGCTCTTACATACAATACCAGCCCAAAGGCGTAGTGCTGATCGTCGCGCCGTGGAACTTTCCGGTCAACCTCACCTTCGCTCCGCTGGTCGCGGCCATCGCCGCCGGCAACTGCGTCATGCTGAAGCCTTCGGAAAATACGCCCCACTCTTCCGCAATTATGCGAAAGATCGTAAAAGAGATCTTTCCGGAAGACGAGGTGGCCCTGGTAGAAGGCGCGATAGAGACATCGAAAGCGCTGCTGGAGCTGCCCTTCAACCATATTTTCTTTACCGGTTCTCCGGCGGTAGGCAAGGCCGTCATGCAGGCGGCCGCCAAACACCTCACTTCGGTCACCCTGGAATTGGGCGGCAAATCCCCCACTATTGTGGATGAAACAGCCGACATCGACAAGGCCGCCGCCCGCATCGCCTGGGGCAAGCACGTGAACATGGGCCAGACCTGCATCGCGCCGGATTACCTCCTGGTCCACGAAAGCCGGAAGGAAGAACTGCTGAAAAAGATAGAACACCACCTGAAAGCCTCCTACGGCGAAGACCCGCAGGAGTCTGCCGATTACCCCCGCATCGTCAACCGGCGCCACTTCGAGCGGGTGAAGGACTCCCTCCAGGAAGCGCTGGGCCAAGGCGCCCGGGCCGTCACCGGCGGGCAGGCGGAAGAAGCAGGCCGCTACATCGCCCCTACTATTGTAACCCATGTAGGCCAGGGCTCCCGCCTGATGACGGAAGAGATCTTCGGCCCGGTGCTGCCGGCCATCAGTTTCCGGAACCTGGAGGAGGCGATCGATATCGTCAATTCCCGGGAAAAACCGCTGGCCCTGTACATCTTCAGCAAAAGCCGGCGCAATATCAACAAGATCATGAGCCATACCCGGTCGGGCACGGCCTGCATCAACAATACCCTGCTACAATTCAACAACCACTACCTGCCCTTTGGAGGCGATAACAACAGCGGTATCGGCAAATCGCACGGCTGGTACGGCTTCGAAGCCTTCTCCAACGCCCGGGGCGTGTTCAAACAGGTATGGCCTATTGGCACCGGCGACCTGTTGAAGCCGCCGTATACAGGCTGGAAACAAAAGCTGGCGGACTGGACGCTGAGGTGGCTGTAGGAAAGTGTGTAAGTGCATTCGTGTATAGGCGTATCAGTCGCAGCCGCTGAGACGGGCTGTCCATGTACTTACACGAATACACGAATACACGAATACACATGGAACAAACCACCGTCCTCATCATCGGCGCCGGCCCGGCGGGCCTGGCGGCTGCCGCCCGCCTGCGGCGGAAGGGCATTGCCTTCGAAATACTCGAGCAGAACGAGGCAGTGGCTGCTTCCTGGCGGCGGCACTACGACCGGCTGCACCTGCACACCGTCAAGGAGCACTCTTACCTTCCTTTTATGGAATTTCCGGGCCACTATCCCCGCTATGTTTCCCGGAGGATGCTGTTGGACTACTTTGAGGCCTACGCCAAAGAATTTGACATCCGGCCCCACTTCGGAGAAGCGGTGGCCTCGATCCGGCCGGGCGAAGGAGCCTGGGAGGTACACACCCGCTCCGGCAAAACCTTTGCCGCTCCCCACGTGGTAGTGGCCACCGGCCTGAACCGCGTGCCCAACCGCCCCCGCTATGAAGGAGAAGAGCGCTTTCAGGGGCAGATCCTGCACAGCCGGCAGTACAAAAACTACTCCCCTTTCTGCAACCAAAGGGTGCTGGTGGTGGGCTTCGGCAATACCGGCGCCGAGATCGCCCTGGACCTGAGCGAGAACGGCATCCCCACCTGCCTGTCCGTCCGGGGGGCGGTCAACGTAGTGCCCCGGGATTTCCTGGGCAACCCCACCCAAAAGACAGCCTTTACGCTAGCCAAGCTGCCTACCTGGCTGGGCGACTGGATCGGCGCCCAGGTACAACGCCTGGCCTTCGGCGACCTGCGCCCCTACGGCCTGACGCCCTCCGATATGCCTCCTGCCCGCCAACTGCGGGAAACCGGAAAAACGCCGGTCATCGACATCGGAACCGTCGAGCAGATCAAAGCCGGCAAGATCAGGGTGAAACCGGGTATCAGGCGCTTCACCGAAACGGGCGCCCGCTTCGAGGACGGCACAGAAGAGCCTGTCGACACCGTCATCCTGGCCACCGGATACCGGGCAATGCTGGAAGACTTTCTCCCTTTCACCGACGGCCTGTTCGACCGGTACGGTATCCCCAAAGAGGTGGCAGGCAAAGGAAAATACAAGGGGCTGTACTTCCTCGGCTTCGACAATTACAAGCCGGGGGGCGGGCTGGGGGTCATCCGGCAGGATTCAGAGGCGGTGGTTGAGGCGATTATCTCAGAGGCGGGATAAAAACGCAAAAAGTATTGAGCCGCCTGCCCTCCGATCAAGAGGGCCGGGGCCCAGTCAGGCGCAGCCCGGGCACACCCCCCGCACAGCCATTTCCACCTCCGACAGCCGATAGCCGGCGGGCAGGGCCGGAACAGCCAAATGCACCGTATCCAGGCAAACCGTCTGCCCGCAAACCGTACAGTGGAAATGCGGGTGGAAATCGCGGTGCTCTCCTTCGGTGCAGGCATCGTGGCAGAGCGCATAGCGGGTCGCGCCGGGCCCGCCCTCCACCTGATGCAGGATGCCCTTTTCCACGAAGGTCTTCACGGTGCGGTAAAGGGTGATGCGGTCGGCCCGGGGCATAGTGGTTTCCAGTTCAGCCAGGCTTTGTGCGCTGCGCTGCTGCAGGAAATGTTCGAGCACCAGCATGCGCATGGGCGTGGGGCGAATGGAGTGTTGTTCGAGGGTATGGAGGATGCGGCGGTTGTTCATAATAGCAGCGATGGCTTTGCATACACAAGATGCAAAATTATGGGGAAAGCCGCCTGAAGACTTGACAGGTTTACCCACCTGCTTTCCGCCAGATAAACTTATCAAGACTATCCTTCTACTCCCTCACCATCATCAGGCTATCATCCCGCGCCTCCAGCATGGAGCTGCCCATCAGGTATTCATCCACCCGGCGGGCGGCTTCGCGCCCTTCGGCAATGGCCCAGACGACCAGCGACTGGCCGCGCCGCATGTCGCCGGCGGCAAATACCTTTTCGATATTGGTTTGGTAGTTGTCATCGCGGACATTCCCGCGGTCGTCCACCTCCACGCCGAGCTGCCGCAGCATACCGTCGAACTGCGGATGCAGGAAGCCGATGGCCAGCAAGGCCAGCTGGCAGGGGATCTCCCTTTCGGCGCCTTCCACCTCTTTAAAGGCATAGCGGCCGGTTTTCGCATCTTTGGCCCATTCGATATCTACCAGTTTTACAGCCTTGAGCCTGCCTTTTTTGTCCCCGATGAATTCCTTGGTCAGGATGGCCCACCGGCGGTCGGCCCCTTCTTCGTGGCTGGAGGAAGTGCGCAGGATCATCGGCCAGTTGGGCCAGGTGTAGGGGTCGCGCTCCGCCGGCGGCTTGGCGAGCAGTTCGATCTGGGTGACTGATTTCGCCTTGTGGCGGTTGGAAGTGCCCACACAGTCGGCGCCGGTATCGCCGCCGCCGATGACGAGGACGTCCTTGCCAGTGGCCATTAAGGCATCTTCTTCGGGGATAGCCTCCCCGGCCACCCGGCGGTTGTTCTGTTCGAGGAAGTTCATGGCGAAGTGGACGCCGTCCAGCTCCCGGCCCGGAATATTGAGGTCGCGGGGGATGGTGGAGCCGCCACAGAGCAACAGGGCGTCAAAGTCTTTAAGCAGTTCCTGGGGATCGACATTTTCCCCCACATTGGCATTCGTCCGGAAGCGAACCCCTTCGGCCTCCATAACGGCTACGCGCCGTTCGACCACCCACTTTTCCAGTTTAAAATCCGGAATGCCATAGCGCAGCAGGCCGCCGATGCGGTCGTTGCGCTCGAAGACGGTCACCAGGTGGCCGGCCTTGTTGAGCTGGGCCGCGGCGGCCAGCCCCGCCGGCCCGGAGCCAACGACGGCTACCTTCTTGCCGGTGCGCATGGCCGGGGGCTTCGGGCGCACATACCCCTTCTCATAGGCCACCTCTGCGATCGACTTCTCGATGTGCTCGATGGCTACCGGGGGCTGGTTGATGCCCAGCACACAGGCAGCCTCGCAGGGCGCCGGGCAGATCCGGCCGGTGAATTCGGGGAAGTTGTTGGTGCTGCTCAGTATCTCATAGGCAATGCGCCAGTCTTCCTCGTATACCGCATCGTTAAATTCGGGAATGATGTTGCCCAGAGGGCAGCCGCTGTGGCAAAACGGGATGCCGCAATCCATACAGCGGGCGGCCTGCTTCACCGTTTTGTCGACGCTGAATTCCTTGTAGATCTCTTTGTAATCCTTTATCCGTTCATTGGGCTTGCGCGCCCCGGGTAGCTCTCGGGTATATTTTAAGAATCCTTTCGGGTCTGCCATGGTTTGGTTGATTGTGTTGACTGGTTTGTTAAGTTGATTGGGGCGCCGCCCATTTCCGACTTCCGCCCCGTCTTCGCTGCGCTCTTCCGGGTAAACCCGTCCTCGCACCTCGGCCGGGCAAGCTTCCGAATTCCGACTTGGTCACGCTGTTTTCGCCGCCCGTTCTTCCTCTTCGGCCTGCAGGGCCTGCACCTTGCGTTTTTCGAGTACGGCCTTGTAATCCCGGGGCATCACCTTAGTGAAGAAGGTTTTCTGGTTGTCCCAGTCCTGCAGGATGTCGGCGGCCACCTGGCTGGAAGTGTAGCGGAAGTGGTTGCGGATGAGGGCGCGCAGGCGTTTGAAGTCTTCCTCTTCCATGGGGTCGAGATCGGCCATGCCATGGTTGACGCGGCGCTCGAAGGCGCCGTTGGGGTTGAAGACGTAGGCCATGCCGCCGCTCATGCCTGCTGCGAAGTTCTTGCCGGTTTCGCCCAGGACGACGACGATGCCTCCGGTCATGTACTCGCAGCCGTGGTCGCCGATGCCTTCCACCACGGCTTTGACGCCGGAGTTGCGCACGGCGAAGCGCTCGCCGCCCATACCCCGGATGTAAGCCTCCCCTGAGGTAGCTCCGTAGAAGGCCACGTTGCCGATGATGATGTTTTCGCTGGGTTTGAATTTGGCTTCCCGGTCGGGCACGACGATGAGGCGGGCGCCGGACAGCCCCTTGCCGAAGTAGTCGTTGGCCTCTCCTTCCAGGGTGAATTCCAGCCCGGGAGCGCTGAAGGCGCCGAAGCTCTGCCCCGCCGAGCCGCGGAAGCGGTAGCGGATGGCGCCGTCGGGCAGCCCTTCGCCCTGGTAGCGTTTGGAGATTTCGTTAGACAGCATAGCGCCCACCGCCCGGTCGGTGTTGCGGATAGGGAAGGTGCTACTGATGGGCGCCTTCTCGTCCAGGGCCAGGCGGGCGTGTTCGATGAGCTTGCGGTCGAGGACGTTGTCGATGCCGTGGTCCTGTTCCACCTGTTTGTATTGCCCGATGGATTCATCGGCCGGCTCTTTGTACAGGATGGGGCGCAGGTCCAGTTCTTTGTATTTCCAGTGTTGAACTTTTTGTTTCACCTTGAGCATTTCCACCTTGCCCACCATTTCATTGACGGTCCGGAAGCCCAGTTCGGCCATGATCTCCCGGAGGTCTTCTGCGAGGAAGCGGAAGAAGTTGATCACGTGCTCGGGGTCTCCGGTGAACCGTTTGCGGAGTTCGGGGTCCTGGGTGGCGATGCCAACGGGGCAGGTATTGAGGTGGCATTTGCGCATCATGATGCACCCTTCGACCACGAGGGCGGCGGTGGCAACGCCCCACTCTTCGGCGCCCAGCAGGGTGGCGATGGCCAGGTCGCGGCCGGTTCGGATCTGCCCGTCCGTCTGCAGCACTACGCGGTCGCGCAGCTTGTTCCGGACCAGTGTCTGATGCGACTCGGCCAGGCCCAGTTCCCAGGGCAGGCCGGCGTGGCGGATGGAGGTCAGAGGCGAAGCGCCGGTGCCCCCGTCGTGGCCGGAGATCAGGATGGCGTCGGCATGGGCTTTGGCCACGCCGGAAGCGATGATGCCCACGCCGGCTTTGGAGACCAGCTTGACGTTGATGCGGGCTGCCGGGTTGGCGTTCTTGAGGTCGAAGATCAGCTGGGCCAGGTCTTCGATGGAATAAATATCGTGGTGGGGCGGCGGGGAGATCAGGCCCACGCCCGGCGTGGAGTGCCGCACCCGGCCGATCCATTCATCCACCTTATGGCCGGGCAGCTGGCCGCCCTCGCCGGGCTTGGCGCCCTGGGCCATCTTGATCTGCAGCTCGTCGGCGTTGGCCAGGTAGTAGCTCGTCACGCCGAAACGGCCGGAGGCCACTTGCTTGATGGCGGAGCGCTCCCAGTCGCCGTTGGGCTTGCGTTCGAAGCGGATCTCATCCTCGCCGCCTTCACCGCTGTTGCTTTTGGCGCCGATGCGGTTCATGGCGATGGCCAGGGTGGAGTGCGCCTCGTGAGAGATCGAGCCGAAAGACATGGCGCCGGTAGCAAAGCGCCGCATGATGTTCTCCGCCGGTTCTACATCCCGGATGTCAATCCGATCGCCTTTGCGGAAGGTCAGCAGGCCGCGCAGGGTCAGCGCCTGCTCTGTCTGCTCGTTGATCAGCTTGGCGTATTTCTTGAATGCTTTGTAATCGTTCTTCCGGGTAGAATACTGCAGCAGGTGGATGGTCTGGGGGTTAAAGAGGTGGGCCTCTCCCCGGCGCTTCCACTGATAGACGCCGCCGACATCCAATTGCCCGCCGGTAAGGGCTTTCTCGGGAAAGGCCAGGCGGTGGCGCGCCAGCACTTCCCGGGCGATGCCATCGAAACCGATGCCCTGTATGCGGGAAATACTGCCCTTGAAACACTTATCGACCACCTCTTCATTCAGGCCCAGGGCTTCAAAGATTTGAGCGCCCTGATAGGACTGCAGGGTGGAAATGCCGATCTTCGACATGATCTTCAACAGGCCCTTGCCTACCGCTTTGTTGTACGTCTCGAAGAGCTTTTCCAATTTGGCGTTCTTCTCGAAGACATTGTGTTTCTTCAGCCCCGCGATAGTCGCGTAGGCCATATAGGGGTTGATGGCGCTGGCGCCGTAGCCGATCAGGGTGGCGAAGTGGTGGGTCTCCCGCACATCTCCGGATTCCACGACAATGGAGGTCAGGCTGCGCAGGCCGTTGCGGATGAGGTGGTGATGAACGGCCCCTACCGCCAGCAGAGACGGGATGGGCGCCCGGAAGGGGTCGGCGTTGCGGTCGGAAAGGACCAGGATATTGACGCCGTTGCGGGCCAGGTCTTCCGCCACGGCACAGACGTGGTCGATGGCCGCCTGCAGGCGCCCCTTCTGGCCGTCGGCCTTGAACACCATATCGATGACGCCCGCCTTGAAATGCGGGTGCACCATCTGTTTGATCTTAGTCAATTCGGCATTGGACAGCACCGGGCTGGGCAGGTGGATAAACTGCGCCCGCTCGGGTTGTGTCTCCAGGATGTTGCCGGAGCCGCCCAGCATGGCGTACAGCGACATCACGGACCGCTCGCGGATAGGGTCGATCGGCGGGTTGGTCACCTGGGCGAAGAGCTGCTTGAAGTAATTGGCCAGGTGCTGCGACTGGTGGGAGAGCACGGCCAGAGGCGTATCGGCGCCCATAGACCCGATCGGGTCTTTGCCCTCCTTGATCATGGGGGCGATGATCACCTTGAGGTCTTCCTTGGAAAAGCCGTGGAGCTGCTGGTTGCGAAAGAGCGTCTGCTCGTCCAACTCCACCACCGGCTGCCGGTGGAGGGGCAGGCTCTCCAGGGTAATGCGGTGTTCGTCCAGCCATTCGCGGTAGGGCAGCCGCTGACAGATCCTGGATTTCAGCTCTTCGTCTCCGATAACGCGGTGCTCATCCAGGTCGGCGATGAGGATGCGCCCCGGTTGCAGGCGGCCCTTGAGCACGACGCTGGACTGGTCGACGGGCAGGGCGCCCGCTTCTGAAGCAACGATCAGCACGTTGTCTTCGGTAAGGCAGTAGCGGGAAGGCCGCAGGCCGTTGCGGTCCAGGGTGGCGCCCACCAGTATGCCATCAGTGAAACAGATGGAGGCCGGCCCGTCCCAGGGTTCCATAATGGTCTTATGGTATTCGTAGAACGCCTTTTTGTAGTCTTCCATCTGCTCATCATGCTGCCAGGCCTCCGGTATCATCATCATCAGGGCATGGGGCAGGGAAAAGCCGCTCAGCACCAGGAATTCCAATACGTTATCAAAATTGCCGGAATCCGACAGGCGGTCGCCGCAGATGGGCTTCAGCTTTTCCAGTTCATCATCCGAGAACAAGGTAGATTTCAAGAGCATCTCCTTGGAGGCCCACCAGTTGAGGTTGCCGGTAATGGTATTGATCTCCCCGTTGTGGGCAATATAACGGAAGGGCTGCGCCAGCTTCCACTTGGGCACCGTATTGGTGGAAAAGCGGCTGTGGACCAGGGCGATGGCGGACTTGCACAGCTCGTCGTGCAGGTCGGGGAAATAGGGCCGTAGCTGGTAGGTTGTCAGCTGGCCTTTGTACACGACCGTTTTGTAGGAAAAGGAAGTGATGTAGAACTGATCCTTGGATTGGGGATAGGTTTTATGGATGTTGTGGGTGGCGAACTTGCGCAGCACATACAGGCGGCGCTCTAAGGCTTTGGGATCCATTTTTTCGGCGGGCTTGACGAAGACCTGCTCCATGCGCGGCTCGACGGCCACGGCCGATTCGCCCAGTTCTTCGTTATCGGTGGGCATTTTGCGGTAGCCCAGCAGCTCGAAGCCCAGCTCGTCGATATAGTCATCGAAAAGGACGCGGCACTGCCGGCGCAGGCTGCGGTCGTTGGGGAAGAAGACGACGCCGACCCCGTATTCTCCGAAAGCAGGTAGCTCAAATCCTTGCTCCTTGCACTTTTTGACGAAAAACTCGTGGGGCGTCTGGATGAGTATCCCCGCCCCGTCGCCCGTATTGGGTTCACACCCGCAAGCGCCCCGGTGCTCCATATTGGTGAGCATGAGCAGGGCGTCTTCCACAAGCTGGTGCGTCTTGACCCCGTTGAGGTTGGCGATCAGGCCTGTCCCACAGGAATCCTTTTCCAATTGAGGTACATACAATCCACGTTGGTTGTCTTGATCCATAAGCAAGTTCTTGTAATTTTTTTTGGCTGGGTTTGGGGCACGGAGCAGCAACGGGCCGGCTACCCCAAAGCAATTGCCTTTGTCTGGCGCCGGAAATTAACCGGAATATCGGCCTTAGTGCCCTTCGGGCTTGGTTTCCTTAAAATAGAACTCGGCTGGCGAGGGCTGCCTGACGACAGAATTTGGTTTGATCATGGCAGGGCGGAAGATGCTTGCCTTTTCGCATTTGTCCTGCGATAAGGAAAACGAAAATAGGCAAATTAGTTTGGAAATAAAACGAACTACTTTTGAAAAAGTTTTAACAATTACGAAACCCAGTTGTCGTTTTAGCAATGAAAAAGGCGTTTTTTTGAGAAAAGCCGCATCCGGAATTTTATATAATTTTTGGCGGGATACCCGGTGTGTAAAATTTTATTTCAGGATGGGGTGTTTTTCTGAATAAAGTTTTCCCCGGAGGAAAGGCCTGTTTCCTGAAAATAAGCCGGATCTGTCCAACGGCAAAATGAAGAGGCATATCAAATGCTTCCCGGATTGCTTCAGAAAATGAACGAAAAGCCATCTCCTTTTCGGGGCTGGCCCCGGGCGTCCAGATATTTATCGATCTCGGAACTCAGGTATTTTGCATACTGTGCCTGCATGAAATCCCTGAAAAAAGAAAGATCTTCTTTTTTTCTTGTCTGTTCCAGGGCCTGGAAGTAATCTGCCTTATCCTCTGAGAAAACTATGGATAAAGGGAGTTCAAAATACGCCTGAATGAAGTTCATCAACAGGCGGGCGGCACGGCCATTGCCATCGTAAAATGGATGAATACTCACCAGGTCAAAATGGGCATCGAAGGAGAGCAGTAGCTGGGCGTCGACAGTATCTACTTCCGCCAATTTCTGATTCAGGCGGAGACAAAGCTGTTCGGCCAGTGGAGCAACCTTATCATAAGTTACAAAATACCTGTCTCCCACCCTGACGTTACTTAAACGATATTCTCCCTTAGAACTGTCTACTTCGCCCAAGGCAGTTTTGTAAACAGAACCGGTATTTTTCAGCACTCTGGCATTGATCTCCCGAACCAGGGCGACGTCAATTGCAGCACCTGCCCTGGCCTTTTCCAGAACGAATTGTAAAGCGTTGTGATGATCCTTAACCATTAAACTATGGGCCAGCGGCTTGCCTTTGGGGGTCCGGCCTTCTTCCAGGAGCAACTGCGTTTCGATTTCCGTCAGCGTACTGCCTTCCAGGGAGGTGGAATGATGCGTAATCGCATACAGGTTGAATTTGTCATAATCGACGACTTCCGACAAATTCAAATCCCGGTATTTTTTCAATAATGAAAGCAACTCCTTCATAACCCTGGTTGATGTCTTACTCAGTAAAGGTACAAGATAAGCGCCAATTGCGTAAACATACATGGACATGCCCCACTTACAAAAAATATTCCTTAAATTTCTTCTCATGGCAACCACCAACAAAATCCTCATCATCGGCGGCGGCGTCTTCGGCATTACGGCCGCCGTAGAGCTCAACCGGCGCGGCCACAAAGTGCACCTTTTCGACCAGGGGGGCCTCCCCCACCCCCGGGCATCCTCCACCGACATCACCAAGATGGTCCGCGCCGATTACGGCGCAGATGAATTCTATACGGGCCTGATGCTGGAGGCATTCGAGGGCTGGGATCGCTGGAACCGGAAATGGCCCCGCCCCCTGTACCACCAGTCCGGCTTCCTGCTGCTCACCCACCGGCCTATGGAAGCCGGCAGCCTGGAAATGGAAAGCCTGAAGGCCCTCAAGGCCAAAGGGCTGGAGGTAGAACGCCTGGGGCCGGAACAGCTCCGCCGGCGCTTCCCCCTGTGGAATGCCGAACGCTACGCCGACGGCTACTACAACCCGCGCGGCGGCTGGGCGGAGAGCGGCAACGTGGTGGCCCGCCTGGTGGAAGTTGCCAAAGCGGAAGGCGTCAGGGTTCATGAGAACAAGGGGCTGAAGCAATTTCTGGAGAATGGCGATATGGTAAAAGGCATTTTCACCACCAACGGGGAGGTGCACAACGGCGACTTCGTCAT
>JAGFJE010000238.1 GCA_024103175.1 Phaeodactylibacter sp.
GAGTGGGAATACGCCGCCCGGGGCGGGCAGCAAAGTAAAGGCTTCATTTATGCAGGTAGCGATGAGGCCGATGAAGTGGCCTGGTGGGGTGACAACGCCTCCAGCCGCACCCAGCCGGTAGCCCGGAAAAAAGCCAACGAACTGGGGCTGCACGATATGAGCGGCAATGTGTGGGAATGGTGCTGGGATTGGTATGGTGCGGATTACTATTCCGAGCCTGAGGCTTCTGTGAATCCACGCGGGCCAAAAAGTGGCTCCTTCCGGGTTTTGCGCGGTGGTTCGTGGGTCAACGCTGCGAACATCCTCCGCTCGTCGATTCGCGACGGGATCGATCCGAACAACTGGTACAACGACAATGGGTTTCGGTTGGCTCAGGGCTATTAACCTTTGCTCTTTTAAATTTTTACACTTTTTTTTCTTTTTTGGCGCGAAGCGCCGTCGATTTTTTTATTTTTGAAGGGCGTGCCTGTGCGTTTTTGGATGATCCTTCCGGGTTTTGCGCGGTGGTTCGTGGAACAACAATACGAACAACCTCCGCTCGTCGAATCGCAACAGGAACAATCCGAACAACAGGAACAACAACAATGGGTTTCGGTTGGCTCAGCGCTATGCGTACTCCCGCGACGGAGTATTTGCCAGGATCCATAAGGTTACGGCTTTATGGAGCGTGCATTAGGTTATAGCCCAGCACAGGCTCCTGTGTGCGCCGCAAAAGCGGGGCGCCGAATATGAAGTTTACCCGGCAGGGCTGGTAGCGCGAGCGAACGTCCTGTCCGGGCTTATTTCAGGCTTTTGATCCAGCCTCCGTTCATTCTGCCGATCTCTTGTATTTTTTCCATGATCAGGCCGTATTTGGTAGAGGGATAATAGCCCAGCTCGTAACAGAGGCGGATGTAGTAGCGCAGTTTTTCAAGCTTGATATTGGCCTGTATTAACCTGGGCTTTTTCTCTTTGCCTGGACTGTAGTACGCTTCGATGAAGGCTTCCAATATATCAGAGATCAGGCTCTGAATGCGGTCCCCGATCAAAAATTTCTGTTCGCGGGGAAAATGCTTCAGAACGCCGATCAAAAATTTCAACAATTCATAAGTTTGGACCAAGATCGTATTTTGATGCTCCATTATGAAACGGTTTGGTGATCTGTATCCAAATATCTGTACTTTCGACAACCTGCTCCAGGCTTTTTACAAAGCCAGAAAGGGAAAACGTAAGAATTCTAACGTTGCCGCTTTCGAAGCCAACCTGGAGTACGAGCTTCTCCAATTGCTCCAAGAGCTAAAAATCGAAACCTACCACCCCGGCCCCTACCGCACCTTCTACATCCAGGATCCCAAAAAACGCATGATCAGTGCCGCTCCCTTTCGCGATCGGGTGGTTCACCATGCTTTGTGCAACATCATCGAGCCCATTTTCGAGCCAACATTCATTTTCGATACCTATGCGAACCGCAAGGGCAAGGGTACGCACACCGCCATCCGCCGTTGCCAGAGCTTCATGCACCAATACAAATATGTGCTGAAGGCAGATATCCGGAAGTATTTTCCCAGCATTGATCACGCCATCCTCAAGGGCCTCATCGCCCGGAAGATCAAATGCCCCCGTACCCTTTCCCTCGTCGATCTGATCATCGACAACTCCAACCCGCAAGAGCTGGCGCCGGATTACTTCCCCGGCGACGACTTGTTCAGCTTGGCCAGCCGCCGCAGGGGCCTGCCTATGGGCAACCTGACCAGCCAGTTTTTCGCCAACCTTTACCTTTCGCCTTTCGATCATTTTGTAAAGGAAGAACTGGGTATTAAAGGCTATATCCGCTATGTTGACGATGTTGTGCTTTTTCACGACGACAAGAGTTTGTTACACGAATTGAAAAAGGAGTGCCAGAGGTTTCTGGCGAAACGCCTGCGGCTGCTGTTACACCCGAAAAAGTCGGAGGTGTTCCCTACAGCATCGGGCCTCACATTCCTGGGCCAGCGCATCTTCCTCACCCACCGCCGACTGAAACGGGAGAACGTGCAGCGCTTCTACCGCCGGATGAAGGAACGACTGGCACTATACCACGCCGAAAAGTTGAGCCCGGAGCAGCTGGAATGCCAGCTCAACAGCTGGCTGGGGCATGCGCGGCAGGCGGATACTTGGCGGCTGCGGAAAAGATGTTTAAAAGGCCTGCAGGAGGGGGGGGTGAAGGTGCTGGAGAGACGGGGAGAAGTCTGGGTGGTGCTGGGGTAGGAGGCTGGCTGCCGGGCCTGCTGTAAAGCCAAGAGACAACTTCAAGTTGGTATTTGTTTAGCGTCGAAGTGTCATCT
>JAGFJE010000239.1 GCA_024103175.1 Phaeodactylibacter sp.
TTCCGCGCCGGGCCTTTTGAGCAGGAACAGGTCGAATACGGCGTAGTCGGCCTTATTGAACAGCAGGGCTTCGGCCTTATTGGGCAGCTCGTAGGCCAGGTCGGTGCGCAGCCAGTCCAGTACGGGCATGAAGTTGTAGGTGACGACTTCGATGCCGCAGCGGCCCAGGTTGGCCAGGCTCTGCCGGTAGTTGTCGATCCAGGCTTCGCAATTTCCGGTGCGGGATTTGATCTCTTCGTGGACGGGCAGGCTTTCCACCACGGTCCAGGAAAGGCCGTGGGCTTCGATGTGGGCCTTATAATCCCTGATATCTTTTTCTTCCCATACGTCTCCGACGGGAATGGCGTGCAGGGCGGATACTACGCCGCTGCAACCGGCTTGCTGGATGTGTTGCAACTGGACGGGGTCGGACGGGCCGTACCAACGCATCATCTGCTGCAAGGAAAAGGAGTTTTTCATAGTAGAACGGGTTGAGGCATTAAAGATAATCAAAAGCCAATGGAATATCCCCCGTCTACATTGAGGCACTGGCCGGTGATGAAGGAAGCCTGGCCGGAGGCCAGGAAATAAACGGCATTGGCGATCTCTTCCGGCTGCCCCATCCTCTTCATAGGCGTTCGGGACAGGACCCTGGCCTTTCTTTCCGGGTCGCCGTTCAGGGCTCGGGTAGACATGGGCGTTTCTATGAACCCCGGCGCCACACTGTTGACCCGGATACCCATGGGGGAGAGGTCGACGGCCATGGCGCGGGTCATGCCCTCCAGGGCGGCCTTGGAAGCGGTATAGGAGGCCACTTTGGGGATCCCGTGAGCGGCGGCCATGGAACTGATGTTGATGATAGCGCCTCCGGTTTCCTGTTGCAGCATCACTTTGGCCACCTCCCGGGTTAGGGCGAACAATGCGGTTTGGTTGGTTTTGATGATGCTCTCGAAATCCTCATCCGTTACTTCCACCAGGGGTTTCTTCTGGTTGATGCCCGCGTTGTTAACCAGAATATCAATCCGGTCGTATTTGCGTTGGGCCTGTCGCACGAACTCCGGGATTTTATCCAGCCAGTTCATGTCAAAAGGCGCCCCTTCACAAGGTTTACCAAGTTCCCGGGCCGCCTTTTCCAGTTTTTCCGTGTTTCTTCCGGTGATGATGGTGCGATACCCTTCTTTAACGAAGCGGCAGGCGATGGCGTATCCAATTCCGGAAGATCCACCGGTGATGAGTGCTACTTTTTCGTTGGGCATGGTTTCTGTCTTGTGTGTTTAAATGATATAGGCTACCAGCGTGGACGAATGCCCGGAGCATATGGGAATGTAAGTGATTGATAATATTCCAGGCTGTGCTTCGGCTTTTCCAGGTTGGGGGGGATCTCCATTTTTGAAAAGGTTTGGAAATAGGAAAGGCAGGCGTCGCGCCACCATCTGGCTTCTTTTTCCTGTATTTTGAGGTGCATGCTTACCTGCCGGAACCGTTCTTCATCGATATATCCGCTGATGCTTTCCCATTGTTCCCGGAGCCGGCTCGCTTCCGCCGCTCCCTGGTGGTAGCGCAGGCAGAGTTCCTCCCACAAGGTGCGGCCGGTGGAGAGGATATGGCCCCAGGGCACGTGATGGAACCAAAGTAAGAATTTATGCGGACATTTGTCCCTGTCGGCATACCGGGCCTGAAAAGGGGGAGGGTATTGTTCCAGGGCATTGCTGCCGCTCTTTGTGCGGTTGAACCCCAGCCCCTGTTCATCGGCGCGGTGGTAGTAAACCGACGTCCAGTCGGCCCGGGGCATGTTACTTACCCAGGGGCCGGGGCCGTAGTGGTGGCCGGCGGCCATGATGTGGTGCAGGCCCAGGGGCGTCATATAGTTGACGCAAGCTTCGTAAGAGGAGGAGAGCATGTCCTGAATGGCGCCCAGCGCTTCGGGGTGGTGGGTGAACGTCAGTTCCGCCCATTCCCGGAAGATGGCCCCGGCGTGCAGGTAGGGGTCCCAGGCGAGCCTGCCGAAGGCATACCAGTCGGCCTGCCCGAACAGGTGGCCCGTCCAGTTGCGGGCGGTTCCGATATTGGAGACGCCCGCCATTCCGGTCAGCTGATAGCCGTGGAGGCTGCCGTCGATGACCCTGGCCACCGTCGAGCCTTTTCCCTGGGCGTAAGTATCGGTTTGAAGCGCTTCCTCGTACATTTCCGCCAGCCCCACCAGGTGCGTTCCCTGGCCCAGGTATTCCTTGGTGACCTGGAATTCCATCATCAGAGGAGTCTTGGGCATGGCGCCGAAGAGGGGGTGTACGGGCTCGCGCGGCTGAAAGTCGATGGGGCCGTTCTTTACCTGTATCAGCACGTTTTCACGGAATTGCCCGTCGAGGGGAACGAATTCGTTGTAGGCCTGTTTGGCGCGGTCTTCGGGCTCTTCTTCACTGTATACGAAGGCCCGCCACATCACCGCCCCGCCGTGCGGAGCGAGGGCATCGGCCAGCATATTGGCCCCTTCGGCGTGGTTGCGGCCGTAATCCTGGGGGCCGGGCTGCCCTTCGGAATTGGCCTTGACCAGGAAGCCTCCAAAGTCGGGAATGAGGCGGTAGATCTCCTCCACCTTATCCTTCCACCATTTTTGGACATCGGGGTTCAGCGGGTCGGCGGTAGGCAGGCCGCCCAGCTCAATGGGCGAGCTGAAGCGGGCGGTGAGGTAGAGCCGGATGCCGTAGGGGCGGAACACATCGGCCAGGGCCGCGGCCTTTTCCAGGTAGTCCGGGCGGAAAACCAGGGCGTTGGCGTTGACGTTGGTCACCACCGCCCCGTTGATGCCGATGGAAGCATTGGCCCGGGCGTAGTCGATGTAGCGCTGATCGATGTACTCCGGCAGTTCATGCCAGTTCCAGATGGAAAAGCCGGCGTAGCCCCTTTCTACGGTCCGGTCGAGGTTGTCCCAGTGGTTGAGCACCCGGAGCTTTACTTTGGGGTTCTCGATGAGGTGCAGGTTGCCGAGCGGTTGGCGCAACTGCAGCAACCGCAGCAGGTGAAAGGCGCCGTACAGGACGCCCCGGGCGTCTCTGGCGGCAATAACCAGGCTGCCCCGCCTGTTTGTCAGAAGATACCCTTCTGAAGCTACCTTCCGGGCATCTTCCTCCGAAACAAGCGGATCAATGGCCGGCGACCGGCCCAGTATCCCGGCAATGGCCGTACCGGCGCCCCCCGGTTCTTCGAGGATTGGAACGGGCTGGCCGAGCAGGGCCTCCAGCCCGGCGGACAGCTCTGCCGCCGCCGTCCTCAGAATGGCCTCCTCGCCGTCTACAAATATCTGGCTGAGGCTCCGTAAATAGGCCCTCCTCAGCTCTTCGTTCTCTATTTTGTCATACCGCAGCCATAAGCGATAGCCATCTTCCGCCCGCAGGGGCGTATGGGCCAACAGGAAAAACAGAAATGTGAAGAAAAAAACTCGGCTCATCATTGGAATTTAATATAGACGAAACTAATAAATTTTCACCAATACGCAATCGATTGCATTTTAATTTTTCAATATTTGCGTAACTTCAAGAACTTTTGTTGTGCAATTTCGTATAATATTTATTGCGTAATGAGACCTTTCATGCCTACATCACGATGGGAAACAAGAAGAAAGCCGTAACGATCCACGACCTGGCGCAGGAACTCAACGTATCCCCCTCCACCGTCTCCCGGGCTTTAAACGACCACTCCAGCATTGGAAAGCAGACCAAGAATGCGGTAAAGAAGCTCGCCAAGGAGCGAGGGTACCGGCCCAATACCATTGCTTCCTCGCTGCGCACCAACCGCTCCAATACCTTTGGCATCATGGTATCCTGGATCAACCGGCCGTTCATCTCCTCCCTGATCGCCGGCATTGAAGAGGCGGCCCGGGAATCCGGCAACCGCGTGATCATTTCCCAGTCTCATGACCATACGGAGCTGGAAAAGGAGAACCTGCAGGCGTTATACGACAGCCGGATTTCCGCTCTCATCGTGTCGCTGGCCATGGAGACGGTAGACTACAGCCACTTCGACCTTTTCACCCGGAACGGAATCCCGGTTGTGTTTGTCGACCGTTGTCCTAACCGGAATGACATCCACAAGGTGCATATCAACAACTTCAACGCTGCTTTCGAAGCGACGGAGCATCTGATCAGCCAGGGTTGCCAGCGGATCGCCCACATTGGCGGGGGGCGGCATCAAAGCATCTACGAGGACCGGCGGATGGGGTATATTGCCGCCCTGAAGAAAAACAACATCCTGGTGGAAGAACCGCTGATCATTCAGGCAACCTCGCTCAGCGCCGAGGAAGGGATGAGGCTCACCGAACAGCTCCTGGACGCTCCCAACCCTCCCGACGGCATCTTCTGCGCCAACGATACCTCTGCCGTGAGCGCCATACGCTGCGCCAAGCGCCGGGGAATAAAAGTGCCGGAAGAACTGGCGGTCATCGGCTTCAACGACGACCCCATCTGCGAGATCATCGACCCGCCGCTTTCTTCCATTCACCATCCCGCCCCAGAGATGGGGAAAGCCGCCGTCCTTCAGGCCCTGGCTATTCTCGCCGGCAACCAGGAAACGCCGTCTACCAGCCGGGTCACCCTCGATACCTACGTGGTGGCCCGGGCGTCTTCCGACAGAAAGAAGGCCAAAGCATCAAATGGCCCGGTTGGGCCTGTGCCGGCAATAGAGGCGACGGCAGAAAAGGTTAGCGCCGCTGCCGGCCCCGCAAAAACCCGCCGGCGCTCTTCCCGGAAGGATAAATAATCCTCATTCGCTCCTGGCCTCCACCTGGCTTTCCCTTAGCCCGGATGCCCGGGCCCTCACTACAATCGTGCCCGGAAGGCCTTTTTGGGGGCGGACTATCGCCAAAGCCAGGCCATTGAATGCCTTTCGTTTCTTTGACGGAAACTCCAGCATGTCCATAGGGTCTCCATTGTCGGTAGCTATGATCTCTCCGGGGCCCTCGATGCTGAATTCAATCATTGGGTTGGCTGCCGGAACCAGGAGGCCCTCCTCATCCAGCACCTGTACCGTAATGAAGGACAGATCTTGCCCATCGGCCTTTATTTCAGCACGATCGGCCATTGCCCGAAGCTGGAATGCCGGGCCGGCCGTTTTCACAGTTTGCTCAGCCCAGAGCGTTCCGTTTTTGTAGGCCACCGCCTTCAGCTCACCGGGTTGGTATTTCACCTCATCCCACCGGAGCCGGTATTCGTAGCCTCCCTTTTTCTTTCTGCCCAGCGACTTTCCGTTGAGGAACAATTCCGCTTCATCACCCGAAGTGAATACGTGTACCGGCGTCACTTTACCCACCCGTTCCGGCCAGTTCCAGTGGGGGAGCATGTGCACAAGCGGTAGGTCGGGGCGCC
>JAGFJE010000240.1 GCA_024103175.1 Phaeodactylibacter sp.
CCGGCGACGGCAACCGCGTTGCCAACGACGGCAAAGGGTTCTGGATGCTGGTCCGCCCGGGCCACCTCTACTTCGACAACGACACGGATGAAAGCGCAAGCAACAATTCAGTGCCGAACAACCTGTGCGGGCCATCCAACGACTACTACCGGATCACGGACTACCCGAACGGCACTGTAAAAGGTACCAATAACGTAGACGGGCCGATCACGGCAGGCTACTACCAGTACACCCAGATCATTAAGGTCTATGACAATATCGACCCCGAGATCACCGCAACGCCGCAGGACTTCTGCTCCTACGACAACGTCAACTGCACCGGCCTGGTGAACCTGCCGTTCACCATCGACGAAAACTGCACGCCGAACGACCTTACTATTAAGGTGTTCCTCGATGCCGGCGCTGACGGCACGATTGACTTCGACCTGCAGAACCGCACGGACGGCGCCTTCGACGACTTCACGCTGACGGGCACGTACCCCAACTACACGTTGAACGGGCGCTTCCCGATCGGCTGCCACGCTTTCGAAGTACACGTAGAGGACGGCTGCGGCAATACGAACAGCGAGCTGCTCGATTTCTGCGTAATCGACTGCAAGGCGCCGTCGCCGGTATGCATCAACGGCCTGGCTATCGAGCTGATGCCGGTAGACCTGGATGGAGACGACGTGCCGGATGAAGGCCGCATGGCGATCTGGGCCAACGACTTCATCGTATCGCCCATGGGCGACTGCACCGGCCCAATCAAGTACTCGATCAACCGTACGGGCGACGCCCCGAACGTAGACTCCACGGGCATCACGCTGACGTGCGCCGACACGGGCACGCTGGTGGTTGAGATCTGGGCGTACGACGGAGAAGGCAACTCGGACTTCTGCGAGACCTACATCCTGGTACAGGACAATATGAACATCTGCACCCCCGGCCCGCTGTCTGTAGGCGCTGCCGGCGCGATTGCCACCGAGGAGGACAACGCCGTTGAAGATGTACAGGTGAGCCTCTCGGGCCAGGGTACGGCCAGCGTGATGACGGCCGGCAACGGCGCCTACAGCTTCAGCAACCTGCAGCAGGGCTATGACTACACCATCACGCCGCGGCGCAATGGGGACTACCTCAACGGGGTGTCTACCTTCGACCTGGTGCTGATGAGCAAGCACATCCTGGGCGTACAGGTGCTGGACAGCCCCTACAAGATGATCGCCGCCGACGTGAACAACAGCAAGTCGATCACCACCCTCGACCTGATCCAGCTGCGCAAGCTGATCCTGTCGATCGACACCCAGATGAGCAACAATACCAGCTGGCGCTTCGTGAAGCGTTCCTACGTATTCCCGCGGCCCAACAACCCGTGGTTCGAGGCCTTCCCGGAAATAGTGAACATCAACAACCTGCCGGGCACGGGCATCAGCAACGCCGACTTTGTGGCCATCAAGGTAGGAGACGTTAACCTCGACGCCCAGGTGAACAGCCTATCCGGCGTCGACGGCCGCACCCTGGCCGGCGATTTCAACTTCGAAGTCGAGGACGCCGAAGTGAAGGCCGGCAATGAGTACACCGTAGTATTCACAGCATCGGACATCGCTTCCATCGACGGCTACCAGGCCACGCTGGCATTCGACAACAACGCCCTGGAACTGGTGGACATCATCGAAGGGGAAGTGAAGGAAGAGAACTTCGGCCTGGTATACGCCGCCGAGGGCCTCATCACGACGAGCTGGAACCAGGCCGCGCCTTCCGACTTCCGACTTCCGACTTCCGCCTTGTTCAGCCTGGTATTCCGCGCCAAGGCAGACGCCCAGCTGAGCGAGTTGCTGAGCGTGAACTCCCGCGTAACGAAAGCCGAAGCCTACAACACCAACGGCGAATTCCTGGGAGTGGGCGTTACCTTCTCGGGCAAGGCCGTAGCCGGCGCAGGCTTCGAACTGTACCAGAACACGCCGAACCCGTTCAAGGGAGAGACGCTGGTCGGGTTCAACCTGCCGGTGGACGACAGCGTGACGCTGACGGTAAGCGACGTGACGGGCAAAGTACTGAAGCTCATCCGCCTGGATGGCGTGAAGGGGTACAACAACGTAGTGTTGAACTCCAGCACGTTGCCGGCGGCAGGCGTACTGTACTACACCGTTGAGACCTCGGAATACACTGCTACCAAGAAGATGGTTATCATCGAATAACCCTCTGCCGCGATAGCGGAACAGAATAAAAGGAAGCCAGGTGGCCTTACGGTTGCCTGGCTTCCTTTTTTTTTTGGAGCGGGATTACCCTCAGTGAAATAATTGCAGGCTTCGCCGTGCCTGCTTGTCATAGCAAGGCGCTGCCGGGGAGCCTGCAAACCATTCTTTTTATAAAGGCTCGCTACTTTGAGGCCCTCTTACGTTCTTGAGCTTTGCAGTTTCGGAGCAGTTTGATATAAGGAACAGGGCCGTCCAGCCGTTGATATTAGAAGAGCGCCGGTAAAAAAGTATGGGAGAATATTAGTACCTTCCCAGGCCTTCTTCCCCTTTGAAGTCACTTTGGGAAATATAGAGGATCAGAATGCCGGCAATGATCATGATGAGTTTGATGACAAAACCGAACAGGCGGCCAAAGGAATCCAGCCAGGCCAGAAAGGAAAATTGAACACCAACGAGGCTAAGTGCGATGGAGAGGAAGCCCAATCCGGCCAGGACGGCCCCTAAAATTGAAAATACCCCTTTCGTCATGAGTTTTTGGATAAAACATTCTTGAAAAGTGATAGTTTACACCAGCAAAGAATATCATCAATGGTCAAATTAATTGAATGCCCGCGGGATGCCATGCAGGGTATCAAAGAATTCATCCCGACTGAGAAAAAAGCCGCGTACATCAATAAACTATTGCAAGCCAACTTTGATACCATTGATTTTGGGAGTTTTGTTTCCCCAAAAGCAATTCCGCAAATGAGAGACACCGCGGATGTCCTGAGCCGGCTTAACCTGGGGGGCACCCGGTCCAGGTTACTGGCTATTGTGGCCAATCAGCGGGGAGCAAATGATGCTGTTCAATTTGATGAGATCACCTACCTGGGCTATCCTTTTTCAATCTCGGAAACATTCCAGTTGCGCAACACTAATGCTACCATCGAAGAATCAGTTGACAGGGTGGAGCAGATACAGGAGGTCTGCCTGGCGCACGGTAAGCAACTGGTCGTTTATATTTCGATGGGCTTTGGCAACCCCTACGGCGACCCCTGGAATGTTGAGATCGTTCAACGATGGGCCACTCGCCTGGCCGGTATGGGGATATCGATCCTTCAGTTATCGGACACCATTGGCGTAGCCAGCCCGGAGAGCATCAGTTACCTGTTCAGTAACCTCATCCCGGCCTATCCCGATATTGAGATCGGCGCCCATTTTCATACGGTCCCGGGAAAATGGAAGGAAAAAGTTGCTACTGCCTACCAGAATGGATGCCGCCGTTTTGACGGGGCGATACGGGGATTCGGCGGCTGCCCTATGGCCAAGGACGACCTGACGGGCAATATGCCAATGGAGAATATGTTATTTTATTTCGAGGATGAAGGGGTGGAGACCGGTGTGGAAATGGAACCTTTCCGGGAGGCTTTGGCAATGGCTGCGGAGGTCTTTCCCCTAAACTGATATTAGCTGCCATTCTAAGCTTGGACAGCCTCGTACATCCTGCCTACCCGCCTGGTCAGTTACCAGACGGCCTGGCAGGCAGGCGTACACGGCCGCGGGCTTTCTGTCCAACGTGAGGCGGATAACCCTGATATTGCTTTCCGATAGAACCGGCGCTTTTCAAATCCCCTCCAAAAAAAAAGCCCTTCCATCGGGGAAGATGGAAAGGCTTTTTATGTGAAAAAAGAAGAATGGCTGCTTACATCATGCCGGGCATGCCGCCACCGGGCATACCAGCCGGCATTCCGGCATCTTCTTTTTCGGGCTTGTCATTGATGACACATTCGGTGGTCAGGACCATACCGGCGATGGAGCCGGCATTTTCCAGGGCGATGCGGGTCACTTTGGTGGGGTCGATGACGCCGGCTTTCTTCAGGTCTTCGAAGACGTCCGTACGGGCGTTGTAGCCGAAGCTGCCCTTTTCGCCAATTACGCGCTGAAGGACGACGGAACCCTCGACGCCGGCATTGTCGGCGATAATGCGGAGCGGAGCTTCCAGCGCTTTCTTAACGATCTGGACGCCGATCTTCTCATCTTCATTGCTGCCGTCAACCTTATCGAGAATTTCGATGGCACGGACCAGGGCTACGCCGCCGCCGGCAACGATGCCTTCTTCCACGGCAGCGCGGGTAGCGTGCAGGGCGTCATCTACGCGGTCTTTCTTCTCTTTCATTTCTACTTCGGTAGCGGCGCCGACATAGAGCACGGCCACGCCGCCGGAAAGCTTGGCCAGGCGTTCCTGCAGCTTTTCACGGTCGTAGTCGGAAGTGGTTGTTTCTATCTGAGCCTTGATCTGGTTGATACGAGCGTTGATCTGCTCTTCGTTTCCGCGGCCGTTAACGATAGTGGTATTGTCTTTATCTACAGTGATCTTTTCGGCGCGGCCGAGATTTTCCAGGCCTGTGTTTTCGAGCTTGTAACCTTTCTCTTCACTGATCACCGTTCCGCCGGTCAGGATAGCGATGTCTTCCAGCATGGCTTTGCGGCGGTCGCCGAAACCGGGGGCTTTGACGGCCACTACTTTCAGCTGGGCACGCAGGCGGTTGACGACCAGTACGCCGAGCGCCTGGCTTTCGATGTCTTCAGCGATGATCAGCAGCGGCCGGCCGGCCTGTACGACTTTCTCCAGAATGGGGACGATATCCTGCATGTTGGAGATCTTCTTGTCGTGGATGAGGATGAAGGGCTCTTCGTACTCGGTCACCATGTTCTCCGTGTCGGTTACAAAGTAGGGAGAGAGGTAACCGCGGTCGAACTGCATCCCCAGAACCTCATCGACATAAGTGTCGGTGCCTTTGGATTCTTCCACTGTAATGACGCCATCCTTGGATACGCGTTTCATGGCGTCGGCGATCAGGCTGCCGATCTCCTCGTCATTGTTGGCGGAGATAGCGCCTACCTGCTTGATCTTTTCGAAGTCGTCGCCGATCACCTCCGACTGCTTCTGCAGGTCTTCGATAACCGCCTTAACGGCCTTGTCGATACCGCGCTTGAGGTCCATGGGGTTAGCGCCTGCCGTGACGTTCTTCAGGCCGGCGTTGATCATGGCCTGGGCCAGGACGGTAGCGGTGGTGGTTCCGTCGCCGGCAATGTCCGCCGTTTTGGAGGCTACTTCCTTGACCATCTGGGCGCCCATGTTTTCAACGGGGTCCTCCAGCTCTATCTCTTTTGCTACAGTGACACCGTCTTTAGTGATCTGAGGAGCGCCGAAACTCTTTTGAATGACGACGTTGCGGCCTTTGGGGCCGAGGGTCACTTTCACTGCATTGGACAGTGCATCGACCCCGGCGCGAAGTTTTTCTCTTGCGTTTCTATCAAAGCTAATTTCTTTAGCCATCTTCGGTTGGATTTTTTTGTTTTGGAAAATTGGAAATCAGAAGGCAGGAGTTGAACTGAAGCTTATTCGTTCCCTTCCAGAATTACCAGAATGTCATCTTCACGCATGATCAGATAATCCTGTCCTTCATAGTGTAGTTCCTGGCCGGCATATTTACCGTAGAGCACGATATCGCCAACCTGCACGGTCATGAGGTTGCCATCTTTACCCGGGCCTACCGCTACAACTTCGCCACGCTGTGGTTTTTCTTTAGCAGTTTCCGGGATGATGATCCCACCTTTGGTTTTTTCTTCTGCCGGAGCAGGCTTGACCACTACTCTGTCATTGATGGGCTTCATAGTTACAAGCTTTTATGGTTCAGTTTTGTTAAACAAATAATATGCATTTTCTGAATCGTTGTCAGAAGTCAATCTTCCTCTATCATACGGTATGCCAATTTAAAATTCATGACAATATTTCAGGTTTTTCCGCCAATTGCCGTGACGCTTTAGCCTGAGGCAACTCTTTACTTCTGTAAATTGACACTTTGACAAGTACGGGCCACTCAAAAGCAGCCCGCCCGAAAAGAAAAAGGCCTGAAGGGATTCCTCAGGCCTTTTTCAGGAGGCTGGCATGGCGTTTACTGAGACAATAACGGATCGACAGCTTCGGTGCCGCCGCCAACCATCAGGGCGGTAATGATACAGAGCACGCCGAGCGCGATGGCCAGATACCAGGTCACTTTCTCAATGAAATCAGTCGATTTTGCTGCGCCGAACATCTGGTTCGCCTGCGACCCGCCGAAAGTGGAGTCTACACCGCCACCCTTGGGGTTCTGGATGAGCACTGCGCCCATGAGCAACACACACACCAGGGCGATCAACACGGTCATAGCAGTTAACATATCTTACTTGCTTTTTAGATTCTCAATTTTCTCCGCAAAGAAATCACTTTTTTGGGGAAAAACCAACATTAACGCCCGATACATTTCGATGGCCCTCTGATATTCTCCCTGGGAGGCCAGCAGCTCGGCCAGCGTTTCGGACAGGATCTCCTTATTCTCTGTGATGCTTCGGAGGGCAAGGCGTCCGACAGGGGGAGGGGCGCTTTTTTCCTGTTTTTTCTTTTTCTTGCGCCGGCGCCTGGATTCTTCCCGTTTTTTGGATTCCATCAATTCGCTCAGGCGGACTTGCACATTGGGAGCCTGAAATTGTTCTACCCAACTGGTGAAAGACTGTTTAGGTTGTGGTTTTGGAGATTCTGCCGGTTCCTCCGCCGGCGTGTCAACAGTAAAAACGGGGCGGTGGCGGTATTTCTGTTTCAATGCCTCCAGTTGCGGGCTGGGCAGGGGAGGGCGGTTCCCCTTTTTTGAAGTGCTTTTTTCCCTGCCTTTGCCTTTTTCCGGGGAAACGGGGTCAGGTTGGGAGAACAACTCCGGTGTTTTCAGCTCCAGGACGTGAAGCAGGCTGGAGCAGGCGCCGACCAATTCTTCATCTGCCTCAAAGCTCGGAGGGGGAGGCTCGGAGGCTTCGGTGAGCTGGGTAAGCTCTTCGTCACTGGCAGGTTCAGCCAGGCCGCTTTCCGGTTCTTCTCCGGGGTTTTCTTCCTGATGAGGGCCCTCATCCTCCTTCGGGGCAAGGCCCGCGCTTATTTCGGCCGTTTTTTCGGCATCCTCCTCTTCTTCATGCCCTTCGGCCAGGATGTCGTCCAGCCCGGAGGGCGCTTCTCCGGAAGGCCTCTGCGGTATGGGCCCGAACTCGAGCTGCAGGCCGGCCGCTTCCGGCTCCGGTTCCCCGGCCCCCGGCAAGAGCCGCTCCTCCAGTTGCAGCCCATCCAGGCTCTTGAGTTCCAGGAACTCTTCGCTAAGCAAAAAGTTATCCGTCTCTGCCGTTCTCTTGTCGAGGGCTTTAGCCTGATAGTACAGGTGTTTCCGGTCAATGCTATAGGCCGCTGCCTTTTCCAGGTCCTTTTCCCATTCTCTGGAACCTTCCATATAGCTTTTTTGAAACAACAACAGGTGGAGGTTCTGGCAATAGGGGTATTGGAGGGCAAGGCTTTTCAGTTCCTGGTAGGATGCCTGGTACAGAAGAGAAGGGTCTTCCAGGTATTGGGCAAAATTGTCTGCGTTCATATCCTGCTTGCTTTCCGTTTTCTGCAAAAGTCCAAATAATATACGGAGATTTGGCCAAGAAGTCAAAGATAGGTTGTACGGTTTCATGGTCTCATTGTTACCATACAACCAAAGAACAATTCCTATTTCACCTCTTCCAGAAACGCTTTAAGCTTGGCAATGGCCTGTCCGCGGTGGCTGATGGCGTTTTTTTCTTCCACCGTCATTTGCGCAAAGGTCCGGTTATACCCATCGGGCATGAAAATGGGGTCATAGCCAAACCCGCCCCGGCCTTTTTTTATGTGTATAACCTGCCCGTTGACGACGCCCTCAAAAGTATGTTCCTTCCCGTCGAGGATGAGCGCGATGACAGTGCGAAAACGCGCTTTCCGGTTTTCAACGCCTTTGAGGTTACTGAGCAGGAGCGTCATATTGGCCTCGGCGTCATTTGCCGGCCCGGCATAGCGGGCGGAATAGACCCCCGGAGCGCCATCGAGGGCTTCAACTTCGAGGCCAGTGTCTTCGGAGAAACAATCCACCTGGTAATGGCGATGTACATACCGGGCTTTCTCCAGGGCATTTTCCTCGATGGTGGGGCTGGTCTCCGGGAGTTCTTCCTCGCAGCCCACGGCATCGAGGCCTATGATCTCAAATGCTCCGTTGAGGGCGGCATTGGCTTCTTTGATCTTATTTTGATTTCTGGTGGCAAAAACAATAGAAGGCATAATGTTGATTATGGTGTTTCAGCATCGATAAACAATCGTTTCAGGTTCTTCCACAGGGTTGCGGCTTTTGGGCGGGCGTCAGCGGTGCGTTCTTCAAACAGGCTGTGAAGCGGGAAGGTGTAAAGAAAGGCGCTGCCCCCGAAGCTCATCGGCACATTGAGCGGCAGGGAAAAATGCAGTCCCAGTTGCCGGGGCTCGATACCGAAAAGCAAGATATGCCGGGCCGTGTGATGTCGGGACAGATCTGAAAAACTAATGTTTTCGCTTCTTGTTACTTTAAGTAGAAGCGTATCTTCAACGATATTGAGTTTTACTGCCGATAATATCTTCCCTAAAAAATCCATAAGCTCCTTGTCGTCTTGTTGCAGTTCTGTAACGAGGAGAACATGGCGGCCATTGTTTCCGGAGAGCCGCTCATTGAGCTGCCGCCAGTCGGAAAGAGGAAATAATTGGAAATCTAGTAATCCTGGTTTCAATTCTAAATATTGGGTTTGTGTTATTTGTTGAAATTTTATTTTGAAAGACTCGTAAAAACGTAACAAAAATAGAATTTTTGTACAAAAAAAGTTAATTTCGCACTAAAATCTTACCTATGAAATATAACATCAAGATCACAAAAACCCAAAATTCCCGGCTATCTGAAGTGGATTTTGATAATATTCCCTTCGGGCGTGTTTTCTCTGACCATATGTTTGTCACGGATTACCGCAACGGGAAGTGGGAGCATCCACGCATTGAGCCCTTCGGCCGTTTCAGCATTCATCCGGCAGCGATGGCGCTGCACTACGGGCAGGCTATTTTTGAAGGCATGAAGGCCTCGAAAAGCTATGAAGGCAAGCCGCTGTTTTTCCGCCCGGAAATGCATGCCAAGCGCCTGAACAACTCCGCCCGCCGAATGTGCATGCCCGAAGTTCCCGAGGAGCTTTTCCTCGAAGCCCTGCACTTGCTTATTGATGTTGACCGAGACTGGATACCGCCTCAGGAAGGGAGCGCTCTTTACATTCGCCCCTACATGTTCGCCAATGATGAGTTCATAGGTGTGAAGCCCTCCGATACCTACCGCTTCATTATTTTTACCGGGCCGGTAGGGCCGTACTACCCCAAACCGGTAAGCCTGATCGCCGAGCAGGAGTACGTTCGCTGCGCCATTGAGGGCGGCACCGGCGAGGCCAAGGTGGCCGGCAACTACGCCGCCTCATTGCTCCCGGCAAAGAAGGCCAACGCAAAGGGCTATGACCAGGTCATGTGGCTCGATGCCAATGAGTTCAAGTACGTACAGGAAGTCGGTACCATGAACATCTTCTTTGTGATTGACGGAACGGTCGTTACCCCCGGCCTCAATGGTGGGATCCTGCCGGGCATTACCCGAGACAGCATCCTGACGATTTTCCGGGAAAAAGGCTTTCCGGTTGAGGAGCGGAATATTTCGATCGATGAACTCATGGAAGCCCACGATGCCGGAAAACTGGAAGAAGCATTCGGCACCGGTACGGCTGCTGTAGTGGCCCACGTCTCCAAAATAGCCATCGGCGATAAGGTGATGGAACTGCCGCCGGTTGAAGAGCGGAAGCTGGGCGAAATGGCCAAAAAGCAGATCAACGGCATGCGTGCCGGAAAGATCGAAGATAGCCATGGGTGGATCGTTCCGGTGAAACATACGGAGGCCGTAGACGTTTGATGCGGTGAGCTTTGCCCAAGAAAAGAGCTGTTCCGGAAGGGGCAGCTTTTTTCTTTTGGACAGCCAAGGGGAAAAGCCGGAAATGCGAAGCCGGCGACCATTCTAAGGTTGGACAGCCCCGTACCTCGTACATGCCCAAGGGCTGCCATTGGCTCTTACACCGTACCCGTCCCCAGGGCCTTCTGTCCAATCTTAGACGGATGGCCGCCAATCCGGAAGCCGGAATAGGGCTCAGCCTGAGCGTCAAGCGCTCTTTTCCCGCCTCCCGAATACCCCGTAGGGGGGATAGCTGCCGGCGGCAGATAAAAGGCAAAATAATATTTGGCAAAATAAAAAATTAGAGCGACTTTAGCCTTTCCAAAAAACGCCCCTCTCCACAGATGAGCCGGCATTTTTTCGGATGAAAATTTCGAGGGTTTATGAAAAAAAACACCATTACAACGGTGGCCTTTATGTTGTTCTCCGCTCTATTATGGGGGCAGGGAGAAGCGGCAGACTTCATGCGCAGTACGGGAAAGATCTATGTGGTGGTTGCCGTTATCGTCACCATCTTCATCGGCATTGTCCTGTTTCTGATCTACCTGGATAGAAAACTAACCAAATTAGAGAATCAAATTAACGATAATGATTAATCTCGAACCAAAGTCACAAACCAGCTTTTATCAAAGTGTTCAGAATTACTTTGACAAAGCTGCCCGCCATACCGGCCTTCACCCGGGCCTGCTGGAGCAGATCAAGGTATGCAATGCAGTCTACCAGGTCCATTTCCCGGTAAAGGTAGGAAACGAATACCGGGTCATCGAAGCCTATCGCGTTCAACACAGCCATCACCGGACGCCGACCAAGGGCGGTATCCGCTTCAGCAACCACGTCAACCAGGAGGAAGTCATGGCCCTGGCCACCCTGATGACCTATAAGTGCGCCATCGTCGATGTCCCCTTCGGTGGGGCTAAGGGAGGAGTGAAGATCAACCCCTGGGAATATACGCCTTCCCAGATCGAAAAGATCACGCGCCGATATACTTCCGAACTCATCCGCCGGAATATGATCGGCCCGTCGGTCGACGTTCCGGCGCCGGATTACGGCACCGGCTCCCGCGAAATGGCCTGGATCTATGACACTTACCGCACCTTCAACGGCGATGATATAGACGCAGCCGGCTGTGTCACCGGCAAACCGGTTAACCAGCACGGGATCCGCGGCCGGACGGAGGCCACCGGGCGGGGCGTCTTCTACGGCATACGCGAAGCCTGCAACCAGAAAGAGGACATGAAAAAACTGGGCCTGGAACCCGGTATGGAAGGAAAGACGATGGTCGTCCAGGGCCTGGGTAATGTTGGTTCTTATACCGCCACCATTTCCCAGGACGAGGGAGGCGTAAAAATAGTGGGCGTAGGCGAAGTGGAAGGGGCTATATACAAAAAAGATGGCCTCGACATTCACGACCTGCTGAAATTCAGAAAAGAAACAGGTTCTATCCTGGGCTATCCGGGGGCAACGGTGCTGGATAAGGAAAACCGCAAGGCCGTCCTGGAAATGGAGTGCGACATTCTGGTGCCTGCCGCCCTGGAAAACCAGATCACTACCGAGAACGCCCATAAGATCAGAGCTAAGATCATCGCCGAAGCGGCCAACGGCCCCATTACCTCTATGGCCGAGGAGATCCTGCTCGATGCCGGCAAACTCATTATTCCGGACGTATATCTCAATGCCGGCGGCGTGACGGTTTCTTACTTCGAATGGCTGAAAAACCTCTCGCACATGCGTTTCGGGCGTATGGAAAAGCGGTTCAACCAGCAAACGTACCAGAACCTGATCGAACTGGTGGAGCGCCTGACCGGCCATACCATCGGCGAGCGCGAACGGCTCATGATCGGCCGCGGCGCCGAAGAGATCGACCTGGTGCGCTCCGGCCTGGAAGAGACCATGATCAACTCCTACAACCAGATACGGGAAGTGATGAAGCGCAAGCGGAAGGTGGATGACCTGCGTACCGCCGCTTTTGTCAGCGCCATCAATAAGATCAGCAGCGACTATCTGTCTTTGGGCATTTTCCCGTAGGCTTTCACCGGGCAAAAGCGCAGGCCTGCCTGGGTGAAATGCCTTGAAGTGCATGGAAATGGGGAAATGCGGATTACCGCATTTCTAACCATTTCCATGCATGATTAAATGCCTTTGTTTTCCCCCGTTTCGAAATTTTGTTGTAAAAAATTTCTTTAAACGGGGAAAGAAAAAAATTTAGATAGGTTTGACTACCTAATCATTTGTATTTTATTCTTTTAGTCAATATCTTACAGCGGTTTTTATTCCACAAAAGCATAACGAAACGGACAATGCCGGACAAATTAGACAAGATCGACCTCAAGATCCTCAAAATCCTACAGCAGAACAGCAAGATCACCAACCTTGACCTTTCCAAGAGGATCGGGCTCTCCCCGGCGCCCACGCTGGAACGGGTGAAGAAACTGGAAAACGCTAATGTCATCGAAAGTTACCACGCCAAGGTCAACCCACAATCTATAGGCCTGAACGTCAAGACCTTCGTCCTGGTTTCCCTCGCCTGGCAGAAGGAAAATGCCTTGAATCACTTTCTGGAAAAGATCAAAGAGATCGAAGAGATCACCGAGTGCTACATCATCACCGGCGAGGCAGATTTCCTGATCAAGATCGTATGTAAGGACATTCCTACCTACGAGCAACTCTTGTTTAAGACCCTGTCGCAGATCGACGAGATCGAGCGCCTCAAAACACTGATGACCCTTTCTACCGTCAAGGATTCGAAAGTACTGCCCTACAAGTACGAATAGGAATGGGCACATTCTGAAACGGCTTCAGCCGCTGCGGGTTTGTTTCCGGCAGCGGCTTTGCGTTTTCGGACGGGCTACATTCTTGTGGCCTGTAATATAGCCGGGCCACGGCATAAAGGTTCTTCTTTGGGTTGATAAGATCCGGCGGAATTTCATCTGCACAGCTGCGGAACAATACTACTTTTTTATGAGGGATAAAAAGAAAACCCTGTTGTGGAAGATAAACCGGGAAGATGCACCGGGCCCTTCCTACCTCTTCGGCACCATGCACGTGCAGGACCAGCGGGCTTTCACCTTCCTGGGAAAGGCCTACCACAAGATCGCCGCATGCGGCCTCATGGCGCTGGAGTTCGACCTGGGCGAGGCGCCCGTCGGCATGGACCCCGCCTTGATAAGGCTGCCGGATGATATATCCCTTACCCAACTTATTCCCGATAAAAAATTTCAGAAGATCCGCAGGATATTTCGCAAAGTTGCCGATGTTGACTTAAACAACCTGCAATATTTTTCGCCCATGGTGGTGTCCAACATCATCAACGAGCGCATCCTCTCCCAGGATATGCCTGTCTCCCTGGACGAACACCTTTGGAAGTACGCCCGGGGCCTCGGGAAGCCCATCGTTGGCATTGAATCCTACAGAGAACAGTTGGCCATTTTACAAAAGATCCCACTAGAGTACCAGGTGCAGTCGCTGGTGGAAATGGGCCTGCACATCCGCCGCCACCGCCGCCAGCTCCTCCGCATGGCGGAGGTGTACAAGGAAGGCGACATTTTCAAGCTGTACCGGGCGGCGCGGCGCAGCGCTTCCGGCCTGCGGCAGCTCCTCCTGTACCGCCGCAACCGCATCATGGCGGGCCGCATCTCGGAGCTGGCGGCGGAACATTGCACCTTCTGCGCCATCGGGGCGGGGCACCTGGCAGGAGGGAAAGGGGTGCTGAGGTATCTGAAGCAGGAAGGATGGGGGGTAAGGCCAGATATTTAGTCCCGTAAGCAGGCAGGCTCAAATAATTTACCCTCTCCATTAAGCAATTTCCCTCCTTTTGTGTTGTACTGGGCAACGAAAGGAGAAAAATGAAGAAACTACTACCGGCCATCATACTACTGATACCCATCTTTCTGGCGGCCCAGCAAAAATTTACCCTCAGCGGCTACGTGCGCGACGCCGCCACCGGAGAGGACCTGGTGGGCGCCAATGTACTCTTGCAACAACCGCAGGGGCAGGGGACAACGGCCAACGCCTATGGTTTTTACTCCCTGCAGCTGCCCGCCGGGAAGTACGAGCTGGTGTTTACCTATCTGGGCTATGAACCCAAAACGGAAGCCATCGTACTGGACAATGACATCCGCCTGAATGTCAGCCTGAAAGAGGAAGCCCTGCAGCTGAAGGAAGTGGTGGTTACCGCCCGGGAAGAGGATGCGAATGTGCGCAGCACCGAGATGGGCACGGTAGGCCTGGCCATGGACAACGTCAAAAAACTGCCCGCCCTGATGGGAGAGGTGGATGTGCTCAAAACCATACAATTGCTGCCGGGCGTACTCTCGGCAGGGGAGGGCGCCTCCGGCTTCTACGTGCGGGGCGGCGGGCCGGACCAGAACCTGGTGCTGCTCGATGAGGCGGTGGTCTACAACTCCGGCCACCTGCTGGGCTTCTTTTCCGTATTCAATGCCGATGCCATCAAGAATACCACCCTCATTAAAGGCGGCATGCCCGCCCGCTACGGTGGGCGCCTTTCTTCGGTGGTAGATATACAGATGAAGGAGGGCAACAACCAGAATTACGCCGTGGAGGGAGGGATCGGCGCCATTTCCTCCCGCCTGACGGTTCAGGGGCCCATCGTGCGGGATCGCAGCTCCTTTATGGTGTCGGCCCGGCGCACCTACGCCCTCGACCTGGCGCAGCCCTTTCTGAAGGGCACCAATTTCGAAGGCACCAACTATTATTTCTACGACTTCAACGCCAAGCTCAACTATCGCTTCACCGACCAGGACCGCCTCTACTTCAGCACTTACTTCGGGCGGGATGTGCTCCAGTTCCGCGGCAACCAGCGCGACTTCTACTTCGACCTGCCCTACGGCAACGCCACGGCCACCCTGCGCTGGAACCACCTCTTCAGCAGCAAGCTCTTCATGAACGTGTCGGCCATTTACAACGACTACGATTTCCGGTTCGACGGCGGCCAGGGCGAGTTCCGCATTGGCCTGTTCTCCGGGGTGCGCGACTGGAACGGCAAGGTGGACTTCAACTGGTTTCCCGGCGGCGGCCACAAGGTGGAATTCGGGGCCAATTACACCTACCACCGGCTGACGCCGAATGTGGCCACCGCCACCAACGGCGAAGAAACCTTCTCCAACGACTTCGACCCCCGCTACGCCCACGAATCGGCAGTCTACCTGCTCGACGACTTCAGCCTGGGCCGCCGCCTGAGCCTCAACACCGGCCTGCGCCTGTCGGCCTTCACCCAGGTGGGGCCTTATGTTTCCAAAATAGATTCTGCGGTATATGCTGATGGGGAGCCCGTCGAAACCTACTTCGGCCTGGAGCCCCGCCTCAGCCTCACCTGGAACCTCACGCCCGGTTCTTCGGTCAAGGCGGGCGTCACACTGGCCAACCAGTACCTCCACCTGGTCAGCAATTCTACCAGCACCCTGCCGGCCGACGTATGGGTGCCCAGCTCGGAGATCGTGAAGCCCCAGATCGGTATACAGTATGCCCTGGGCTATTTCCGCAATTTTGCCGACAATGTGCTGGAGGGTTCGGTAGAGGTTTATTACAAGGACCTGCGCAACCAGATCGACTACCGGGAGAACTACGTCGACGATGTCGCCAATGACCTGGAGTCAGAGTTCGTCTTTGGCAAAGGGCGCGCCTACGGCGCCGAGTTCTTCCTTCAGAAGCGTAAGGGGCGCCTCACCGGGTGGGTGGGCTATACCCTGTCGCGTACCGAGCGCATCTTTCCGGAGATCAACAACGGCAAAGTATTCCCCGCTGTATACGACCGCCGGCACGACCTGTCCGTCGTGGCCAATTATCAGCTCAGCTCCAAATGGGAACTGAGCGGCGCCTTCGTATTCGGTTCGGGCAATGCCTTTACCCCGGTCCAAAGCCTGTATTTCATCGACCGATTCCCCGTCACCCAGTACGGCCCGCGTAACAGCGCCCGCCTGCAGGATTACCATCGCCTCGACCTGTCGGCTATATACACGCCGAAACCGGACTCTGAGAAACGCTTCAAGTCCAGCTGGGCCTTCTCCATCTATAACGCCTACAGCCGGCAGAACCCCTTCTTCGTGTACTACGACCTCCAGTCGGACCCGGCGGCGGGCACCGCTCAGGCTACGGCGTATAAGGTGTCTCTGTTTCCAGTCATTCCCTCAGTGACGTGGAATTTTAAGTGGGAAGGCAAGTAGGGTTTTTGATTTTTGATTTTTGATGTTTGATGTTTGATGTTTGATGTGCTGCGCAGGGCAGCCATGGGTTTGCCCACATCAAAAATCGCAAATCAAAAATCAAACATCAAAAATCACATGACCAAAATCACCCTTCCATCCTGACCAATATCAGTGCAATAATGAATATCAGTGCATAACTAGGGGTAGTTACCGCTGAAGCGGCATAGCTTCAAGGTAATATTTCATTAGAGGCAACCGATTTATCTACCAAAACCATCAATCATGAACCGGGAGTATCAAAAAATGTGGGAGATCCAGCAGGAGATGCTGGGCCAGTGGTTGGAATTTTCCAGGAAAATGTTCCAACCTGTTACAGAAGAAAAGAAATCCCGGGGTTCAGGAAAAAAAGAAAAAAAGGCAGAAGCTGTTCCCTCCACCGATTGGCCTAAAGCGATGACGGAGTTCTATCAGCATTGGATGAAAGACCAGGAAGAGTTGGCTAAAAAATGGTGGAAGGCTTTCGGCGAAGCGGCCGGAGTTCCCGCTCCCTACTTTTCCACCCCCGGCTTTTCCAAAACGATGGAAGACGGCGCCAAATTCTGGAAAACCTGGGCGGAACAGGCAGAAAAATTCTGGCCTTTTGGATATACCGGAAAGGAGAAGGGAGAAACCTTCCCCTTTCTGAAGGGATACTCGCACTGGCTGTCCGCCTGGTATGACTTCTGGAAGCCGCAGGCCGAACAGCTGAGGGCTATGGGCTACAATGAGGAACTCATAAGCAAGTATTTTACCGTTGATGCCTATCGGGATTTCATGAAGAAATTCCACGACATTTTTCCGGCCGAAACCTGGTCTGTTTTTCTGGACAAAACCGACCAGGCCTTTGACCAGTACATTGAGTTCCTGAACGATATCGACCTGCCCTTCGACGAAATGGCTGCTTTCTGGGACAAGATGCTGGTGCGCCTGACCCCGCTGAACGAGGTGCCCTTGTTCCGCCTGGGTAATAATATTCACCACTACCTGGAGATCATGGCCAACCCGTTTTACGCCATTGTCGGTACACCGAAACTGATGCGGGCCCAGAAATTGTTGCGGGACATACAATTCTATTACCTCTCCTTTGTATTGAAGAATGCCGAGTTGAGAGGAAAGCTGCTGGAGTCCAGTATGGCGGTCCTCCCGGAAACGATCAAAGGGTATATGGAGGGCTATGAAGCCACTGGCCAGGCGCCCGACGGCACGGAGTTTTTCCAGCACTACATCGACAATCTGGATAAACACCTGCAGGAGCTGCTGGCTTCCGATGATTATGGCAGGATACAGAACGAAGTGGGCCGCACCGGAGTATTGCTGAAGTCCAAAATGGATGAACTGGTGGAACTGTCGGTCTCCGGCCTGCCGCTGCTGACCAAGTCGGACGAGGATGACATCGCCAAAGAGATCGAAGCCCTGCGGGTGAAACTGCGGGAACTGAGCGATAAGCATAAAAAGGACATGAGTAAAACCGTCCTGAAGGAAGAGGCGTTGAATTGATTACACAAACCTATACTCAGGCACAGAAAAGCCGGCTGTGGGCCCCGTAAGGCATCCGCAGCCGGCTTCTTTTTTTTAGTGGCCCGCAACTTATACACCACTCCCTGATGCGCTGCTCTCTACTTCAACACCCTTCCTCCTCCTCCACCACTTTCGGTTTGTCCTTTTTCTGAGGGATGATCTCTTTCGGCGCTTGTACTACGGGTTGGGGAGCAGGCTTGGGCCGGGTGGCCTCTTCCTCCTTGCGGTCTTCTTCGATAGCCCGGGCCATTATGGCGGCAAAGTCGTAGTGCGGCTGTTCGGGAGGAAGATATTGAACGCTGTCTGGAGCCTGCTGGTACTGATACCCTCCCTCCAGGAGTTTGACATTTTCATACCCCAGTTGCCGCAGGAGCATCCAGGGGCCGTTGGCCTCTGCCTCATCCTTACCATAGACCACTATGGTTTTGCTGTTCTGGGAAAAGAACTCCCGGCTCTCTTTGTCGAGGAGGTTTTGCAAAGGGATATTGAGTGCCCCGTCCAGGTGCCCTTTGGCATATTCTGAGGCGGGACGGATATCGACAAAAGTGTAGTCGCCGCTTCCGATGAGTTTTGCACCTTCACCGGGAGAGACCTTGTAATCTGAACTGAGCGCCAGGGCCAGCGCTTCCTCGGTGGACAGGGCAAAGGAATCGCCCTTATCCTGGCAGGAAGACAGGCTGAGGAGGGCCAGCAAAAGGCAGGTGCTTATGAAGACAGTCACTTTCATGGCTGTAGGTTTTTTGTTTTTAGCAAATTCGGGCAATAAATGGAAATTGACATCGGGCCGGCAGGGTATTTCAACATCCTTCTTCTTCCTCTGCAGGAGCCGGCTTTTTAGGTTTGGGTTCTACCTTTATTTCCTTTTTGACGACTTGTTTTTTCGGTGCTGCCGGAGGCACATAGGGTTCCGGTTCCAGTGCTTTGCTGGCGCCGATGAAGTACTTTCGGGCGGCTTTGTGCAGCTGGTAGAGTTCGAGTGCTTCGGCCGAGGCGGTTTCGGGGGGAGGGGCCGGGTTCATGATCCGGGCGGTCCACTCATTCAAACCTCCTTTGAGGACATATATGTCTTTACATCCCAGGCGCTGCCCCAGTATCCAGGTTTTTTCGGCCCTTACCGAGCTGTTGGAGAAAAAGACGATAGAATACCGCTGGCAATCCAGTTGGGAAAGGTTCTGTTCTTTCAGAAAATCCTCCAGAGGAATATTGATGGCCCCTTTAAGGGTGAAGGCATCGTACTCATCGTGGCTCCTCACGTCCACCAGCAGCAGGCTGGGGTCGTCATTGATGAGCATGTCGGCCACCTTCTCTACTGTTAAAAAACGGTTTTCTTCGACCAGGCCGGCCAGGAGGGTTTCCGGCGAAGCCTGGGCTTCCCCCGAAGGGTTCTCCTGGTTGCAGGACAGGGTGGAAAAAAAGAGTATAAACAGGATGAAATAGATCTTTTCCATTTTTCGGTTAAATCTTGATTGGAAGATAATGAACAGAGCCTAAAGAAACAAAATGGCCATGGAAGATTCAATCTTCCATGGCCATTTTCTTATTGGTCAGTAAAGATAGCGGGTGACTTCTCCGGCCTCGACGATTATGATCCGGAAGATCAACCCCCCGATGAGAATAAGCAGGGCCGGAATAGCCGCCGGAATTTTCCAGCCGCGCAGTTCCAGGATCTCCAGGAGAGCCGGCAGGATCAGCCCCATGAAAACGACCAGGCCCCAGAACGGAAGGGTGAACTTGCCGTTCAGGAACAGGTCGGCGGCTTCCAGCTGGACCTCGGGCCCGGCGAGAAACCCCATGAACAGGTGGACGATGAAAAACAACTCAATGGCGATGAGTATGATGTCAATTTTGGTGAACAGCTGCCGTTCGGCATGTTTTCTGGACATCCACATGATCATGGCCGCTCCTGTGGATAGGCCGGAAACCAGGAAAAGAGGCCCCAGCAGAGCTGTATTCCACAAGGGCCGCGCATTGAAGGCCGAGAGCAGAATACCGGTGTAAATACCCAGTACGAGCGCCAGTATCACCATGATCCACGCCAGGGGCTGCCGGTTGGATTGTACCCATTGGTCAAAGCGTTTGAGAAAGCCCAGCTTCCAGTCCCAGCCCGGGAACAGCTCTCTCATATAACTGGCGGCCCAGACGAAGGATAAGGGGGTAATGAATAGCAATACCCAGGCGCCCCACGACATGGGCGACTCTATGCGGATAGTGGTGTACAGCCGCCAGAAATAAAACTGATGCTTCAGATCGATGAACAGGGCGATCAGGCCCAGGACCAGCGCCAGCGGAGCAACAAAAGTCGACCACTTGACGGCAGTAGGCAGCTCCTTCTCCCGCCCCAGTATGGTATACAGGCCTGCAAAGAATAAAATGCCGGCGGCCAGCCCTCCCAGAAAGAGGTACACCGGGATCGGCCAGTGCCATATGTTGAGGTGGGGGTCCACCATCGGATTGTTCCGTCCGCTTATGATTATTTCTTCGTTGATGACATTTTTTTTACAAATCAACGAATCAACGAATCAACGAATCAACGAATCACACCAGGTAATACAACTGCGGCTTTGTGCCCGCCTCCGGCGCCAGCACCTTATACTTCCTGTTTTTCAGCACCTTGGAGATCTCGCTGGAGGGG
>JAGFJE010000410.1 GCA_024103175.1 Phaeodactylibacter sp.
GAACGGCCGCCTGTAAATTTAATGATTTTTGGGAAAGTGTTAATGGGATCAGAGCAGGAAAATGAAGAAATGTGGATATTTAATATTGAATTTACCTTAATTTGATTTATCCATGGGCTCAGGCCAACTTCCTTGCCGTTTTACGCAGTTGGCTGGAAAAAGTTTTACTTTTACGCCAAAAAACCATGCAGTCGGTATTCAGCGCCTATTTACAACTGGGGTTCAGCCACATTGCAGACCTGAATGGATATGACCATATTCTCTTCGTGGTGGCGCTCTGTGCCATTTACCGCCTTCGGGAATGGCGGAAGGTAGCGCTCCTGGTCACGGCCTTTACGCTGGGGCACAGCCTGACCCTGGCCCTGGCCGCGCTGGGGTATATCCCCATCAACTCTACCTGGGTGGAATTTCTGATCCCTCTGACCATTCTGGCCACTGCCGTGTACAATGTCATCGTCCACAAGGAGGAGAGCCGGTTGGCCACCTTCAGCCCCAGTTTGCAGATGAACTATCTGTTCGCCCTTTTCTTCGGCCTCATCCACGGCATGGGGTTCTCCAATTTTCTGCGTTCCACCCTGCTGCCGGGCGAGGAAAGCCAACTGGTAACCCAGCTCCTGGCGTTTAATATAGGTGTGGAACTGGGCCAACTGGCCATTGTCGGAGCGGTGCTTGCCCTCTCCTATGTCATGCTCTTCCTCATGAAAGTGAAACAACGGGAGTGGAACATCTTCGTTTCCGGCTCGGCCTTCGGCCTGGCCCTGGTGATGGCGCTGGAGCGGGTGCCGTAACTGAATGGACGGTTAAATTGTTAGATGGTTTGATGGTTGCCCGTCGACAAGCTCAGGGCAAAACGGTTGTCCGCAGGGAACGTCAGAAAGTTACCTTTGTGGTGATTAAAGGATAATTATGAAAACAATACTATTAACAGCTTTAATGATAGGTTGTACGGGGCTGGCTGCTCATCAACCAGGGGGCCATGAAGCTGTAAAACCATCAATTGCCGTCTCTGGCAGGCTGCCATCCGGCGACCACGACTTCCACGTCAGCAAATGCCTGGTGGAATACAACGAGGGCGAACGGGCCCTGCAGATGAGCCTGCACCTGTTCATCGACGACCTGGAGGAAGCCCTGCGCCGACAGGGCAAAGACAACCTCTTTATCTGCACCCGAAAGGAAGACCAGCAGGCGGAAACATACATCTACCGCTACCTGCAACAGAACTTTCGCTTCGAGGTCGACGGAAAAGAACGGGATTATGTCTTCATCGGCAAGGAGGTATCGGAAGACCTGGCGGCGGTGTGGTGCTACCTGGAGATCACCGGCGTCTCCTCCCTGAAGGAACTGAAAGTGAACAACAGCATCCTGATGGAGGTCTTCGACGACCAGAAGAACCTGGTCAGCGTCAACGGGCCGGGCAGGAAACAGGGGCTGCTGCTGTTCCAGAAGGGGGATACGGTGAAGAAGGCGGAGTTTTGATATGGTTATATTGCTATATTGCTATATTGCTATACGCCTGTTAGTTTGGGTAACAAGAGTAACCAATGAACCGAATACTCAAAAAGATATTCATCCTGCCCATCCGGTTTTACCAGATGGCTATTTCTCCTATGCTGGGGCCCACCTGCCGGTTCCAGCCCACCTGTTCGCATTATATGGTGGGGGCTATCGAGGAGTGGGGGGTGATGAAGGGAGTATGGCTGGGGCTGAAGCGCATATTCAAGTGCCATCCCTGGGGCCCTCACGGTTATGACCCCGTTCCTAAGAATCCGAAAAAAACATCAAAAGCAGAACAATAATGTTAAGAAGGCCAAGACGAAACCGGCGCAGCGCCGCCATCCGGGGGCTGGCGCAGGAGACACACCTGAGCCCGGGACACCTGGTGCAACCCCTCTTCCTCGTCGACGGAAAAGGCGTACGGGAGGAGATCTCTTCTCTTCCGGGCAGCTTCCGCCTGTCGACGGATGAAGCCTTAAAAGAAGTGGAAAGCTGTATGGAACTGGGGGTGAAAAGCTTCATCGCCTTTCCCAAAGTTGCCGATGAGCTAAAGGATAAACGCGCCACCCACAGTTATAGCAATGACAACTTCTACCTGCATGCCGCCCGGGACATCAAGGCCCGATTCCCGGAAGCCTGCCTGATCAGCGATGTGGCTATGGACCCCTACAGCTCCGACGGCCACGACGGCTTCGTGTACGGTGGGCAGATCGTCAACGACGAGACCCTCCATATCCTGCAGAAGATGGCCCTGGCGCAGGCCGAGGCCGGCTTCGACATCCTCGGCCCCTCCGATATGATGGACGGGCGGGTGGAAGCCATACGGATCGCCCTCGACGAGGCCGGCTACAACAATACCGGCATCATGTCGTATACCGCCAAATACGCCAGCGCTTTCTACGGGCCCTTCCGCGACGCTCTCGACAGCGCTCCGAAAGCAGGCGCCGAAGATATTCCCAAGGACAAGAAAACGTACCAGATGAACCCCGCCAACCGCCGGGAGGCCCTCATCGAAGGCGAGCTGGACACCATGGAAGGCGCCGACTTCCTCATGGTCAAACCCGCCCTCAACTACCTGGACGTCATCTTCCTCATGAAACAAAGCTTCGAACTGCCCATCGCCGCCTACCACGTCAGCGGGGAATGCGCCATGCTGCTGGCCGCCTGCCGCAACGGCTGGCTCGACTACCAACAGGCCATGCCGGAAACTCTGCTCAGCATCCGCCGCGCCGGCGCCGACGTGATCATCACTTACTTCGCCAAGGATTTTGCGAAGATGGCGAGGGGCAGGAGGGAATGATGGAATCTTGCCCGGCCGTATGGACGGGTTTACCCGGACTTCGGCGTGAGTTCAGTCGAACGCTGAGCCTATGGCGAAGACGGGGAAGGAGTCATGGAGTGATGGAATGAATGGCATGGGATCAAAATGCCATTCGTTCCCCTATTTCCGGGTGCTTTCGCCTTCGTTTTTCAATTTTTTCATTTTTTATCCATAATATTAAGGTATGCTCACCCATGCCAAAAGATCATTGCTTTTTCAATAAAAAAAACCGGCTTTTCTTTGACGCCACTTTTTATTTCTCCAAATGCGGTTTTCTCCCAACATAAACCCGAGAAGTTTTAATTTTTTTAGCAAAATCGCCGAAAAAAAACGTTTGGTTTAACATTTATTTTGTGTAGCCGGTTAAATTTCTGTTAAGGTTTCAAAAAAAATGGAGTTTATATTCGCAATTTCGATTATTTGCCATTATATTTACGCCATCATAATATTTCACGCTTCATCATCCTTATTGTTTCACTAAACTGTTGGACTATAGAAAGTAACTTCTACACTAAATAATTTGCTTACATAAGATCCCATAACGCTAAAATTATTTAGTTATGCAAGTTACGCCGCTTAATGACCAGCAGCTTATTGGCCGTTATCTGGAGGGTGATGAAAGAGCCTTCGAAGAATTGCTGAACCGCCATCAGCAAAAGATCTACACCTCCATCTATCTCTTCGTTAAAGATCAAAGCCTAGCCGAGGATATTTTCCAGGAAGTATTCATTAAGATCATCGACACCCTGCGCAAGGGGAAGTACAACCACGAGGGTAAGTTCCTGCAGTGGGCGCTTCGTATTTCCTACAACATGTGCGTCGACTACTTCCGGCGCACCAAACGCCGCCCCAAGGTCTCCCCTACGGAAACCTTCGATATCTTCGACGTGCTTCAGGTCACGGATGACAACGCCGAGCAACGCATCATCCGCAGCCAGACCCACGACAAGGTCCGGGCACTGGTGGACATGCTGCCGCCCGAACAGCGCGAGGTCGTCATCCTCCGCCACTACGCCGATATGAGCTTCAAGGAGATCGCCAAGCTGACCCGGGTGAGCATCAACACCGCCCTGGGCCGCATGCGCTACGCCCTGATCAATATCCGCAAAATGGTCGAAGAGAAGGATATCGTTCTTCAGTAAAGAAAAAGCATGAGTACGGAAGGGGCAGGCCCCCCACCCTTTCCCCTCCCCCATACCCCCCGCCCTACGTGGCGGATATTCTCCTGACACCTATTTTCCCATACTACATCGGCCGAAAGGGCAGCCAATGCCGTTTTGGCCGATTTTTTAGATCCCCGCCCAAAACCCTACCTTCGCTATTTTGTTCCATTATTCGTAAAAGCGCACCTGGCAGCAGGCCGCCCCAGCCGCTAATCGCCCGGCCCGATGCTTCTCCATGAGGGCGCCGGCCTTGGATTGAGCGGGCCGGGATGGCCTTCCAAATGATGGGCCGCTTAATTCCAGGCAAAAAACCCACCGATGCCGAAGAAAGACGAAGTAGTACTGGAGAAACCCAGTGAGGAAAGGTTCAAAGATGTCATCTTCATCAAGGGCGCCCGCGCCAACAACCTGAAGAATGTAAGCCTCAACATCCCCAAGAATAAACTGGTGGTGGTGACCGGCGTTTCCGGTTCCGGCAAGTCATCCATCACCATGGACACCCTCTACGCCGAAGGGCAGCGCCGCTACGTGGAAAGCCTGTCTTCCTACGCCCGGCAGTTCCTCATGCGGATGAAAAAACCGGACGTGGATTACATCAAGGGCATATGCCCGGCTATCGCCATCGAGCAAAAGGTGAGCACCAGCAACGCCCGCTCGACCGTGGGCACGCTCACCGAAGTATACGACTACCTGCGCATCCTCTACGCCCGCATTGGAAAGACCATCTCCCCCGTTTCCGGAAACCTGGTCAAAAAACACGAAGTCTCCGATGTAACCGACTATATCCACCGGTTCGACGAGGGAGACAAAGTACAGCTCTTTACCCCCCTGCCCTACAAATACAAGGACCGCATCCTGAAACAGGAGCTGGAATTGCTCCTGCAAAAGGGCTATACCCGCATGCAGGCCAATGGAAACCTGAAAAACATACAGGACGTCCTGGAAGAGCCCCCGGCCTTTCTGAGCAAAAAACTGGCGGAGATCCAAGAGGAAGGCATCCGCATACTGATCGACCGATTCGTCGTTAAACATAATGACCAGGAAAATGCCAAACGGATCGCCGATTCCGTACAAACGGCCTTTTACGAGTCGGAAGGAGAATGCATTGTGGAGATCCTGGGCAAGGAAGAAAAAGGCTTTAACAACCGCTTCGAGCTGGACGGCATGACGTTCCTCGAGCCAAGCCCCCAGCTGTTCAACTTCAATAACCCCTATGGGGCCTGCCCTACCTGCGAGGGCTTCAGCAAAGTGATGGGCATCGACGAAGACAAGGTCGTGCCAGACAAGTCCAGGTCCGTCTACGAAGGGGCCATCGCCTGCTGGAAAGGCGAAAAATACGGCCTGTGGCTGGACCGCCTGCTGGAAACCGCCCACAAGTTCGACTTCCCCGTCCACCGCGCCTACCAGGACCTGAGCAAGGAACAACGCCGCCTGCTCTGGACGGGCAATGAGCACTTCTGGGGCATCAACGACTT
>JAGFJE010000264.1 GCA_024103175.1 Phaeodactylibacter sp.
CGTACCCGTCGCCGTCAGCGTCGAAGTAGTAGTCTTGGAGGGTGATGTTCTCGTCCACCTGGGTGTCGCAGTTGTCGTCGATGCCGTTGCAGGCCTCGGCGGCGCCGGGGTTGATGGCGGCATTGCCGTCGTCGCAGTCGCCGGCGGTTTGGGCCAGCTCGGCGGCGGTGTAATGGCTGGCTGGGCGGGGGTAGGGCGCCCACCGAGAGCTACACTCGTTCCCGTCGCGACGCTCTTCCGGGCTCCAGGTTTGCCCCGGGAACTCGCTGGCGTCGCCGTCGTTGCAGTCGGTATTGTCGGCGGTATATCCGGCCGGAGCGGAGCAGGCCTGGGTAGTGTTGTTGGGGTCCTCGTACCCGTCGCCGTCGGTATCGGCGTAGAAGGTGGATTGAACGCCTTCGTCCACCTGGGTGTCGCAGTTGTCGTCGATGCCGTTGCAGGCCTCGGCAGCGCCGGGGTTGACGGCGGCATTGCCGTCGTCGCAGTCGCCGGCGGTTTGGGCCAGCTCAGCGGCGGTATAATGGCCGGCGGGGCGGGTGCAGAACACCCGAGAGGAGCCGTCGCTGTACCCGTCGCCGTCGGCGTCGAGGAACCAGGTTTGGCCCGGGAACTCATTGGGGTCGTTATCGTCGCAGTCAGTTTTGTCGGCGGTGTACCCGGCGGGTGCGAAGCAGGCCTGGGTGTTGTTGTTGGGGTCTCCATAGCCGTCGCCGTCATTGTCGGCATACCAGGTTCTGGGCCCGGTTATTAATGGGTCATTGTCATCGCAATCCACATCACTACAGACGCCGTCGCCATCAACGTCAACCGAAGTGATAGCGGCGTTGTCGTCATCGCAATCGACATCGGCGCAGACGCCGTCGCCGTCGACATCGCCGATGCCGGTACAGGCGGTAGGCGTACCGGTGCAATTGCAGTTGGCGTCGACCATATCATTGAGGGTGGTGTTGTCGCCGTCGTCGCAGGCATCGCCGGTGTTGGCTTGCAGGGCCGGGCAATCAAAAGGTATGGTGTAGGCTACGCAGAGTTGCGGGGCGCCGAATGGGTTTCCTTCGAACGATTCAGCGGTTCGCGCCCCGGAGCCTTCCACAATAAGTATGATAGAGCTGGAGGAAGAATATCCGTTCCGGCTGACGATCTCCTGGAGGACAGCGGCGAGGTTGGGGGTCCGTTGGGCGGCATTGGCAATACCGACATTTTCCCATTCGGGCGGGAACCAGCTGACGGTAGCGGTGGTTCGCGGCCGGCTGGAGATATCCGTGTCGTTTGCCTCGGAGAAGGGGGAGGCGTTATCGGAGGCTTCTCCGGATATCATCAGGTTGCAGGGGTTCTCGTTGCGGTTTTCATCGGAGGTGAACTGTATAAAGGCGTTGGTAATGACTGCTCCCTGTGGAATATTGAGGCCGTTGAAGCGCATGCCGATGACCTGGCTGCCCAGGTTGGGGTCGTTGGCCAGTTCCAGGTCGCTGCTCGACAGGTCGACCCTGCCGGAGCGTTCTTCGGCATCGTCGCTGCCGATGTTGATTTGTACACAGGTAAAGTCTGCGCTGGGGATACCTCCGCCACAGCCGCAATCGCTTTGTATGGTTTCGCCGTAGGTATTGGGGTTGCCGTCGTCACAGGGGGCGCCGGGGTAGTTGAGGTTGTTGGGGTCATTGTCATTGCAGTCTATATCGGCACAGACACCATCGCCATCCATATCGCCGATACCGGTGCAGGCAGTAGGAGTTCCGACGCAGTTGCAGTTGGCGTCGAGTATGTCATTGAGGGTAGTATTGTCGCCATCATCGCAGGCATCGCCGGCGATGGAGGTGTTGTTGGGGTCATTGTCATCGCAGTCTATATCGGCGCAGATGCCGTCGCCGTCATTATCGCCGATGCCGGTGCAGGGGTTGAGGGTGCCTACACAATTGCAGTTGGCGTCATAGACGTCATTGATGGTGGTCAGGTTGCCGTCGTCGCAGGCGTCGCCGGGCCGGTGGGTGATGTCGGGGTCGAGGTCGTCGCAGTCTACGTCTGCACAGACGCCGTCGCCGTCGGCATCGCCGATGCCGGTGCATGCGGTAGGCGTACCGGTGCAATCGCAGTTGTCGTCGACCATATCATTGAGGGTGGTGTTGTCGCCGTCATCGCAGGGGGTGCCGATATCGGCCAGCAGGTTGGGGCAGTCGTAGTTGATCGGCGCCGTAGACCATTCTATGCAGAGTTCAGGGAATTTGTCAGCGCCGGCGGCGCCATCGAAGGATTCGGCTACGCGGGCGCCCTCTCCTTCGATGAGGATGGAGATGGAGCTGGTAGCGGAGAAGCCGGGGCGGTTGACGATCTCCTGAATGATGGTATTGATATTGGGCGTTTGTTGCGCCGGGCCTCTGGCGCCCCTGTCGGGCCAGTCGGAGGGCGTCCAGCTGACAGAAGCGCTCGTTTTGGGCAGGTTGCTGACGCTGTAATCCGAAGAGGTGAAGGTGCCGGCGTTATCGGCGGCTACACCGGAGATGGTCAGGTTGCAGGGGTTGATGTTGGTCTCCTCATCCACAGTAAACTGGATGTAGGCGCTGGCGATATTGGCCCCCTGAGGGATGTTAAGGTTGTTGAAGCGCAGGCCGACAATTTGCGGCCTGACGCCATCCATTATCATTTCGAGGTCGCCGTTGGTCAGGTCGACCCTGCCGTTATCCGTCCGTTGTTCGACGTCGTCTGTGCTATTGTCGATGAGGGAGCAAACCGTGACCGGGCCGACGGTGAACAAGACGGGAGAAGACAGGGTGACGTTGCCGTCATTATCTGTGGCGGCGGCGGTAATGGTGTAGTCGCCTTCATTCGGGATGGTATAGTTGATGGAATAGGGCGCCGAGTTGTCAACGCCAATGGAGAAGTTATTGATAAAAAATTCGACCTTAGTGACCGACCCGTCGCTATCGGAAGCAGAGGCCTTTATGTTGATCTGCTGGGGAGTAGAATAATTGAACCCATTGGCAGGCGAAGTGACGGACACAGTTGGCGGGTTGCCGACCGCCAGCTGTTTTACGATGGTCAGGTAATCGTCTATGTCGCCGTTATCGCGGATGAACTGGATGTCCATTTGGCCGCCGGTGACCTCCAGGTACATGGAGCCGTAGTCGGCCTGGGAATGATACATAACCGGGTGTGGGTTGGAGATAGACCCTGTCTTTTTACCGGCGGAGCCCGAAACGATATACACGGTTCCCTGGCCCAGGGTATTTTTGGAGTAGGCGCCGTCGCCATCCAGGCGCCCGTCGCCGAGGTCGATGCCCATGGTGGCGGGGTTCCAGCTGTTCTGCAGGCCGTAGTGGCCGTGGATCAGGTAAGAACGCTGCCAGTTGTGGGAGTGGCCGACCAGGACGAGGTCCACGTTGTGGCTTTCGAGAATGGGAAGGAAGTTTTCCCGCGCAGTCGTTTCCTTGCCATTGGTGTCGGATTCGCCATCTTTGGAGTAGGGGGGGTGGTGCCAGTAAGCGACGATCCAATCCTGGTCTGTGTTATTGAGGTCATTTTCCAGCCATACCAACTGCGGGTCGCCCGGGTCGCGGCCGCTGTCGTCCGAATCGAGGACAATGAAGTGGATGTTGCCGTAATCGAAGGAGTAGTAGGCTTCCGTGCCGGAAGGCACGCCGCCGGCCTCTCCGTTCCTGGGCATGTTGAAGATATCGTAATAGGGGCCCGACTCCGTTTCGCTGTCGGCCGTGATGGTTTCGTGGTTGCCGATGGCCGGCCACATGACGGTGTTGATCAGCCGGTCTTCGTACATATTTTCAAAGAAGGCCGCCTGAAATTCCTCGTCGGTGCCGTCGTCGTAGGCATTATCTCCAAGGAGGAGCATCATGTCGATGTGCTGGGAGCCGTTGAAGTCGTAGAACGCATCGCGAACGGCCCGTTGGTTGTTATCCCCGGTGCCGCAATCTCCCAGGACCCAGGCCCGGATGGTCTGTTGAGTGCCGGGGGTAGGGGAGGTCTTAAAATAGTGGTTGCTGGAAGGCGAGGTCAGCTGGCCGGACGAATTGCCCACCGCATAATAATAAACCGAATTGGCCGCCAGCCCGGAGATGGTCACCTCGTGTTCGGTCCGCGAACCGCCGACAGTATTGGTAAAGGGGAGGTTGCCGGGAGAAGGCCCGTACCAGACCTTGGTGGAGGTGGGGTCGTCTGTCCTCCATCTAATGGTCATGCTGTTGGGGGTGCCTATCTGCAGGTATGGGCCCCTTATGATCGTCTGAGCATGGGATAATACTCCAATACATAAGATCACGCAAACGCTGACAATGGTGTAAACGTTTTTTCTCATTAGGTCGTCTTTTTGGATAGTAAGGAGGTCTCGTCTTTTATTTCGTCTTATTAAACCCTTAATTACGATAATTGCTCCAGAAAATGCAAAAGCAGAAACCATTTTCTGTATTTCAATCCATTTTAGTGTTTATGTTAATCGGTGTTTGTCGCAGCTTTGAAGGGAATGCGCTCTGAATACAATTGGGCGGCTAAGGCAAATATTGGACAAATATAGTCATTTTATCAAGAAACACTTGATAAAAACTGTTATTTGTTGAAGCCTTCTAATGGGTTTTTAATCTGTGGTGAGTAGAAGGCCGCGCCGTTTTTTTTTACCTTAAGGGTGGCATTTTTTCCGGCGGGGAAATCCCAGGGCCTTATCGGATAACAATAAGGCCCGCAACCCGGAAAAATCCCGGTGCGGGCCTTATTTTGGCCGGTTAATTCGCCGGCCTGGCGCCACCTTTTTCGAATCAGCTGTCAGAAAGCCTTATTGGCCTCGCCGTCCAACTTGTCGATCAGTTGGACGAGTTCTTCCGACACTTCTTCAAGGGCTTCCTCGATGGCCTCTTCGACCATACCTTCTCCATTTACGGCGCCTGCCTTTCCTTCCGCGTCAATGACGACCATCATTGTCAACCCGATAACGGCCATAATTGTGGCCGCCACGGCCTGCCTCCAGTGCGGAGGCCAGCTGAGCAGGCTCGAGAAAATTCCTCCGGGTACCGGCCGGGCGGTAACGGGCTTCTGGCGCCCGGTTTCCGAAACGGCCCGTTCAAAAATGCGCTCCAGCCTTCCGGCGACGAGTTCCGGCCGGAAGTGATCCACGGCATAGTTGGCATTGAAAGATTGTATTTTTTCCATTAAACCCGGGTCAGACAGGAGGGCGTCCAGTTGCCGCTCCAGGTCGCCCGCATCGGCGGGGCGTACGAACAACCCCATTTTTCCGGGTTGGAAGAAGTCTTTAATGCCGCCGGCATTGGTGGTGACTACGGGCAGGCCACAAGCCATGGCTTCCAACAGGGAACAAGGCATTCCTTCGCCGTGGTACGAAGCCAGCAGGAAGATATTTGCTTCATACAGCGCCTGGGCTTTCTGCTCTCCGGTGATCCATCCCATAAAATTTACATTGCGGATGCCTTTATCCGCCACGTACTGCTTTGCTGCTTCCAGCTCGCCTCCCGTGCCGGCAACATTCAAAACAAGGCCGGGGTGTTTGTCCTGCAGCCGGTGAAAGCTGTCGATAGACTCATATATGCCTTTCACTTTTTCCACTCTGGCGAGGAAAAGCAGGATCGATCCCGCCTTTTCGCTCTCCACAGCATTGGAGGCATCCCTGCCGTAATCGAAGATGAAGTCATCTACCACTGTAGTTTCCAGGTGTACCGGCCGGCGGAAACCGTATTCCCGTATCTTGTCCTCAAATTCCCGCGCCAGGACGATCATAGCCGTGGCCCTGCCAAAAGTATGGCGGAAAAAGGGAACGATCCTTCGGACAACCTTTTTTTCGAATTCCCACTGCCAGCCGTGCCAGAAAGCGACGAATTTTACCCCGAGCAAATAGCAGGCCAGCGCGAAGACGCTGTCGCGAAAAAAGGATTTCAGGTTGAACGACGGGTTGAGCAGAACGAGATCGTATCGCTCCTTCCTTAAACGGGAATAAAAAAGCCAGTAATCATGGATTAACCGGCGTACTTTGGATAGTTTTGACTCGTTCTTTCCCTGTCCGCCGTAGAAAAAGAAGGATACCTCATCCTCAAAATGATCTTTTACCGCTGCATAATAAGTTTGTTTCCCTCCAGGTGTGGAGAGGTTGGGAGCATGGATCAATACTTTTCTTTTCATGAGATCTGTTTCTAGAATTTGCGACAAGTTGCTTTTGCGAGCTACTCCACGGTCTTTTTGGAACAAAGGCCTTGCTGCATCAGCAGCGCGCATTCCAGAAACATTGTGGCGGAGCCCTCATGGCCTGTCAGATTGTTTTTAGGCACTAATAAAAATCAACACCCGATACAGGCCTGGACGGGAGCGCCGCCAGGCAGGTAAGAGCAGGGGAGCATTTCTCATCCAACTGAGAAACCCGGTATGAGAAATGCTTCGCGCTCAATGAACTACTGAAGTTAGAAATTCCTCGTGTATGTCTTCACTTCACTGGCCGGGGTTTCCATTCCATTGGAATACACCTTGGCCGCCTGTCCGGAAACGGTGTTTTCGAATATCCGCTCCAGCCGGGCGGAGACGAGTTCCGGCGTGAAATGCTCGCGGGCATAGATGGCGTTGTAGGCGCCCGTCTTTTGGAGAAGGACGGGGTCGGACAACAGCCGGTTCATTTGCTTTTCGAGGTCGTCGGTATCGGCCGGGCGAACGTAGAGGCCCATTTTTTCCGGCTGGAAGAAGTCCTTGATGCCGCCCACGTCGGTCGTTACGATCGACAGGCCGCACGCCATGGCTTCCAGGAGGGAATTGGGCATGCCTTCCCCGTGATAGGAGGGGAACAAGTAGATGTCGGCATCGTACAGCGCGCGCGCCTTGGGCTCTCCGCTGATCCATCCCAGGAAATTGACGTTGGCGATGCCTTTTTCGGCGACGTATTGCTTTGCCGCTTCCAGTTCGCCCCCGACGCCGGCGATGTTGAGCACCGTGTCCGGATATTGGGCCCGGATGCGCTGGAAGCTGTCGATGCATTCGTAGACCCCCTTCACTTTTTCAACCCGGGCAAGGAAGAGCATGACGGTTTCCGCTTCCTCCGGCCGGGTTGGGGTAGCGCTGGAGGAAACGGGGTCGAAATTGTGGATATAGTTATCCACCACGGTGGTTTCCAGGTAGGTAGGCTTTTGATAGCCGTACTCCCGCAGCCTGTCTTCGAATTCGCGGGCCAGGGAGATCATGGCGTCGGCCCGGCCGAAGGTGCGCCGGAAAAAGGGAAGGATGCGGCTTACCACCTTCTTTTCGAAGTCCCAGTTCCATCCCCGCCAGAAGACGATGAACCGGGCGCCCGCCCAGTAGCAGAGCAGGGCGAATATGCTGTCGCGAAAGAACGATTTCGGGTTGAGCGAGGGGTTGAGCAGCACCACATCAAATCGTTCCCGCCGGAGTTTCCGGTAGAACCGGCGGTAATCATAGATCATTCGGGCCAGTGTAGCCGGCTTCGATTCTTTTTTTCCCTGTGCGCCGTAGAAAAAGAAAGACACCTCATCCCGGAAATGAGGCCTCACCGCTGTGTAATACGTCTGTTTCCCCCCGGGGGTCGAAAGGTTGGGCGCATGGATCAATACTTTTCTTTTCATGAGATCATTGTTTTTTCGGGGGGCGAAACGATTTGTTATGCGTTGGGGGCGGTTGTTGGTTGACGGTTGTTGGTTGTTGGTTGTTGGTTGACGGTGGGGGCGACAGGTAACTACCAACTAACAACTACCAACAGATAACACTTTTGGCTCACCAGCAGATGCCCTCGTAATTGGCATGGCTCACGCCGTCCTTGATCTTAACCAGGTCGATAAAGGTTTTGTCCGGATACCGGGTATTGATGCAATCAAATTCCGGCTCTTTGTGAGAAATGACAATGAGTTCCGAGTTTTCGACAACGTGATCCAACTGGTCCGAGATCAGCTCAGACAGGTGCGGGATGTGCTGGTCGATGTACTGCTTGTTCGTTCCGGTGAGCTTGGAAATGTTGACATTTTTATCATAAATGAGCAGGGAGTAGCCCTTGCCCAGTAGTTTTTCGGCCAGGTCGACCACCGGGCTGTAGCGCAGGTCGTCGGTCCCTTTTTTGAAGCTCAGGCCGAGGATGCCCACCTTCTTCACGCCCTTTTCCATGACCATCCGGTAGGCGGTTTCCTTCTGGTTCTCATTCGATTCCAGGACGGAGTTCAGCACCGGGCTGTTGAGGTAGAAATCGTGGGCCAGGGTGCGCAGGGCTTTCAGGTCTTTGGGCAGGCAGGAGCCGCCGAAGGCGAAGCCGGGCTTGAGGTAATAGGAAGACAGGTTGAGCTGGTGGTCCATGCAGAAGAGGTTCATCAGCTGATGGGAGTCGATGCCCAGTTTTTTGCAGATGTTGCCCACCTCATTGGCGAAGGAGACCTTCAGCGCATGGAAGGAGTTGTTGACGTACTTGATCAGCTCGGCGACTTCGATCTGCGTTTCTTCCACCGGCGCGTCGATGCCCCGGTATACCTCTTTCATGATCAGGGCGGCCTTGGGGTTGTCGGCGCCGATGACGGTGACCGGCGGGTTGTAATAATCCTTTACGGCTGTGCCTTCGCGCAGGAATTCCGGGTTGGAAACGACGGCAAACCCCTCGTTGCGCTTCTTGCCGGAAGCCTCTTCGAGGATCTGGCCCACCTTCTGGTTGGTGCCGGGCAGCACCGTGCTGCGGATGGCCACGATGTGGAGGGTGTCCTTCTCCCGGATCACCTCCCCGATCTGCCGGGCCGTTTCATAGATGGCCGTCAGGTTGAGGTGCCCGTTGCCCGAAGAAGGCGTACCCACGCAGATGATGGAAACATCGGTATCCAGAACGGCCTGCCGGTAATCGGTGGTGGCCGAAGCCCGGCCTTCCTTCCAGCTCTCAGCGAGGAGGCGGCCGATGTCTTTCTCGATTATGGTGGGTTTTCCCTGGTTGATCAGTTCGACTTTGGAAGGCATGACGTCTACACCGATCACGCGGTGCCCGTTGTTGGCAAGGCAACCGACGCTAACACAGCCTACATAGCCCAGGCCAAAAATTGAAATGTTCATAGTACTGTACTTTATGCTTTATTTGTTGATTGTTCTACTTTCTTCAGGATCAGGGTCGTCACATCGTCCCATTCCTCGAACAGCTGCCGGCGGAACTCCTCCTGCCCTTTAAAGGCGAGGCCGCCTGCTTTTATCTTTTTGAGGGTGGGCGCCACCTCTTCGGGCTCCAGCTTCAGGAGCATTTCCTTTGCCATCAGTATCCGGTTGGCGGGCATGTCCCGGTTGCCGGCGTATACGCTGGGGACGCCCAGCATGGCGCCTTCGCGGGCCATGCTGTCTCCGGAGGAGATCACGATCTGGCTGTAGTACATCAGGGAATGGATGTCGGCGACCGGCTCCTCCAGGATGAGCCATCCTTTGGGGTATTTCCCGGCGTTCTCCTTGTTTTCGAGGGAAAGGACCACCTGCCAGTCCTCGGGGAAAGAGCGGGAAATGGAAAGGATGATGTCTTCCTGCTGGCTCAGGTAGTTAGACGTTTTGGTCGATACCTCCCGGATGAAAATGTATTTTTTGGGTTCCAGCCCGTACGGCTTCAGCGCTTCTGCATTGGGCCGGAAGTAATTGGGGGAGAGGTACGCCCATTCCTTGAGCGCGTTGAATACTTTGACCCCCTGATATTTGGGGCCAAAAGGAGGCAGGTACACCTCGTCGGCCGAAAACTTAAGAACAGGCCAGACAAAACGGCGGGGGTCGTCGTTGAAGGCGATATTGGGTATGCCCTTGAGCCAGGCAATGATATTGGCCTGGTAATGGGCGGTGAGAATGAATTTGTACTGTTTTCGCCCGACCAGCCGGAACAATTGGTATATCCGGGGAATGATGATCTTAAAGACCATGGACCACATGCCCTTATTGTGCTTGTAATCGCCCAGGCAGGTGACGCGGTAGCCCGGCAGCTCGTGCTGGACCACCGGGAACAGCTTGCCGCGGTTCACACAAAAGACCTCCACCTCCTCCGGTTTGAAAGACAGGATGGCGTTCTTGAAAAAATTAAACTGGGGTAGATGATAAATGTCAATAAGTACCTTTTTCATATGCTCGTCAGTTTTGGGGTTCTATGATGGTTATCAACTGAAAGCTGCCTGCTTTTTCCAGGCGGCTGTAAATGGTGGTTGTGGGTTCTTTCTGAAGGAAAGCGGGGGAATACCAGCCCAGGATAGGCCCTTCGCTACCCCGCACCAGCTGCGGTTTCAGGCTTTCATCCAGCCGCAGCCGTACTTTGCGGCCCCGGGGGTGGGAAAGCATGAACCCGTTGCCCTGCCCTTGTTCCACCTGTATGTCCGGGTGCAGGTGGAAGGGGATCTCGTAGAGGTGCTGCCCGTCGCTTTCGACCTGGTCGGTAATGATGATGGTTTCGGTTGCTTTGTCGAACTGATACGTCCGGGTATGGGTGACGCCCAGGGAAGCGTAGCCGTCGTGGCTGCCCCTGACCACCACCTTTTCAGCGTCTTCGGTAAAGAAGGCCAGGTCCGGCCGGTAGTGGTCCACCCACAGGCAGGGGCCGGCGTTGGACGCCTGGTCCTGCTCATCCACCCGGATGGTATTGTGCGCCAGCGTGCCTTTGAAGTAGGCGCGCCATTCGGGTTCGGAATGGTAGGTATAGGTGCCGACATCGGCAATATAGGGCAGGCCGTCGACCTCCAGGAAGAAGGACAGGGCGTCGGCATGGCCGTGGGCGGCAATCGAGAGGTAGCCCAGCGGAGCAGTGTCTACGTGCAGGTAAACCTCACGCCCACCGCCGCCTTTTTTGATGATGAAGTGGCCCTCTTCGTGATACAGGCGCGTCTCCGAACGGGGCTCCTCATCGGGAAGGCTTTCGTATATGGCCTCTCCTTCCTTCCCGAACAATATCCTGTTCTTCAGTCCGAAGGGCCCGGCCTTTGACTTCAGCAGCGGGTCTTTGAACAGCACCGCGCCGGCGCCGAGCAGGGCCTGGAAGTTGCCGCCCTCTTCCCCGTTGGAGAGGACGAAGGTATGCCCGTCGTCATCATCGCCGTAGTAGGGTGTCCGGCCGGAAATATTCATGAGGTGGTAAATATAATGGAATATCTTTCCGAGCATTTCGCGGTAGGCGCCCGAGAAGGGGCGCCCGCAGCGCTCGCCCACGATGTAGGCGATGAGAAAGAAATCGGTGATGAACTGGATGTATTCCGAGGCTTCCTCCCGGTTGATGCCGTTGGGTGAATGCTGGAGTTGTATCTCCCTTTCCAGGATCTTCTGCGCTTTGCGGGCCCATCTTTTCGATTGGGGAAAATTCCAGTAGGCGCCGGCGATAAACAGGCCGCTGGCTTCGGCGATCAGGTGGTTGTTGGAGGAAGAGAACTTCGAGGGGTGCTTGTCGGCATGCTGGCCGTGCAGGTATATGAGGGGCAGCCACAACTTGTCGACGAACTTTTTGAAGGCCGGGTCCTTACGGCACAGCTTCGGAACTTCCAGGATCTCCCAGCAGAGGAACCAGGTGATGGCCCGGAGGTTGATCTCGATATTGCTGTACCAGTTGACGCCCTTCAGGTAGGGGTTGGCCTCCTTCCAGCTTCGGATGATATCGACGAACTGCTGCAGGTATTGCTCCTCGCCGGAGTAGCGGTACTGCAGGCATATATTCGTCAGGAACTGAAGGCGGTTGACTTCCCACGTGGCCTTAACAATGCCGTGCTTTTCGGTGCGGGTGTCGATGGAAAAAGAGTAGTCGAGCGGGAAGCTGCCGCCGCTGATGAGGTCCCGGTGCCAGTCTATAGGCCGGCTGATGTCCAGCTGCCGCCCGAAGATGGCATATTTCTGCGTTTCGAACGGGCCGGAGGGTTCGGGGATGGACAGGATAGGGGAGGGGTATCCGGAAAGGTTCACTTTCGGGAAATAGCCCACCTTTTGCCAGCGCTCATACTTCTTGCGGGCCGCCGTATGGAGGCGGTAATTGATCTCCGGCAGGCTCATCGTCTTAAGCCGGTTGGCGTACCAGGCCAGTTTATCGAGTTGTGCGCTTCGGTTATTCATTTTTCTATAGCCTAAAATGTTTCTTTTCCGTACCTGTCAATCCGCCAGGGACTGATATATCTCTATGTAATGTTCAGTCATACGGGAAATGGTGAATTCAGTTTCAATTTTGTGCTTCCCTTCTGCCCCCATCCGGCGTGCTTTTTCCGGATTGTCCAGCAGCCAGGCGATTCTGGCGGCCAGGCCTTCCGGGTCCAGCGGTTTGACCAGAAAGCCGGTGCGGCCGTCCTCCACGATTTCCGGAGTGCCGCCGCCGTCGGTGGCCACCACCGGTTTGCCCAGGGCCATATATTCGAGGATCGAATTGGAGATGCCTTCTCCGTGGACGAGGGAATTGGTGGCCAGGACGCCCACGTCGAAAGCCTGGATGGCCTTTTCCACATCCCGCATCAGGCCGGGCATCAGAATGCGGTTCTGGTGGCGGCCGGGAACCATGGCGGCGCATTCTTCCCGGAGCGGCCCGTCGCCGATGGCCAGGAACGTCGCCCGCCGCCCTTCGTCCAGCAACCGGATGGCGGCGCGGATATAGGTGGCGTAGTCTTTACGGGGGTGGAAGGCGCCCACCATGCCCACTATCTGTCCTTCTTCAATGCCCAGCCGGGCGCGGGCCTCTTCGGCAGAAGCCGCTTCCGGGACGCGTCTGAAATCGAAGCCATTGTACACGCACCGGCTCCTGTCTTCCGGCGCCCGGTAGGCGCGCAGGCCCGCCCGGGAATTGCCGATGACCAGATCCGAGAAGGGGAAGGACAGCTTCGCCCACAGGTATTTTTTATTGCGCAGGCCCAGGTTGAGGGGGGCGTTGGCCACGCTGCCGTTGATCAGCCGGATGCCCAGCATTTTGGCCGCCGGGACGATGCTCACGCTCGACATGTGGCCCCAGCTGTGGATAATGTCCGGCCGCACTTCCCGGCACAACCGGTACAGGCTGGTGAAAAGCCGGGGGTCCCACTGAACCTTTCTGATTATGGTGTGTACGGGAATGCCCAGGCTGAAGACCTCTTCATACTGGACCTTCCCGGAGAGGATGGCGACCTCCGGCCGGTAGCCGCCAGCGCTCAGCAGCCCCTTCAGCAACTCGATCATCCGGCGCTCCTTGCCGCCGCGCGGCAGGCTGTCAATGAGAAAGAGTATCTTCACAGATTTTACGGTTTTTTTGACCATAACCAGGCATTTTTTCATTTTGCTGAAGCCGCCAGAT
>JAGFJE010000003.1 GCA_024103175.1 Phaeodactylibacter sp.
GCTTCCGGGAGATCGGCTGCCCCGGAATCCTCTTCGCCGGAGCCTAAAAAAGCCCGGACCTCGGAAAGGAAACGCCTCCAGGCCGGTTCGTTTTCCAGAAGGATATGGTTTCTGCTGTCCAGCGGGACAAAGCGGGCGCCGGGGATCATCGTTGCCAGAAGGCGCCCTTCTTCAAAAGGGATGCAGGCGTCCTGCCGGGCATGCAGGACTAATGTTGGGACAGTTGTTCTTCGGGCGGCGGCGGCCACCTCAATGTGGTAGAAAGCCCGCTCCATGGCGGCGGCATTTTCAGGAGTGGCGGATATCCGGGCGAGTTCATTGAGGGAGTGCATCTGTTCTTCGGTCCCTTCCGGCATCAGAAGCGTCGTGAAGAGTTGCCGGAAAGCCGGGTTTTTTCGGCCCCAGCCCAGGCGAATGACATTGATCAGCGTTTCCGCTTCTGCCCGTTGAGCTGGGGAAATACTGCGCATGAACCGCCCTCTGGCATAGCCGCCGTATAGTATGAGGTGGGATACCTTTTCGGGGTGCCTGGCTGCATAGGCAATGGAAACGGAAGCTCCCTGAGAAATGCCGAGCAGGGGAAACCTTTCTAGCCCGGCATCAGCCACTACTGCCTCCAGGTCACATACCCAGGCGTCCATATTGTAGTTGTCCACATTCCGGTCGGAAAGCCCGCAACCCCGCGTATCGTAGCATATGAAGGTATTGTTTCTGGAGAGCTCCCGTAGCCAGTGCCGCCAGACCGGGCTCTTGCGGCTGTGTTCAAGATGGGTCAGATAATTGGCCGCTTTGACCAGAGGAGGGCCCGTGCCGGTCTTGGCATAGCCAATACGGACTCCATCGGAAGTGGTACAAAAACGGACAACCTGCCTCATCACATCATTTCTTAATTCACAACTCGGGCCTGGCCGGCGGTTGGCCAACTGCCGGCGCACATACCGGGTTATTCCGCCTCAGTACCGCCCCTGCGGGTAACCACCCGAATCACGCCGTTGCCGGCCTGGGCATAAAAGCTGGCGCCGGCGGCGGTCTTCAATACTTCGATCCGCTCGATGTCGGCTGGCGGGATAGTCCAGAGCAGGTTGTTCAACATTTCGTCATCGTTGTTGTAGAAGGGCATATCGTCGATCACCAGCAGGGGAGGCCCCGTGGCGCCGCGAATGCGGATGCGGTAAAAATTGTATCCTCCCGCAACCCACACACCCGGCACGCGGCCGATGAGCATCTCGGCGGGATGAAGATACATGCTGCCGAAGTCCGGGTTCAGGACCACCGCATCGGGAGTCACCGAAAGAGAAGAAACGGTAGCAGGCAGGAGCCTTTCTATGGGTTGAACGACAGGTAATGTTTTTTCATCCTCGTTCTCCGGGCAGGTAGAACACAGGCCGTTACCCAAGGCCGGGAGGGTAGCGAAGAAGAACATCACCAGGATCGGAAAGAAAATTTTTCTGTTTTTCATAGCATTGGCTTTTATAAATCAATCACTTCAACATCTATCTATATAATCCTTTTTTGGGGTTTATAGTTTGTTAAAAAACATTTAAGATTGCCTGCTTTGCTTCATAATAGCCCTACTGTGGTGTGGCTGGCAGAAAAATGTTTTGATATTTTTTTAGATTAATCTAAATTTAGTATTTTTGTAAACTAAAAATAATTTTAAAAAATATAAAATTGCATTTCTCGTTTGAAACAAACGCCGGCGTGGGCCGGAACAATCAGATGTGCTTATGAACTCAATACACCCAGGCATTTCCCTTTTGATGGGCCTCGCCGTACTGGCGGTTCTGCTTTGGGCCTTCTGGCCGAAGCGGGGGCTTATCGCTATGCTGAACCGAGCCAGGATCAATACCCGGCGGGCCCTGCTGGAGGATACCCTCAAATTTCTATTCGACTGCGAGTACAAGGATATATCCTGCGGGCTGAACAGCATAGCCGGCAACCTGAACATTTCCGCCGACAGGGCGGCCCATCTGTTGAACCGCCTGCGGGCCATGGGCCTGATCACCATGAAGGAACAGGCCTTTTACCTGACCGATACGGGGCGGTCGTATGCGCTGCGCATCATCCGGGTGCACCGTATCTGGGAACGGTATCTGGCCGATGAGACAGGAGTGGGGCCGATGGAATGGCACGGCGAGGCGGACCTCCGGGAGCACGACATGTCGGCAGAGGCCGCCGATGCACTCGCGGCCAGGATGGGGAATCCCGTATTCGACCCGCACGGCGACCCCATCCCTTCCGCACAGGGTGAGCTGCCCGCCCACAGGGGGCGCCCCTTGAGCGGCCTTCAGGAAGGAGACATCGCCCAGATCCTGCATATCGAAGACGAGCCTCATACCATCTACGAACAACTGACAGCCCTGGGGCTTTACCCCGGCATGCAGGTATACGTTATGGATGTAACCGAAGAGAAGGTCACCTTCGCCGCCAATGGGGAAGAATGCGTGCTCACGCCCCTTTTCGCTTCCAGTATCACGGTAGAGGTGCTGCCGGAAAGGGTGTCTTTACCCCAGAAGCACGAACTCCTTTCCTCCCTGGAATTGGGGGAAAAAGCAGAAGTGGTGGGCCTCTCCCCCAGTTGCCGGGGCCAGCAACGCAGGCGGCTGATGGACCTCGGGGTCGTACCCGGAACCCTCATTTCGGCTGAACTGAGAAGTGCGTCCAACGACCCCGTCGCCTATCGCATCATGGGCGCTACCATCGCCATCAGGAAGGATCAGGCCCGCCTCATTTTTATCAATAAAAAAGAAGCATTACCCAATGAACAGGCATCAGGATTGTGAAAACTGCCCGATACATCATAAGGAAAACCTCATTCGGCTGGGTATTGCTATGGACAGGGTCGACTACGTCGTGGCTCTGGCCGGCAACCCCAATACCGGAAAGAGCACCGTCTTCAACAACCTCACCGGCCTTAGGCAGCATACCGGCAACTGGCCGGGCAAAACGGTCACCCGCGCCGAAGGAGGCTATTCCTACGGGGGGAACCGCTACAAGGTGGTGGACCTGCCGGGTACGTACTCCCTGCTTTCGACCAGCACCGACGAGGAAGTGGCCAGAAACTTTATCCTGTTCGGCAGGCCTGACGTGACGGTCATCGTGGCCGACGCCACGCGCCTGGAGCGCAACCTCAACCTGGCGCTTCAGGTCCTGGAGATCACGGACCGCGCCGTCCTCTGCCTCAACCTGATGGACGAAGCGCACCGCAACAAGATCGAGATCGACGACAGGGCCCTTTCGCGGGAGCTGGGCATTCCGGTCATACCGGCGGTGGCCCGCCGCAAGGAGGGTATACCCGAGCTCATCGCCGCCATCGAGGAGGTGGCTGCCGGCAAATACATCTGCCGGCCCCACCGCGTCCGGAGCCGTTCTCCCAAACTCAACCGCGCCGTTTCCATTTTGTCGAAAAAGCTGGAAGAGCAATTCCCGGGCCTGCCCAACCTGAACTGGGTCGCCCTGCGCTTGCTGGAGGGGGACCAGAGCATCGTCGATGCCGTCCGCACCGGAGAACTGCGGCTGCTGAGCCCCGGCCCTACACTCATCCAAAATCAAAGCCACTGATGGAAAAGACCACCGAATCCAAAAGAGATGATATCCTGTCACTGGCCAACAATCTGCGCTGGGACCTGGGCATGGATTTTCACGATACGATCATCGAGTCCATCTACGAGGACGCTTCGAAGATCGCCCGGAAAACGGCCCGGATGGAAAGTGACAAGCCCGCCTACAGCCTCGACCTGAAGATCGACCGCTGGGTGACGAGCCGGTGGCTGGGCTTCCCCATCATGTTCCTCCTGCTGGCCCTGGTCTTCTGGATCACCGTTTCGGGGGCGAACTACCCCTCGGGCCTGCTGGCAAACCTGCTGATCGACATGGCCCACCCCGCCCTGAAAAGCCTGGCCGCCTCCGTCGGCCTGCCCTGGTGGCTGGACGGCCTGCTGATCGACGGCGCCTACCTCTCCATGGCCTGGGTGGTTGCAGTCATGTTGCCGCCGATGGCCATCTTCTTTCCGCTCTTCACCCTGCTAGAAGACCTCGGGTACCTGCCCCGGGTTGCTTTCAACATGGATAACCTCTTCCGAAAAGCGGGGGCGCACGGCAAGCAGGCGCTGACGCTCAGCATGGGCTTCGGCTGCAATGCCGCCGGCGTGATCGCCGCCCGCGTGATCGACAGCCCGCGGGAGCGCCTGATCGCCATCATCACCAATAACTTCTCCCTCTGCAACGGCCGCTGGCCTACCCAGATCCTGATCGCCACCATTTTTATCGGCGGCGCGGCGCCGGCCCATCTGGCGGGGCTGGTCTCGGCAGGAGCCGTGGTGGGCATCGCCGTGCTGGGCATCCTGTTCAGCCTGGCAGTCTCCTGGGGGCTCAGCAAGACCGTGCTGCGGGGAGAGGCCAGCGCCTTCAGCCTGGAGCTCCCACCCTACCGCCCACCCCGAATCCTGCAGACCCTGTATACCTCCCTGATCGACCGGACCATTTTCGTGCTCTGGCGGGCCATTGTCTTTGCCGTTCCTGCCGGCCTGGTCATCTGGCTGGTGGCCAATGTGCACATTGGCGGGCTCAGCCTGGCCGAACATTTCATTCGGTGGGCCAACCCTTTTGCTCTTATCTTTGGCCTTAACGGGGTGATCCTCCTGGCTTATATCATCGCCATCCCCGCCAACGAGATCGTCATTCCCACCATCCTGATGCTGACGGTGCTCAGCGCAGGCATGGCCGGCGCCGGCGAAGGGGCGGGCGTGATGTTCGAGCTGGATTCTATCACCGATACCGGCAACATCCTGCGGGGCGGAGGGTGGACCCTGCTCACAGCGGTCAACCTGATGCTGTTCAGCCTCCTGCACAACCCCTGTTCGACGACGATCTATACCATCTACAAGGAAACCAACAGCGCCAAGTGGACGCTGGTGGCCACTTTTTTGCCGATCGCCCTGGGGCTGATCGTTTGTTTTTTCACGACACAGTTGTGGCTGTTACTGGCTCAGTAGTCCAACGTCAGTATTCGCCCTTTGGTGAAGGTGAAGAACTTATCCTTCTCGGCGGCCTGCACGCCTTCCATCAGGTCCTCGGGCGTATAGCCGGCGGCTTCCAGGCAGCCCGGGCAGGCGTGCAGCGGCACACCCTTTTCGATCAGTTTCTGAAGCTGGGTTTGAGCCGAAGGGAATTGGGCGTAAGTGAAGTCCGCGGCATCCTTCACTACGACTTTCACAGCGTCGATGTCAAAATACATCATCACATCCTGGCTTTCCGACATGAGCACCGCCATCTGCAGCGGCATGAGCACGCGGTGCGGGGTGGCCGGCCCGGCAGTGACGTGGATGAAAATAGAGGATGGCCTAATAGGAAGCAATGACTATCGTCAGCTGAAACCATAGTTGTGCCACTCCTCTCACAATCGGATGAGTGGCATATTTACAGCCAAAACCGTATATTTGAAAAAAAACAAGCCATGCCAGAAGTCAAGCTTTCCGACTACGAGACTGAACGCCATAAGCCTATGCCCTCTCTGAATCACAGCATCATCCAGGCCAACTTGATCAGAGAGTTGGGCCTTTCCTACAAAAAAAAATACCGTATCGCTTCCGAACTTAGCCTCGATCTTTCCGACTGGCCTTCAGTCCCGGATATCTGCATTTTCCCCAGAATGCCGCTCGACCTGCGCCAGGATGTCATCACCATGACCGAGCCGCCCCTCTGTGCCATCGAGATCATTTCCCCCAGCCAGACGCTCAACGAGCTGGTTGACAAGGCCGGTAAATACTTCGAACACGGCGTCCGCTCCTGCTGGATCGTACTGCTCCCTCTGGGCAATATTTATGTGTTTACCTCTCCCGAGGATTATGAGATATTCCGGGCTACGGATACGCTCAAAGATACCGAGCTTGATATTTCCCTTCCGTTGGCGGAAGTGTTCGAATGAATTTCAGCCCCTCTCCGTCACCACCGTCCACTCCCCCGATGCCTGCAGGCGCCACATCTTTCCTTCTTCGGGGTCGAACACCTGCATGGCCACCCATTCATTGTAAAGCATCTGCTGCAGGATCTCGTGCTTGCCTACCAGTGCCTGTACGCGGGCCCGGGGCGCCACTACGAAGGCCGTCAGCCGCAGCGGCTGATGGTACAGTTCCTTATCGTTCTTCATGACCGACTGAAGGGGCAGGCCGTGCATGAGGTCGCTGCCGTTGCCCTGCATGATGCCGAACTTGCCCACGACATTATGGGTGATCTTGCTGCCGCTGCCGAAGGCTACATTGTCTACCGTGGAAAAGAAGTACTGGCTGTTGATCCATTGCGCGACCACCAGGGGAGCGGTCAGGATAACTTCCAGAGCGGCGTTTTCCGGGTCCTGCTGCCAGTCGTAGGAATGCAGAAAGCACCGCCCCCTGAGGTCGAGGTTGGCGGTCAGCTGCCGGGGCGCCACTACGAAGGCGGCATTGCCGGCCAGGCCCCATTCCGGGCGTACTTCCGACCAGTCGGCGCTGCGGCGCATCATGCCGCGGACACTTGTTTTTCCGAATTGCCGGGCCCGGACGGCCAGGTTGTTCTGCCGGGCGGTATGCAGGCCGGCGCGCAGAACGGAAAGCTGTTCCTGTTTTTCGGCAAGGAGGGGCGGCAGGTCCAGGAAGTTGACTTCATCCGTGGTGGTGTTGTGCTGGGCGCCCACGAAAAGGGTGTCTTCCGGGATGGCTATGCCTTCTTCCCGCAGGCGTTGCCGCACCTCCGGCTGGTTGAGGATGCGGGCCATGGCCGCTGCATTGGGACCGCCGTGGCGCCCCCCGCAGGCGCCGCAGTCGAGCGCGGCGGCGTAAGGGTTGTTCTCGGTCTGGCTGCCGTGCCCGCAGAGGACGACGAGGGGAGCAAAATTGTCCGTAAGCCCCATCATACGCAGGGCGTTGCCGGCGTAAGTTACCTGGCTTTTTAGTGGTATCCCCCAATTACCGTTAGGGGTGACATCCGGGGCCTGGCTGATCTCCGGGTGGATCAGCCGCCGGCCCCGGCGGCGCAGGCCGATCAGGGTTTCCGGCAGCAGGCTGCGCCCGGCGGTGACCAGGGCTGCCGGAAGGCCGAGGGCCTCTACCGCCGCAAAGGGCGTGGCCAGGTTATACTTCAGGGATTTGTAGGCCTGCTTCAGCTCCCGGATCAGCTGCAGGCCCTCGCGGTGGCGTTCGGCCTGATGAGTGCAGCCCGGGCTGGCCTGCATCCGCAGCTCATGCGCCGGCTTCAGCAGTACCGGCAGGGATTTGGACCGTTCGCCGAGCATCGACTCATAGGCGATGGGCAGGCCAAAGAAGCCGGCGAAGCCGAAGGTCTCATAATCGCCGGCCGCTTCTACCTGCCGCCGGAAAGGCTCCGAGCGTACATCAATGCAGAAGGCCAGCTGGGCTTCGGGCCGGCTTTGCCGTACCGGCTGCCGGGCCTGGCTTTGCAACTGGGCGCCGAGCTGGCGGCGGAACTGCTCTTCCCAGCGTTGCAGCAGTTCGAAGCGAATGCAGTGGTAGGCATCCTGTAGTGTGCGCAGCAGCTGTGCCCACTGTGCTGCATCGGTATCCGGCGCCGGCGCCAGGAAATCCTCTGCCCAGTTGCTCAGGCGCCGCAGTTCACGGGGGACTTCTGTATTTGATTCATACTCCTTTTCCGGCAACAGGAAAGCCAGCAGGAGGCGGACAGCCAGGTAATCCGTCAGGTTGATCGGATGAAGTTGCTGTGGGCGATAATCTTCCTGCTCGCTGCGCCAGCGGATGAAGGACGCCCAGCCAGGCAGCGCCAGCAGGTGGCTCCGCAAAAAAGCCTCCTCCTGCCTGGAAGTTATCTGCATCCTGGCAAGCAGTATCTCCAGGGCGGCGAAGCTGTCGTCGGGCAACTCGCGCAGGAAGGCGCGCTTGCCTGCGTAAGCGCGGCCATGGGCCAGCAGCCTTTTCACAGCGGCGAAGAAGCCGCGATCCCGAAAAGGCATAGGCCAGGCAGCCTGCCCTTCATCCAGGAATGCGCCCAGCCAGGTGATGGCCTGCCGGTTGACGGCGGGCAGAGCGGCCTGCCAGGGCTGTATGTCCCCAATTTGAGGTAGCGCCCGGGCGAGTAAGGCTGTAGTGGGAGGGGCTTCCCGCCCATCGTCGAGCTGCCGGGCCATAGCGCTTAGGAGAGACCGAAGTTCGACGCGTTGGCCATTCAGAGAGGCCCCGGCCGGTATTTCGCTTTCCGCTTGCGCCACGGCATCCCGGAAGTCCTGTTCTGTCAGTTGTCCGACGCTGAGTGCCTGCCTCAGTTGCCAGAATCCCGGCAGGCAACTGGCGTCGAAGAGCTGCTGGCCACGCCGGGTGGCCTCGGAAAAAGGCAGGGGTTCCAGGCCTTGTAAGGGATTGCAGGCCACGGCGCCGGCCAGGGGCCAGGTGGGGGCGGCCAGTTGATAGAGTGCATGGAGACGGCTGCGCAAGCCGGGCGCCACCCGGGTTATGTCGGAGCTTTTGGTAATTGTCATTTTCAGAAGCTTTAAGGTTTGTCAAATAGTGCAGCTACCCGTCTAAGGTTGGACAGTAATTGATAGTCAATGGCCCGCGGATCGCCCGGAGCCATTCCGACTTCCGATTTACTACGTCAGTCGCTTCGCTCGTGTCCGCGTTCCGACTTTGTCCAGCCCTAGCCAGGGAGCCAATAGCACCCTAAAAGTGGTATTGCCCTCTTTGCAGGCTCAAAGTTGTTGGTTCGGGCTGGCTGTCCCGCAATACGCGTACGTACAGGGAAGCCATGAGCCTTTCTCCCGGGAGGCCAGGCAGGTAGGCCCGGAAGATCATGGCCAGCCAGCCGATAATGAAGATGGCAAGAATGGCCAGGTGCAGGGTGTTGAGCGGAGGCGCCGACAGCGGCGCCAGTTGGCTTTCCACCAACCAGACGGAGGCGCCGTAAACGGAGGCGCCGAACAATCCCAGGGCTGCCGCCAGCGCCGCCCGGCCCAGGCTGAGGCGGGGCTGTAATATGGCCATTACCGCATGGGCGCAGGTAATGCCGCAGAAAATCAGCAATAAGAGGTAAGTGCTGTCCAGGCTGCCGATGTCCGGAGTGAACTGCCGGAAAATAAGGGCGCCGCCCAGGCCCACCAGGATGCCGAAGCCAAAGATGGGCAGAGTATTGGAGCCCTCCAACCGCAGGCTTTGGTTTTTAGCCGCTTTTACCGTAGAACCGGCGCTGAGAAAGAGGGATGCTTTGAAGAAACCATGCCAGATCATATGAGCGATGGCCGCGGGAAACAGCCCCAGCCCGCATTGGAGGATCATAAAGCCCATCTGCCCCATGGTCGAACAGGTAAGGGTGCGCTTGACGTCCGTTTGCACCAGCATCCAGGTGGTTCCCAGTATGGCGGTGGTTGCGCCCGCAATTACGAGCGCCGTGCCGCTCCATTCCGCCTGCCGGAGGATAGGGGCAAATTTGTACAGGATGAGCGCACCACCATTGACCAGGCCGGCGTGCATGAAAGCGGATACCGGAGTGGGCGCATTGGCCGAAGCGATCAGCCAGCGGTGTAAGGGCCAGATGGCCGACTGCGCCATGGCGGAAAGGATCAGCAGGCTGGCTACGATCGGCAGCCAGGGGTTCTCTATCGGGCTTTCCGCCAGGCCTCGTAATGAAAGGCGCTCCTGGCTAAAGTACAAAATGCCGACAGCAAGAGCCAGCAGCGCGGAGCCCAGCCCCAATTGCCGCCAGGCCATGCGCCCCGAAGCGCGGGCCGCCGCCCAGTTTTGCTGGTGGCCAACCAGGCGGGACAGCAGGAAGTTGCTCATCCCCAGCGCAACGGCCAGCAGCAGGATGTTATCCGCCAGCGCAAAGGCCAACAGCGAGATCGTCAACGCCACGAAATAGCGAAACGTGCGCCGCTTCCACCGGTGGCCGTCCAGATGCCGAAGCGAGTAGGCCTGTATGGCCAGGCTGATGAAACAAATTACCGAGACAAAAAGGAAGGCTTCCCGCCCCTGGTTCAATCCGGCGGCCAGTGCCTGTTCTACGGGAAGAACGAAGGCAGATAAACTCAGCAAAAAAGCGGCCCCGGCCATTATGGTAGCCGCTTCTTCTGCCCGCCGCAGGTTCGTGAACAGGCCCAGCAGGGCTAGTCCTAACAAGATGAAAACAAGAAAAACAAGCATTTAAGTCGTTCTTTGGTTAATCCGGGGCGAAGGTAGAAAGGTTAAGGGTATAAGAAAAATTAAAAAAATTGATTGGTTAAATAAGATAAATTAATAATTTTGGCTTGTCTTAACTGATTTCTCTTTTATGGATCCCAATACCCTATATCTCGACCTGCCCTTGCTGCGCACTTTCATCACCGTTGTGGATCAGCAGGGCTTTAGCCTGGCTGCCAATGAGTTGCACCGCACCCAGTCGGCGGTCAGCCAGCAGATCAAGAAGCTGGAGCAGATGGTGGGCCAGCCCTTGCTCAGGAAGCAGGGGAGGGAGCTGAACATGACGGAAGCGGGCAAACTGATTTATCAATACGGCTGGAAAATGCTGCAGGTGGAACAAAAACTGCGCGAAGAATTATACAGTGAAGAGATCACCGGCCGGGTGCGGCTCGGCATTCCCGAAGACCTGGCCACCCACTACCTACTGCCCATCCTGGCCCGTTTCCGGGAACAGTACCCGCGAATTCAGCTGGCCGTGGAGTGCGATTTGACCGAACGGCTTTACCAAAGTTACCAATCCAACGAGTACGAGCTGGTTATCCTCAAACACGAGCAGCTCAACGTGGCCTATGCCGACCGCATTGTGAAGACCTGGTACGACCCCCTCGTCTGGGTAGGGCGCGATGCGGAGGAATGCGCCGCCTGGCAGCGATCGGACCGCATTCCCATCATCGTGTCGCCGGAGCCTTGCGTTTACCGCCGGCAGGTGCTGCACCGGCTCGCGTCGGCCCAACTGGCGGCCGACCTTACCTACGTCAGCGAAAGCTACAACAGCAAGCTGCTGGCCGTCCGGGCGGGGCTGGGGCTGGCGGCCCTGCCGCAGAGCCTGATCCCGGAGGACTGCGTGATCGTCAAAGAAGGCCTGCCTGCCCTTTCGCCTACGCAGATCTCCCTTTTCCACTCCGAGATACAGGCGAAGGTGGCCCAATATCTCCGGGATAGCATTATTGAGAGTTTCGACGCCCAGTTGGGTTTTTGATAAGCACCTTGTAAGCCAGGTGGAAAATCGTTATTTTTGGAAAAAATCAGTTCATGAGCAATACGGTTGCCCTGGAGAAAAAATTACTTACCTGTGATGACTATCACGCCATGATAGCGGCGGGCATATTGGATGAAGACGATAAGGTAGAATTGATACACGGAGAACTAATCTATATGAGCCCCCTCGGCCCCAATCACGGCGGCGCCACGAATCGCCTCAATAATTTGTTACAGGAACTTCTGAAAGGCTCAGCCATTATTGCTGTGCAAAATCCCGTAACCCTGACCCCTTTTTCTGAGCCTGAACCTGATGTGGCTGTTCTGAAGCCCAGGAAAGATTTTTACTCCGGATCTCATCCCGTCCCGGAAGAGATCTTTCTGCTTATCGAAGTCGCCGACACCACTCTGGAGAAAGACAGAACAGTGAAAGCGTCCCTGTACGCTGCTGGAGGCATTCCGTTTTACTGGATCGTCAACCTGCCTGAAATGCAATTGGAGGTATATTCTCAGCCTGCAAAGGATCAGTATAAGCTCCGCCGGATCTACCTTCCGGATGAAAAAGTGGAAATCCCGTCCTTTGGCATAATGGTGGAAGTGGTAAAACTGATCGGAGAAGCTCAATAACTCCTTTTTATACGTTCTATGGCTTCCGGGCTGGCGCCCGGCCGCAGTTGGATGTAGATGTGAAAAATGTCGTTGCCTTCCCATCCCTCCAGCCGTTAGCAACCTTGGCCTGCGATGACATTCCTCACCCCCTGGGTGTGACGTTTATCTCCTCCTCCCCGCCTTTCATTCCTTAGATTTGTCGTAACTATTCAGCATAATGGTGATTTGGCTCCTGGTGCGAAATTTTGTAAGCCAACCTTCCCCTTCCAAGGAGAATGAGAAGGGGTTCCGACAGAAAAAGCCTACAAAATTTCGCACCAGGGGCATCCACCGCCTCATACTGATAGTTACGATTTGTCAATCAGTAACAAGGGCGTATCCCTTTACTCTAAGTTAACTGCCATTAAACTGGAAAAATGTTTAGAAAACTCTCCCTGCCGAACAGCCTGACACGCAAAAACCTTATGGCGCTGACCGGGTTGTTCCTCTGTTTCTTTCTGGTGATCCACCTGGCGGGCAACCTGCAGCTACTGCTTCCTGCGGAGCGGGCGCAACTCCAGTACAACCACTACTCGGAGCTACTTTCGCACAATATCCTCATCAAGATAGTATCCTATGTTTTGTACGCCAGCATCATAGCCCATACCATCTATGCCCTGGTATTAACCTTGCGCAGCCGGGCGGCGGTGGGCAGCCAGGGCTACGCTTACGACCGCCGGGGCGCTGTCTCCCCCTGGTATTCCCGCAACATGGGCATCCTTGGTACGCTTATCTTTTTTTTCCTCGTCGTGCATATGGCCAATTTCTGGTATCCCTATAAATTCGGCGAAGTGCCTATGGATATGGCCGGCCGCAAAGACCTGTACCGGGTGGTCGTCATAGCCTATCGCGAGTGGTGGTACGTCGCGCTGTACGTCGTTTCTATGCTGGTGCTGGGCTTTCATCTGCTGCACGGTTTTTACAGCGCTTTTCAGTCGCTTGGCTTGTATCATACCAAATACGGGCGCTGGATGAACTGGGCCGGCCGCGCCTACACCTTGGTGATCACCGCCGGCTTCATTTTGATCCCCATCTGGGTATTCTTCACCAAACCGACGCCACTGCCATGAAATTAGACGCAAAAATACCCGAAGGTCCCTTGCAGGAGAAATGGAGCCGCTATAAGGCTACCTGCCGGCTGGTCAGCCCCAACAATAAAAAGAAACTCGACATCATCGTGGTGGGCGCCGGCCTGGCGGGCAGTTCCGCCGCCGCTTCCCTGGCGGAGATGGGCTACCGGGTGAAATCCTTCTGTTTTCAGGATAGCCCCCGCCGGGCGCACTCCGTAGCGGCGCAGGGCGGGGTCAATGCTTCCAAGAATTATCACAACGACGGAGACAGCGCCTTCCGGATGTTCTACGACACCCTCAAGGGGGGCGACTTCCGCGCCCGCGAGGCCAACGTATACCGGCTGGCGGAATGCTCGGCCAACCTCATCGACCAGGCGGTCGCTCAGGGCGTGCCTTTTGCCCGCGAGTACGGCGGCTACCTCGCCAACCGTTCCTTCGGAGGCGTTCAGGTGAGCCGCACTTTCTACGCCCGTGGCCAGACCGGCCAGCAACTACTGCTCGGCGCCTACTCGGCCCTGAGCCGGCAGGTGGCGGAAGGTAATGTTCAGCTCTTCTCCCGCCACGAAATGCTGGGCCTGGTAGTCATCGACGGGAAGGCCCGGGGCATCATCGCCCGCAACCTCGACACCGGCGCCATCGAGCGCCACGCCGCGCACACCGTGGTGCTCGCCACCGGGGGCTACGGCAAGATCTATTACCTCTCCACACTGGCCATGGGCTGTAACGGCTCGGCCATCTGGCGGGCCCACAAAAAGGGGGCGGGCTTCGCCGCAGCGAGCTGGACGCAGATCCACCCCACCTGCCTGCCGCAATCCGGCGCCTACCAGTCCAAGCTCACCCTTATGTCGGAATCCCTGCGCAACGACGGCCGCATCTGGGTGCCCAAAAAGGCCAACGACCCCCGCCCGCCGGGAGAGATCCCTGAGGAGGAGCGCGACTACTACCTGGAGCGGCGCTATCCCGCTTTCGGCAACCTCGCGCCCCGCGACATCGCTTCCCGCGCCGCCAAAGAACGCATCGACGCCGGATTCGGCGTAGGGGCGCAGCGCAATGCCGTGTATCTCGACTTCGCCCACGCCATCCGCGAATACGGCATAGAAACCATTCGCGAGCGCTACGGCAACCTCTTCCGCATGTACGAAAAGATCACGGGCCACAACGCCTACGAGCGCCCGATGATGATATCGCCGGCAGCCCACTTCTCCATGGGCGGGCTGTGGGTAGATTACGAACTGATGACCACCATCCCGGGCCTGTTTGCCATCGGGGAGTGCAACTTCTCCGACCACGGCGCCAACCGCCTGGGGGCCAACTCCCTGCTGCAGGCCTGCGTGGACGGCTACTTCATCCTGCCTTACACCATCGGCAATTACCTGGCCGGCGAGCTGGGCACGGGCAAAATAAGCCCCGAGGCGCCGGAATTTGAAACTGCCGAACGGGAAGTGCGCGATCAGCTGGGCCGCCTGCTCACCATTCAGGGCAACCGCACCGCTACGGATTACCACAAGGAACTCGGCGCGCTATTGTACGATAAATGCGGCGTCTTGCGCACCCGCGAGGGCCTCCGGCAGGCCATCGACGACATCCGCGCCCTGCGGGCCGATTTCTGGCAGAACCTGAAAGTGCCCGGCGGCGCCGAACAGGTCAATTCCGAGCTGGAAAAGGCCGGCCGGGTGGCCGACTACCTGGAGCTGGCGGAGGTGATGTGCTATGACGCCCTAACGCGCGAAGAATCCTGCGGGGCCCACTTCCGGGAGGAACACCAGACGGCAGATGGCGAGGCGCAGCGCCGCGACGATCAATTCCAGTTCGTCTCCGTCTGGGCCTACGCCGGCCCGGAAGAGGAACCGGAACTGCACCGGGAAGGCCTTGTCTTTGAAACCATTCAACCAAGTGTAAGAAGTTACAAATGAAGATACAACTCAAAATATGGCGGCAGGAAAACGCCCGCGCCCAGGGGCGGATGGTGGATTATGAACTAACCGACATCAACCCGGAGATGTCCTTCCTGGAGATGCTCGACGTGCTCAACGAGCAGCTGATCCAGAAGGGCGACATGCCGGTAGAGTTCGACCATGACTGCCGTGAGGGCATCTGCGGGCAGTGCGGCCTGTTCATCAACGGGCGGGCGCACGGGCCCCAGGAGGCCACCACCACCTGCCAGCTCCACATGCGCCACTTTAAGGATGGCGACACCATCTACGTGGAGCCTTTCCGCTCCCGGGCCTTCCCCGTCATTAAAGACCTGCGAATCGACCGCTCCGCTTTCGACCGCATCATTCAGGCAGGCGGTTACATTTCCACCCGAACCGGAGACGCGCCGGAGGCTAATGCCATCCCCATTGGCCATGACGTTGCCGAAGCCGCCTTCGATGCGGCCGCCTGCATCGGCTGCGGAGCCTGCGTGGCCACCTGCAAGAATGCTTCAGCGGCCCTCTTCACCGGAGCCAAGGTCAGCCACCTGGCCATGCTGCCGCAGGGCCAGCCCGAAGCCGCCGAAAGAGCCCGGAAAATGGTAGCCCAGATGGAAGCTGAGGGTTTTGGCCATTGTACCAATACCGGCGCCTGCGAAGTGGAATGCCCCCAGGAAATATCTATCCGCCACATCGCCCGGATGAATTTTGAATACAACCGGGCGGGAGCGTTGAAAAAATGAGCCTCTTATTGAGCCCTTACCACCTTCCGCATTTCCACCGCTCCATCCACACTGAGGAGAAGGAAATATGTCCCCGGAGGAAGGCCGAAGCCGTCCATATCTATCCTTTCCAGGTATTTCCCGTAGTCCCGCCATTCATCATCGATGGGGCGGGCCAGTTCCCTGCCCTGAAGATCCGTTACAGACAGGCGCACCAGGGAACCCCGGTGCAGCTTGAAGGAAATGCCTACTTCTGTTGAAAAGGGGTTCGGGAATGGATCTTCCAACAGCAAGGATCGCTGTTCCGGTTCTTCCGGAGTAGAGCTGAACAGGTCTGTCCGCACAAGTGCTGTCCAGATGGAGAGGTTGTTGCCCTCCAGGCGCGTCCAGATGGGCCGCACGACATTGTTGTGGGCTGCCACGTTGGTATAGTCTCCGAAGAAGTAGTTGTCCGTCGGCAGGAAGGGGCTTTCGCTCACCTTGAAGTTGGTGAACGTCTCGCCTCCGTCCTGCGATACGGCCATGAAGACATCGGTCCGGTTGTCCGGATAGTGGCGGCGGTCGTAGAAGACGAACCAAAGCCAGCCGGTGGCCTGGTCGACGGCCATCCAGGTGAAGAACTGATGTTTGCCGGGGCCGTCGTCGTTCACCCGGCGGGGTTCGCTCCAGGTTTCGCCGCCGTCGGTACTTTTGATGAGCCAGATGTCGGTGTCGTCCGTGCCGTTGCGCTGGTCGGCCCAGTTGACGTACAGCGCGCCGTGGTATGGGCCGCCGCTGAGGTCGCAGGCGGTGACGGGGAAGCCGTTGGAGCGGTAGATGCCGGGGATGTCGTGGTTCCATCCGCCAACATGATCGGCGATGAGAATGTCTTCCTCCCGCCAGGTTTCGCCCCCGTCGGTGGAGCGGTCGAACCAGATCTTGCTGCGGTTTGACCAGGCAACGTAGATCTCGCCGTTGGGCCCCACGGAAGGCACGGCCCCTTCGGCCGTATTGTCATCGTCGATGCAGTCGCCGGCCAGCTCGCTGAGGCGGGTAGGGGAGGCCCAGGTTTGGCCGGCATCGGTGCTTTTGGAAAAAAGAATGACGGAGCTGTCGGCCGGGGAGGTGGAGCCGTAGTCGTCGAACTGCGTCCAGGTGACGTAGAGGGCGTTGGTTTGCCGGTCGACGGCGATCCAGTGTTTGTCCTGCGCCTTGGCGCCGTTCAGCCCCATGTAGCTGCCGTCCGACCAGGTGACGCCCCCGTCGGTGCTCTTCTGGGCGATGATGCGGTCGATCCAGTTGCCGGAAGGCGGGTTGGAGAGGTGGAGGTAGTAGAAGTCGCCCGCCGTATCTACCCCGATGACCGGATCGCCCCAGATGCCCCAGGGGCAGGAGACGGCCGCCCGGGACCAGGAAGCGCCGCCGTCGTGGGAGTAGTAGACGTTATTTAGGTTCGTCCCGGCCACCAATTCCTGTGTGTTTTTGGGGTTGATGCAAATGGCCGGTTCGTTGGGAGCGTTGTCCGTGCCGACCAGAACGTTGGGGTGCTGGGCGAGGAGGCTGTTCAGAACGCCGAAAAGAAACAGCATGCCCAGGGTGGCTGTGTTTTTGGAATGTTTCATAACGATGGGATTTGTCTGTACCTGTAAAGGTCAGCAAACCGGAGGGGAAAGGCAAGTTGCTTACGGGAATTGTTTGAGGCTGTGGAATGGCAGGCCGGGTCGGCCATGTTGATGCGATGGAGCGGCCGGCAGGAAAAAGGTATGAGCCAGGGCCCGGTAGAAAACCGCACCCTGGCGCAGGCCCCTTCAATGCTTTATCAGCTTTCCCATATATACCTTCCCATCCAGCACGATGCGGCAATAGTACACGCCCGGCGGGAGGGGCTCGCCATTGCGGCCGGCGCCGTCCCACCGCACTTCCTGTATGCCGGCGGCGCCGAGCTGGATGTGCAGTTCTGCCAGCACTTTACCTTCGACGGAGAGGATCTCCAGTATCCCCGTTTCGAAGAAATCCCGTTTCAGCGGTATCCGGATGAGGGTGTAGGTGCGGAAGGGGTTGGGAGAGGCCATGAGGGAGGGCGTTTCTTCCCGTAGCGATTCTTCGAAAACCCCCACCACCGGCGGTTCCTCTGTGTCATCCGAAAAGCTGGTGAAAGGGCTGATCACGCCGTAGCAGAGGCTGATGCCGATGATGGTTTCCTCGATGGCCATGGCCTCCGGTGAATCCTCCGGGTAATTGAAGTATTCGGAGTACAGCTGCTCCATTTTCTTCTTTGCCCACAGCCGGGGGAGGAACTGATAGCCGTCGACGGAAGCGCCGGCGAGGGCCAGCGGATAGTCATACGACACCGGCTGGCCGAAGGCCTTGCCGGAAAAGTGGGCGGTGACGGGTACGGCCTCTTCGTACCGCCCCACCACGATCAATTGCTGCCCTTTGAACAGGTTGGGCAGGTTGGCGGGGTAAGTTTCGGTGATGGCCTCCGGAGAGAAGGACATGGCGGTGTTGAGCAGCACCGGGTTTTTGACCGTCAGGTAGAAGTTGCTGATGGCTGCTTCCAGCTCGTCGTTTTCGAGGAACCGCGCCAGCCCCAGGTTGTCGGTGGCGATCCGGTTCAGCAGTTGTTTATTTACGTCGTTGCCGATGCCAAAGGTAAAGATGCTGAGGTCTTCCACCTCATTGACAACAAGGGCGTCCTGAATGCCCTGCAGGATGCCTTCGGTATCGGTAACGCCGGCGGTGGCCCTGCCGTCGGTAAAGAAGATGATGATCTTGGCCAGGTCGTTGCCGTAGCCCTGGAACTGGGGGATGGCCTGGGAGAAAGCCCCCGAAATGTTGGTAGAGCCGCCGGCATACAGCCCGGCGATGTAGTTGAGGGCCTGCTGCCGGTTGCCGGCGGTGGCCAGGACGTGTCCCGGCTGGAAGCTCCTTACCTGGTCGTCAAAGCTGACCAGGTTGAAGCGGTCACCGGCATTGAGGTTGTTGACGATGAAGGAAGCGGCGTCTCTGGCCTGGATGATCTTATTGCCGCTCATGCTGCCCGACCTGTCGATGATCAGGGTAAATACCTTGTCGATCACCTCAGTATTCTCACTGGGGTCGGGCTCGACGATGAAGGCGAAGAATCCGCGCCCGTGCTCATCGCAGTTGGCCGCCGAATCGGGCAGGTACGTGCTGAAGGGGAAGAGCCCCAGTTCGGTGGCGTTGAGTTCGTATTGCAGCTGGAAATCCTTATCGGCGGCTTCCTGTTCGCGGCTCCATTCCACAACGGCAGTGTTGCCGTCATTAGTGACGGCGGCGCCGCTGTGGCTGAGCAACCCGATCCATTCGATGGCCCGCTCCGAATGAAGTTCGAAACGAAAGTGCTGCTCGTCGAGGGCTTCTTCCTGCAGGGAAGTGTAGTCGTTGGGCATGAAAAACTCCACTCGGTTGAAGGCATACGGCAGCAGGTCGACGTAGGTCAGTTCTACGATGAGCATCCCGCCTGCCGGGACCTCCTGCTCGAGGTCGAAGTAAAGGGGGGAATCGCCCAGGTAGTTGCGGATCTGTTCTGCAAAAGACGGCCCGCCGCCGCCGGGGCCGGGAAGGGTGGTGTCTTGAGGCGTGGGAGAGAAAGCGGCCTCGTACCATTGCCCGTTGTTGTTCCAGCGCAGGCTGGTGGCGCTGGCCGTTGCGGAGAGCGGAAAGCCGTACTTGGCCTGGGTGGCTTCCTCCAGGTGGTTGAAAAATACCTGAGTAGCGGTAACGGTAGCGATCTGGCCATTGGCCGTAACTTCAACGGTGCTTTGCTTCAAGTGTAGATATACGCCATCTTCTGCGTTGACGATGCAGATGCCGTTGGCGAAAGAAGTAAGGTAAGAAAGGAATACGAGTGCAATGGTAAACAGAGGTCTCATGGTTCTGAAGCTTTGAGGGTTAACAGATACCCTTTAAGATACTGACGTTTCGTCCACATTGCTGGAAAAGGAAGTGGATTGCAATTTGGCAAACACAATTCAAAGAAGAAGGTCAGCCAATATAACCGTGAAAGCAGGGGCCCATGAATACCATTCCCTCCCTTCACCACACCGAAGGCACCACCTCAATATTTTCCACCACCGTTTCGAACCATTTCAGCGGGGCCTGGTTTTTATCACCGGTCTGGGTGTCTACCTTGAAGAAGAGGTAGTAAAGCTGGATGTCTTCACCCATGTTATCGAGCAGGCGTTGCAGGCGTTCGGCGCCTTCGCGGTGCTGGTGGTAGAGGTGCTTGTGCCGCCAGGCGTAGTAGGCCTCGTCGTGTTGCTCGACGATTTTGAGCACGACGTGGTCGCAGGTATATTTTTCGATAAAGCGGCGGGCATAGACGCCATGGTGCTTCGACCAGTCCCGGGGGTAGCTCTTATCTTCCAGGTGTTTGAAAGTATCGTGTACGAAGGTGATCAGCCGGAGCTTTTCCCGTTCTTCCGGGCTGATGGCGAGGCGGTTGATATTGTCCAGGACTTCGCGGATGTGTTTGTAGACTTCTCCTTCGGGGTGCCCGAAACGCGGAACGCCCCAGTTGAGGCCCCTGAGGAATTCCGGGTCGCGCAGGAAAGAACGCTCCAGTTCGGTTTCAGGCTGTAGTATGGCCACCAGGTCCACTCCATCGATGGGCGTTTTTTTCATTCGCGTGCGGTTGCTATCCAATTGGCTTTTGTAATACTTCATCCTCAACTGTTTTGCGGGCCGGTTTTGGCAACCGGCGCCGATTGGAGATTGGCCTCCTCGTGGAAAGTTGGGTGTAGCGTTCCAAAATACATTTGCAGATCAATAGCTGTTAATTTCCTGTTAAAGGAAAATCAGCCGATAACAAAGCTTTTGGGATAGTAGTTTTTTTTTGTAATTTATATTGTTTGTCGTTCTTTTTGAAATTTTTACTTCTCAAAGCCTGGCGCTTTTTCAAAATTTTACACAATTGTGCCACGGGGTATGATATTCCGGAGAGCACTCCGTTTAACCACAAGAAAAGAAACAGCAAAATGAAGCAGCTACTTTCACTGGTCCTGGCCGGCATTATCGGCGGATTGATCACTCTCGGGGGCTACAGCCTGCTGCAGCCCGCCGTTCCTGCCATTCAACCCGCTACCTATGCCCAGCCCGTTAAGAATATCAACGTCCCGGCACAGCTCAATGCTGTCCCGTTCGATTTCAAAGTGGCCGCTGCGCGGGCAATGCCGGCGGTGGTGCATATTTCGGCGGTGAGTAAAACGGTGGCCAACTCCCGGATGGAGAATGACCCTTTCCGCTTCTTTTTCGGCGATGATTTCAATCCCTTTGGGGACCGCGGCCCCCAGGGAGGCGCCGGTTCGGGCGTTATCTATACTTCCAACGGCTACATCATCACAAACAACCACGTGGTACAAAATGCCGGCGAGGTGGAAGTGACGCTTTTTGACAACCGCACTTTCCAGGCACAGGTCATTGGTACGGATGAGAAGAGCGACCTTGCGGTGATCAAGATCGAAGGTTTTGGTTTTCCCACGCTGGACCTGGCCAATTCCGATGAGGCGCAGATCGGCGAGTGGGTGCTGGCTGTCGGCAACCCCTTCGACCTCACCTCAACGGTGACGGCGGGCATCATCAGCGCCAAGGGGCGCAGCATCAACCTGCTGGGCGGCGGCCGCGCCATTGAGTCATTCATACAGACCGATGCCGCCGTCAACCCCGGCAACAGTGGCGGCGCCCTGGTAGACGCCGAGGGGCGCCTCCTGGGGATAAACACCGCTATTGCCACCCGCACCGGCGTCTTTTCCGGTTACTCCTTCGCTATACCCGTCAATCTCGTCGCCCGCATTGCCGACGACATCATTGAATACGGCAGCTTCAAGCGCGCCTTTCTGGGTGTCACCATTTCTGAACTCGACTATGAATATGCCCAGGAGCTGGGCGTGCAGATCAGCCAGGGCGTCGTCATTGAAGAACTGATGGACGGCGGTTCGGCCCAGTACGCCGGCCTGCAACCCAAGGATATTATCGTGGGTATAGACGGCAGGGAAGTGAAAAGCGTGCCTGAACTGCAGGAGATCATCGGCAGGGCCAAAGCCGGCGACCTGGTTACCCTGACGATCAACCGGAGGGGCTATATCCAGGAGATTCCCGTGCGCCTCAAAGCCGGGTAAAACGTAATTTCACAGTAAAAAGTGAAAGATCCGGACAAATTTAAGGTTGCATCGAAAGCATATTGGCCTTAAATTGCAGGCGCATGAAGACAGCTATTCTAACCGGTTGGCAATTAAAGCGATACCTTTTCTTTTTAAGAAATTATTAACAGTCCGTTTGCAACAAAAAATTACAGAATGCAGTTAATACGGTAAACGGAAAAGTATAATTTCTAAAGAAATTTTCGCAATCCGGCACAAGCATATTACCGCGTCGCCAATTTATCGCGGCCCAATATAAAAGACTTGTTTAAAGTTGGTTTTTCGTTTTGTTTTGATGCGTCTGTCTAGCTCTGCTGGGCAGACGTTTTTTTTTACCTATCTTCGGCCTCATGAGGCCCCACATAAATGGTAATGGCAGGATAACGGTGGATGTAGCCGGCGAGCGCCTTCGGCTGCACCCGTTCCGGGCGGCCTACTGGGAGGTGGAGGAGGCACTGCTCCTGGCGGACCTGCATCTGGGCAAGGCGGCGCACTTCCGCCGCGAGGGCCTGCCGGCGCCGGCAGATATCAGCAATGCCAACTGGGATCGCCTGATCAGCCTGATCCTGGAATTCAACCCGCGGCGGGCCCTTTTTCTGGGCGACCTGTTTCACAGCGATTACAACCGGGAGTGGGAGGAATTCCGCCAGTTGATGGGCCGGTTCCGGCCCGTTCGTTTCGAGCTCATCCCGGGGAACCATGACATCCTTCCGGAAGGATACTACCGGCAGGCCAACCTCGTTGTCCATCGGGAAGGATTGGAGCTACCCCCCTTTTTATTTACGCATCACCCGTTGGAAGAAGTGCCCGCTCCGTTGTATAACCTGGCGGGCCATATTCACCCTTGCGTGTATCTGCGGGGCAACGGCCGGCAGCGCGCCCGCCTCCCCTGCTTCTATTTTGGAGAATACCGGGGCATTCTTCCCGCCTTCGGAGCTTTTACGGGCATGGGCAGGGTACGGCCGAAAAACGGCGACAGGGTATACGTCATCGCCGGCGATGACGTCCTGGAAGTCTGAATCATCCGTCTTTCTCCTTTATCACGTCCCGGATCTTGGCGGCGCTCTCGTAATCTTCTCTTTCCAGCGCTTTCTGCAGCAGCTCCTCCAATTGAGGCGTAGAATAATCCTGTAGGGCGCCTTTGGTACTAGGGATCTCAGCAGGTGCAGTTTCCGTTTGGACAGAAGCCTCTTTCATTACTTCCGGAAACGTAAAGATCGGGCAACCAAAGCGAACGGCCAGGGCGATGGCGTCGGAGGTGCGGGCATCGACTTCCACAACTTTGCCGATGGTGTTTATCTCACAGACCAGCTTGGCGTGGAAGACCCCGTTCCGGATGCTGTCGATCATTACTTCCGCCAGCGTGGCGTCCAGGGCCTCGATGGCATTCTTGAACAGGTCGTGGGTCATCGGCCGGCCGGTATCCACTTTTTCGAGGGCGATGGCGATCGACTGGGCTTCAAAAGGGCCTATAATGACGGGAAGGCGGCGGCTGCCTCCTTTTTCTTCAAGGATGAGCGCAAAATGGTCCGGAGCTGATTCGCTCCGGGCTTGTCCCAGTACATTCAGTTCTATTTTTTCCATGCTTACTTCTTGGTATTAGAAAAAGTAAATTAGGGCGTTTGTTGTTTTTTTCCCGGCCAAAAGCGGACTTTAACAGATTCTCGGCAGTTGCTCGCCCACCGGCATGTTCACCACCCGTTTGCCGCCGATGCTACTGGCCAGGACCACCTGCCGGGGGTGGGCTTCCACCACTTCGCCGATGACGGCCGCATTTTGCCCGTAATCCAGTGTACGTAGTTTTTCAGTGAAGGGTTCTGCGATTTCCGGATTGACAACGGCGATAAAGACCCCTTCATTGGCCACGTAAAGGGGGTCGAGGCCCAGTATCTCGCAGGCGCCTTCTACCTGTTCATCCACCGGCAGGGCGCGCTGCTGCAATTCCAGGCCCATTTTGGTGTCCCGTGCAATCTCATTGAGTACGGTGGCCGCCCCGCCCCGGGTAGGGTCGCGCAGCAGGTGTATGTCCTGCCCGAAATCATCCAGGAGTGCCTTTATGGTGTGGTTGAGGTTGCAGGTGTCGCTTTCGATATCGGTTTCAAATTCCAGCCCCTGCCGCACGGAGAGGATAGCCACGCCGTGAGTGGCCAGGTTGCCGCTCACCACGATCTTGTCTCCCGGGCGGATACGCCCGGGGCTGATCGACGCCTTTGGATGCAGGGGCCCGATGCCGGTAGTATTGACAAAGACCTTGTCGCCCTTGCCTTTTTCCACCACCTTGGTGTCGCCGGTGACGACCATCACGCCGGCCCGCTCGCTGGCGGCCTTCACGGCGACCAGGATATCCCAGAAATCTTCCATGCGCAGGCCTTCCTCCAGGATAAAGCTCAGGGAGATATATTTCGGGATGCCTCCGCACATGGCCACGTCGTTGACCGTTCCGTTGACGGCCAGCTCGCCGATGTTGCCGCCGGGAAAGAAAATGGGCGAAATGACAAAGCTGTCGGTGGAAAAGGCCACAGGGCCGTCCAGGGTGAAGATGGCGCCGTCGTGGTGGGTATCCAGCTTCTCGTTTTTCAGCAGGGTGAAAACGCCGCTCTCCAGGAGCTTGTTGGTCAGCAGGCCGCCGCTGCCATGGCCCATGGTGATGATGTCAAAATCCATCTCGGGCATGGGGCAGTCGAGCTGCATTCGTATTTTTTTCTTACTCATGGTCCAGATTAGTTGGCCTGTTCCTATTCCTGTGCTATGAAATAAACGAGTTATTCCGGAAAATTAAAGGAACATGGCGGTTCTTTTTTGATCAGGGGCTGTATTGAGGGCCTTTCGCCTGCTCCTTCTGAATAAAATAACACATCAACTGGCCGAAAGATACGCTTTCATCATTCGGGGACAGGTGGCGGTGGAAGAACATTTCGTATTGTGCCCCCAGGTGATGATGAGCGAGGTCTATCAGCAGGGAATTTTGAAAGACGCCGCCGCTGAAAGCCAGCTTTTGCACGCCGGCCCGGCAGGCAACGGCCTCGGCCGCTTTGACCAGAGAGAAATGGAACCGGGCGGCGATAGCCTCCCGCTCCTCGCCCCGGGCCAGGCTTTCGAGGATGCCGTTCATGAGGGAAGAGGAGGAAACTTGGCCGTTTTCCTCGTTTATGCAGGGGTAATGGTTTTCCATATCCAGGCCGTTCTTCCGGCAATAGCGTTGGGCCAGCTGTTCGAGGAGCATGGCGGCCTCCCCTTCAAAGGTACATATATCCCGGCCCGTGAGCAGGCTGGCGGCAGCATCGAACAGGCGCCCTGCGCTGGAAGTATGGATGGTGGGCTCCCGCTCCATCAACTGCTGATATACCTTCCATTCCGTTTTGCTGAACTTTGGGCGTAGCCATTTCTCCGCTTTTTCCAGGCCCTGGGCGGCCATCAGTGCCGACAGGCGCGGCTCCCGGGCGATCTTGTCGCCCAGGGAGTAGTTGAAATACTCAAATTGGGAGAAGCGGCGGAAGGCATAATTGTCATAAATGAAAAACTCTCCTCCCCATATTTGCCCGTCGTCGCCCAGCCCCAGCCCATCCCAGACGATGCCCAGGATGGGCGCCCCGGCCTGCAGCAGGCCGTGCTCACCCAACAGGGCGGCGAAGTGGGCGATGTGGTGCTGGTATGAAAAGACGGGAATATTCCATTTTTTCGCCATCTCGTGAGCTAGCTGGGTGCTGAAATACCCCGGGTGTTTATCCGCCACGATAATGCCGGGCTGTACCTCGAAGAGAGACAACAGGTGATGCACCGTTTCCCGGAACCGCTCCTGGGTTTCCAGCGTGCCCAGGGCGCCCAGGTACTGGCTGGCGTAGTAATTGCCGGCATGCAGCAGGGTGAAGGTGCTCTTGAGTTCGGCCCCGGTGGCCAGCACGGCCTCTTTTTCTGCCGAAGGGACGGGAGGCAGCAGGGTCGGGGCATACCCCCGCGACCGCCTCAGAAAGACAGGCACGCCGTAATGAGGGCTCAGCCGGATGACGCTGTCATCCTGTGGAGTGGCGATATCGCGGTTATTGAGCAGCAGGTAGTCGGCGATGGCGGAAAGGCTGTTCAGCGCCTCTTCATTTTCGTAGCAGATGGGCGCCCCGCTGACGTTGCCGCTCGTAGCGACAATAGGCCGCGGAAAGTACCGGAGCAGCAGCTCGTAGAGCGGCGCATAAGGCAGCATCACGCCGATCTGCCCCAGGCCGGGCGCTATCGGCTCGAGGGCAATGCCGGAAGGGGGCGCTTCTTCCACCGGCAACAGGACGATGGGAGCAGCCGGGGAATGCAGCAGCTTCTCCGCTTCCGGGGCCAGCCTGGCGTCCTGCCGGAGCGTCTCCGTATCGGGGTACATCAGGGCAAAGGGCTTGGCGGGGCGGTTCTTCCGCCGGCGCAGCTCTTCGACGGCAGCGGCGTTGGCGGCGTCGCAGGTGAGCAGGAAACCGCCGATCCCCTTGACGGCGATGATCTTTCCTTCTTCCCAGAGACGGCTGATCCGCTGGAGGATGAAGCCGGTATCGCTGGAAACCAGGGTTTTATCTTTAGTGTATAGGGCCAGTTGTATGCTGCAGGCCGGGCAGGAGTTGGTCTGGGAGTAATAGCGGCGGTCCAGCGGGTTGTCGTATTCCGAGCGGCAGTCCGGGCACATCACAAAGGGCGCCATCGTCGTGCGTTCCCGGTCGTAGGGCAGCCGGCGGATGATGGAAAAGCGCGGGCCGCAATTGGTACAGGTGATAAAAGGATAACCGTAGCGGCGGTTGTTTTCCTGAGGCAGTTCCCGCCGGCAATCATCGCACATGGCAAAATCGGGCGTCATCAGCAGGCGGGCCTCTCCGCCTTCCCGGCTGTCTACGATCTGAAAGCTTTGGAATTCCTTTTCTTCCACCTCCTGAATAGAGTGCCGGAGGATAAGCGACATGATCGGGGCCTTTGCGACCAGGCTATGGTAGAAAATGTCAGCTTCCTCCGGACTTGCCTCTATTTCTATGTGTACACCGTCGTTAGTATTACTTACCCAACCGGACAGGCCGGCCTCCGTCGCCATTCGGTAGACGTAGGGGCGGAAGCCTACGCCCTGGACCTGCCCTTCGATGTGTATGTGATAGGTTGGCATTGACGGCGTTGTTGGTTGTCGGTTTCTGGAGTAGGCCAATAAATATAAAGAGCGATGATGAAAGTATTACTTTTTTTGGAAAATCCGGGACTGTCCCCTCTGGAAACCTGCTGTCTGGGGAGCATCCTTGTCCCCACACCAGGCTGCCAACCCATCAACGAATCAACCCGGCCAAGTTCTCCGGCGTCTAATCAACGAATTAACGAATCCCCTAACATTCCGGCACCTTAATCGAAATATTCACCGCCAGCCCCCCCTGGGAGGTCTCCTTATACTTGGTATTCATATCCTGGGCGGTTTCCCACATGGTCTTGATGCACTCGTCGAGGTGGACGCGCGCCTTCTTTGGGTCGCTATCCAGGGCGATATTGGCGGCGGTAATGGCCTTGACGGCGCCCATGCTGTTGCGCTCGATGCAGGGCACCTGCACCAGCCCTCCGATGGGGTCGCAGGTGAGGCCGAGGTGGTGTTCCATGGCGATCTCGGCGGCCATCAGGGCCTGAGCGGGGCTGCCGCCCAGCCCTTCGGCCATGGCGGCGGCGGCCATGGCGGAGGAGACCCCGATCTCTGCCTGGCAGCCGCCCATGGCCGCCGAGATGGTGGAGCCTTTCTTAAAGATGCTGCCGATCTCGCCGGCGACCAGCAGGAATTTGACGATGTCGTCTTCAGTGACGTCTTTCTCCGTAAAACAGAGGTAATACATCAGCACGGCGGGGATGACCCCGGCGGCGCCGTTGGTGGGCGCCGTGACGATGCGCCCGAAGTTGGCGTTCTCCTCGTTGACCGCCATGGCGAAGCAGCCGATCCATTTGAGCACTTTGGAAAACTCGAACTGGGAACGGATCAGGCAGCGCACCCATTCGTTGGCGTTGCTGTACTCGCAGGGCAGCTTCAGCTTGTCGTGGATGTCGGCGGCGCGGCGGCTCACCTCCAGGCCGCCGGGCAGGATACCCCGGGTGTGGCATCCGCGGTAGATGCAGTTTTTCATCACCTCCCAGATCCGCAGCAGGCCGGCTTTGATTTCCGCTTCCGGGCGCCAGGCCTTCTCATTTTCCATAACCACCTGCCAGATGGAGGCATTGTGGCCGGCGCAGTACTGTTCCAACTCGCGGGCGGTGGCGATGGGGTGGGGTAGGCGGACAGGGTTTTCCTGTATTTCCTCTCCTTCCTTTACCACGAAACCTCCGCCGACGGAATAGTAAGTGGCGGAGTGCAGCATTTCTTCCTGCTCCCCGTACGCTTCGAAGATCAGCCCGTTGGCGTGGCCGGGCAGGCGCTCCGAGTAGTGGAAGGCTATAGTGTCGGCAGGGTTGAAGGGCACTGGCTGTTTGCCGGCAAGGCGGAGCAGGCCTTCTTCGGCGATCCGTTTTGGCAGGCGCTGTACGTCTTCCACCGGAATGGTCTCGGGGTCCTGCCCGCTCAGGCCCAGTAGCACGGCGATGTCCGTCCCATGGCCTACGCCCGTCAGGGCCAACGAGCCGTAAAGATGAACCTGAACACTATAGGTATTGGTCAGTAGGCCCCTGGCCCGCAGCTCTTTCCAGAACCGCTCGGCGGCGCGCCAGGGCCCCAGGGTATGGGAGCTGGAAGGGCCGACGCCGATCTTGAGCATGTCGAATACGCTTATGGATTCCATTGGTTAAGGCTTTTTTGAAAGTCGGAAAGCGGAAAGCGGAAGTGCGAAGGGTTCCGGCCCGTCTTCACTGCGCTCTTCCGGGTAAGCCCGTCCTCCCTATCGTTTGGCCGGGCAAGCTTCCGGCTTCAAAAATACGGGCTTTGGGCAGGAATTTGAATGCATTTTGAAAAAAACAGGAAATGGCATCGTATTATTGAGGTTCAGAAAAACGGCCATGGTTGCAGTTTTTTGGGCGTTGATTTGTTGAACGGCTTCTTTGGACGCTTTAGGCGGGATAAATGAGCCTTTTGGGTGGAGGGGGTGTGGTGCATTTTAAGGGCGGTTTGAGTGGACTCATAAGAGTTACCTTGATCAAAGGAGAGATCCGATCCGAAAGCCTTGCCTTGGATAGCACTCAAAGATAAAGGAAATCACCCGGCCTGACTGTTATTTGTCCGTAGGCGGCAGCTTTGAAGCACTTGGAGAGGCGAGGATCGAGCGCATTTGTGTGATAGCAGCTTCATTCAACCGGATCACCCGTTCGTCCTGGCTTAAGCCCTGCCGGATCAATTCAGCGTTTATGGCTTCCAGGTTGGCGAGTACGAGCAATTGTTCCGTTGTGGCTTGATCTCTGATGTTTCCTTTGGCTTCCGGATTTTGCGTTCGCCACTCTTTGGCAGTCATTCCGAACAAGGCAAGGTTGAGAATATCTGCTTCTCCGGCATAAACCAGGCCGCTTGTTTTATCCTGCGCGAGCCGGGGCGGGATGAGTTCCTCTTTAATCGCATCAGTATGGACGGAGTAATTGATCTTGGTCAGAATACGCCTAACACTCCACTCTAAAGCTTCATGCCGCTCTTGTGCCTCAATGGCCTTTAATCGCTGAAACTCTTTGACCAGATAAACATAAAACTCCGGGCTTAACCACGTGGCAAACTGCACAGCGATATCACTATGTGCATATGTTCCACCATAACGGCCGGATTTTGCCGTTATCCCGATTGCCCCAGTATTTTCAATCCATTTTGAAACGGACATCAGGAAAGTATTGCGTGTAAATTCCGCTTTAATGTGGTGGAATTGCACCACATTAAAACCAGGGTTATGGACTTTTTCCCACACACCGAGAAATTCTATGGTGGAGCCATTACGCAGCCAGTTTCGGATATGGTCTCTTGGGTCTCCTTCAAACTTGCGGGCCATATCGGTAAGGCTGATATAGTCTCCTTTTTCTTTGAGGATCAAAGTGATCTCACTACCCTGTACTGACAACGTTGTTTTCTTTTTAGCCATAATAGCAAATATACAATATTATGGTTTGGAATAAAACCAAATTGTATTCAACGAAATTATTTGTTCTATCCTGCGCCATGGTTGTGAGTTGTTTTAGTTATTTGGTAGCTGAAAGAATATGGATACGGGGGAGGTTTCTTGTATAAAGCCTTCCGGATCATCTATTCTGGCACCTCCGCCCTTGAGAATAGGAATAGTCCAATCTTGTTACGCCTATTTACTCCTGATTTTCTACTTTTATAGCCAACCAGCAAGAGATACGAAATATGCCAAGCATTTTTATCAATTATCGCCGAGAGGACAGTAAGGCGTACGCTATTCTGCTGAAAGAGAAGATCCAGGCTTCTTTTGAAAACGTACATGTTTTTCTGGACACGGAAGATATCAAAGCTGGCCAAAATTGGCCCAAGCGGCTGGAGCAGGAGCTGCGCCAGGCTACCGTCGTCCTTTCTTTGATAGGGAAGAGTTGGTTGAAATGCCAGGATGAATACGGAATAAGAAGGCTGGATAACGAGGAGGACTGGGTAAGAAAGGAAATTGAGCTTGCCCTGGAACTGATCTCCGACGATAACCTGATCATTGTATTATTAGACGAGGCGACACTGCCCCCAAAAGAAGCATTTTCCAAAATCCCCAAATTAAAAAAACTACTGGAAAGGGAATATCAGGAAATCCCATTCTCCAGGAGCTTCTCCGATGAGTTTGAGCCGCTCAAAAACAGGCTGGCCAAGTTACTTGAACAGCGGCCATTGGACCCCCTAGAAGCCGCCCGGCGGGAGAATATCCTAAGGGATTACCCTTTATCCCAAAAAGTGCGGAACAGGATGCCCCAGCGCTCGTTGAGCCCAGAAGCGGATCCCAAATG